>JANYKW010000087.1 GCA_025358025.1 Bacteroidia bacterium | reverse complement strand
AATGGAGAAATAGCTGTCGTAAGCTCCAACTCTGTCCAGAATATCCATTTTCTTCAATGCCAGATACAAGGCATCATAGGAATTTGCATTGAAATCCCAGAGGGTGTTGTCAAGGTCGAAGAATAGATGGGTGTATTTCATGAATTGATTTTTGATTCTTAACAGTCATTTATATTGTCTGTGATGAGATGAAACAATGGCTACTAATCCCAAACATATCTTTCATCAAAGTCAATTTTATATTTTAATAGAAACGCTCTGACTTCGTCTTGAAAAGTCTTTTGCCTATGGTGCTCATCCTGATTAACAATATAATTGGTAACAACATCTATTTCGGTTGGATTAATTGAAAATATCCCATAACCGTCCTGCCAGTAAAAGTCGGAATAGGTTTTCCCTTTTGTTTTGATCCACTTTGAGGATTGCTTTTTTATCTCTTCCAGCAATTTCATTTGGGGAATTTTTCTTGACAACAAACAAAGGATATGGATATGATCCTGACAGCCTCCAACTTTAACAGGATTACATTCAAAACCTTTACAAATCCCTCCAATGTATTCAAAAAGCGCTGTTTTGATATAGTCATCAATTCGGTAGGCCCGATGTTTTGTACTGAATATTATGTGGACATAAACTTTAGATAGTGACTGAGGCATCCTTTTTATGCTAAATCCCTTTCAGGGCGATTATATATTGTCATCCTTATTACACAGGGCGATGCCCTGTGCTGTTGCTCTTGCCCCTTCAGGGCGATTGTAGAACACCCTGTATGGGTGATAGCAGTAGCAAAGGGCAACGCCCTTTGTTAAGAAAAAATCGACAAGCCCAAAGCCCTGAAAGGGCGAAAGCAAATAATAAATTGAAATCAACCTAATCATCATCTTTTTCATTGAATTTCCTTACCTGGTTGCCCTCAACAACGACCACAATTTCCCCTTTGATTGTTTTGGCGGAAAAATGAGCCAGGACTTCGGTGCAGGTGCCGCGGAAATTTTCTTCGTATAATTTTGTGAGTTCGCGGGAGACTGAAACCAACCGCTCCGGGCCAAAATGGGCCGCGCATTGCTCCAGCAACTTGACCAGCCTGAAGGGTGATTCGTAAAAAATCATCGTCCGCCCTTCTGATTCCAGTTCAGTCATGCGCTTTTCACGCCCTTTCTTCTGGGGAAGGAATCCCTCGAAACAAAATTTATCGCTTGGGAAACCGGCATTGACAAGTGCAGGGACAAATGCTGTGGCTCCAGGGAGACACTCTACTTCGACTCCTTTTTCTATACAGGTACGCACCAATAAAAACCCCGGATCTGAAATGGAGGGAGTACCTGCATCCGATATCAAGGCAACGGAATCACCCGCAAGGATCTGATCAGCAATGCGTTCAACAGTCTTGTGCTCATTGAACTTGTGGTGTGACGCAAGTTTTGTTGAGATTTCATAATGACGAAGAAGGTGTGAAGAAGTGCGGGTGTCTTCCGCAAGAATCAGATCTGCCTCCTTTAAAATCCTGACCGCCCGGAAGGTAATATCTTCGAGGTTGCCGATGGGTGTGGGGACGATGTAGAGCTTACTCATGGAAACCGCCGTTTTACAAGTTTCACAAACTTTTCGGAGGCTTCATTCTTTGTCCATTTGAAATTGGCCTTCAGATAATCAACTGCTTCCTGAATGTTTTTGAGACGATCCAGCGCATCAATTGTTTCATCCAGTCGGGATTTGTCGTTGCTGAAGAGTTCGCGCTGAAAAAGATAGCGGTCGTTCAATATCAATCCCTCTTTCAAACTTTTGATGGGTGCCGACTTATATATTGTATGCTCCTCCTCTTTTGTTTCAATATTCAGTAGCGTAGATTCCTCCTTTTCTGGCGTGGGGAATATTGACTTGTGAGGAACAGGTTCAGGCAATGAAGGAGGGAGGGAGGAAGACGGAGAGACGGAGGGAGGGAGGGATAGAACATCCGGTGCATCCTCTTTTGCAGCCTCCAAAGATAATTGAACTTCTCCGTTAATGGCGACAACAGGAACCAGTTCATCCATTGAAGCTTCCGTATCTGAAGGAACAGTAAATTCCACTTTAAAGTCTTTCGCGGAATCTGTTTCAGGAATATGAGAATGAAGCATCTCAAACTCTCTTGTAATCATCCTTGACCTGGTGATAGCAAGTTCAACCTCCTCTTTGGTCAGCTCTGTATCCTGGATCATGACAGATGCCAATTCGTCCAGTAATCCAAGTTCTTCCCTGATTACCTTCAGCCATATTTTTTTATCCATACAATTATATTTTCTATTGGTAATTCTGTTTTGCTTAGACTCAAAGAAACACAAAGATCGTCACAACATCGCAAAATTGAAATGAAGTTGGTAAAAATACAAATTTAACCTCACCATTCCTGCCTGAAAAATGATTGGAAGAAACAGAAAAAAACTATTTTTGAACTATGTTTATAGAGAGTAATTTAAATAATGGTCGTAAACGGGGCTGGATTGAAGTCATCGTTGGCTCCATGTTTTCCGGGAAAACCGAAGAGTTGATCCGTCGTTTGCGACGCGCTGAAATTGCGAAACAACGTGTCGAAATATTCAAACCCACCATTGATACCAGATACTCATTCACCGAGGTGGTATCACACAACGAAAATTCCATCCGGTCAACTGCCATTGACAACGCTTCAACCATTCTGCTGCTCTCCGGGAATATCGATGTGATCGGTATTGATGAGGCCCAGTTTTTTGACGAAAATCTGGTGGAAGTGTGTAACAAACTTGCAGATATGGGCATCCGGGTAATCATTGCCGGGCTCGACATGGATTTCAGGGGTGTACCATTTGGTCCGGTACCCGGTTTGATGGCCTGCGCCGAATTTGTAACGAAGGTTCATGCCGTTTGCATGCGTTGCGGACACATTGCGCATTACAGTCACAGACTCACTGATGCTGAAAAACTGGTCATTCTTGGCGAAAAAGAGAGCTATGAACCGCTCTGCCGTGAATGTTTCATGACTGTAAACCTAAAAACATGAGCGTTTATTCCCTGCCCGAAATTGCAGCTATCGTCCAAGGCAGGCTTATTCACTTTGGAAAGGCAGCGGATCATCCCATTCGTTATCTCTCTTTCGACAGCCGAACCATCCTTTCGGGAAAAGAGACCCTCTTTTTTGCTTTGAAGAACGAAAGAAATGATGGACACCATTATATTACAGATGCACACGACAGGGAGGTCGCGGCTTTTGTAGTATCAGAACTTCCGGAATGGGATAGTCATCACGATACAGCCTCCTTTATTTTGGTCGACAATACCCTGGATGCCCTGCAAAATCTGGCAGCATACCATAGGAGACGGTTCAGTTATCCGGTAACGGCCATTACTGGCAGCAACGGCAAGACCCTGGTAAAGGAGTGGCTGGCAGAAATTCTCAGGTCCAGGCTCCATGTGATCAGGAGTCCGCGCAGTTACAATTCCCAAATCGGCAATCCGCTGTCAGTATGGCTGATGGATGAAAGTTTTGATCTGGCAATCTTCGAGGCTGGGATTTCCAAACCCGGTGAGATGAAGAGGCTGGAGGCCATCTTGCATCCTGATCACGGAATTTTTACCCACCTGGGGAATGCCCACCTGGAGAACTTCCCTTCCCTGGAGGAGCTGGTGCTGGAAAAAGTCAAACTCTTTGTAAACTGCCGGCTGATCGTCTATTGCAAAGATTTTGCTTTGGTTCATCAGGCGCTATCTCAGATTGCCTATTCAGGAAGTCCGCGTTTTTTTTGCTGGTCGGAAAAAGAAAAATCTGATCTTCAAATACTTTCAAAAGAGCTATCCGCCCAGAACACGATGATCAAGGCACTTTTCGATGGCAAGGTTATTTCACTCGTCATCCCTTTCTCTGATGGAGCACACATTGAAAATGCCATTCACTGTTGGGCTTATCTCCTTGCAACCGGGTATCAAACAAGCAGTTTCGAGAATCAGTTTCTGAACCTCTCTACAGTTTCCATGCGACTCGAAATAAAAAAGGGAATCAATGGATGTGCAATTATAGATGACAGTTACAATGCAGACACTGCTTCCTTGCTCAATGCCCTCGATTTTCTGGAACAGCAAAAAGATGCCCGGAAACTTAACAGTACCCTTTTTCTTTCGGACATACTTCAGTCAGGAAAAAATCCGGAGTTGCTTTACAAGGAAGTTGCAGAATACATCCGTTTGCGAAATATCAGCAAGATAATCTGTGTTGGTCATAATATCAGCACTTTCAGCAATCTGTTTCAGGTTCCATCGCGAAGTTTCTATCCTGATACAGAAGCCTTTCTTCGTAATTTTAAGGAATCTGATTACCGGGATGAACTTATCCTGTTAAAAGGAGCAAGAAATTTCAGGTTTGACAGGATCTCGTCCCTGCTGCAGGAGAAGAGGCACCAGACGGTGATGGAGATTAACCTGAGTGCCATGGTTCACAACCTGAACCACTACCGTCAGCAACTCAAGCCGGAGACCAGGCTAATGGCCATGGTTAAAGCTTTCTCCTATGGAACCGGCTCTGTGGAGGTGGCTAAGATACTGCAGTTTCGAAGGGTCGACTACCTGGCAGTTGCCATTGCCGACGAAGGAATAGAATTGCGCAATGCCGGTATTGAACTGCCCATTGTGGTAATGAATCCCGAAGAACATAGTTTCAGCAGCATGATTGAGAACAGGTTGGAACCCAATATTTACCGATTTTCCTTGTTGCGAAGTTTCGATGAAGCACTGAAGAAAAGTGCGGCCAGCAACTTCCCGGTCCACATCAAGATCGATACAGGGATGAAAAGGCTTGGTTTTGATTCTGCTGCAGAAATTGAAGATCTTGTAGCCTACATCCGGAAGAGGGAGACCGTTTACATTCGTTCTGTTTTCACCCATCTTGCTGCGAGTGAAGACTCTGCAAATGATGATTTTACCCGTCAACAATTTGAGCTTTTCAGTCGGTTATGCCAGCCCATCACGGCAGCATTTGAATACAAAATCCTGTTACATGTCCTTAATTCTGCTGGCATAGAACGTTTTCCTGAAATGCAGCTCGATATGGTGAGACTGGGAATAGGCTTGTATGGTGCAAGTTCCGGTCATTCATTGCAACTGAGAAATGTAGCCACCCTAAAATCTACGATTTCTCAGCTAAAAACTGTTCTTCCGGGTGAAACAGTGGGTTATGGGCGAAGTTTTGTTGCTGAACGCCTTACCAGGATTGCAGTTATCCCGATTGGGTATGCCGACGGGTTCAGCAGAAGACTTGGAAATGGTGCAGGAAAGGTTCTGATCAATGGGCAATCAGCCCCTATCACCGGGTCGGTCTGTATGGATATGTGTATGGCTGATGTTACTGATATCTCTTGTCAGGAGGATGATTCAGTCCTTCTTTTTGGTGAGGAACAATCTGTCAGTCAGGTTGCAGGGTGGATGGGCACCATCCCATACGAAGTACTCACCACCGTTGGGCAAAGGGTAAAACGGATCTACTTTGAGGAATAAAGTGGAAATAGGAAAATGTGGAAATAGGAAAATGAAGCGTGCTGTATCAAAATATGAAAATGGGTGAATAGTTTCCTGATCACCTGGTTCTTTTTTTATCTGTGTAATCTGTGTTAAGGGATGGGATTATTTGTTATTGCATAGCAGAAAGTGGTTATATTTTGGATTGCGGTAAGAAATTTATATTTTTGAGATGTTATAAAACATTTTTCCCGAACAATGTCCGATAATTTTGGTTTTGAGAGTCAATTCAAGGGGGAGAACTGCATATTCAATTTGCTGACTTCAGAGGAGATGTCTATACTCAAGGCGAACTCTTCTATCGCCCGTATCCGGAAAAATGATTACATATTCCTGGAAGGAGAAACTCCTGCCGGTATGCAGTACCTGAAGGAGGGGAAAGTGAAAATGATCAAGGAAGGAATAAGTGGCAGGGAGCAGATTATCAGAATGTTCACAGAAGACGGACTGATCAGTTACCGCTCTTTACTGGCAGGTGAACCCCACAACGGAACAGCTATAGCCATCGAAGATTCTGAGATTGTAACGATTCCTCCCGACATTTTGTACAATGTGTTGTTGAAAAATCACAATTTTGCATTGGCATTGCTCAAAGACCTTGCGCTCGAATTGGGTCACTCCAACCTCCGGACCGTCAGTCTGACTCAAAAACACATCCGTGGCAGATTGGCAGAGTCCATTCTGTTTCTGAAGGAAAAATATGGTTTCGAAAATGATGGCCAGACCTTAAAAGTGTACCTATCAAGGGAAGATTTGGCCAGTCTATCCAATATGACTGCTTCCAATGCCATCCGCACCCTTTCAACTTTTGCCGGCGAGAAAATCATCGCTATGGATGGCCGGAAAATCAAGATCACCGACCTGGCCAGGCTTGAGAAGACGAATAAACAGGGATAAGAGATAGACGGAGAGAAAGCTTTGAATCTGTCTCTCCGTCCTTTCCCTCTCCGTCTTATCCGTCCCTCCGTCCTTTTATAGCGGATACCTTGCTACGATAGGCATCTTTCGTCCGAATCCAAATGCTTTGGAGGAGACCCGCAGGGTTGGAGGTGCCTGAAAGCGTTTGTATTCGTTTTGGTTGACCAGTGAAACCACTTTTCTGACAACTGCTTCTTCAAAGCCGGATTCTATCAGGTCCTGCACACTCCTGGCCTGGTCGATGTATTGAAAAAGGATGGCATCCAGCAGCTCGTAATCCGGCAATGAATCAGAGTCTTTCTGATCCGGCCTGAGTTCTGCGGAAGGTGGTTTCAGGATCGTATTTTCAGGAATAATCTCCTCATACTTATTGATAAACCTTGAGAGTTGATAAACTTCTGTTTTGTACAAATCTCCAAGCACCGATAATCCCCCGTTCATATCACCGTACAAAGTACCATAACCGACAGCAGCCTCGCTTTTGTTGGAGGTATTTAGGACAATGCAGCCAAACTTGTTTGAAAAGGCCATCAATAGTGAGCCTCTTACGCGGGCCTGTATATTTTCTTCTGTGAGGTCTGCGGGCAAACCGCGGAAAATTGAGGCAAGCGATTTTTCAAACTCGTTGGTAATCCCATGAATCGGAATCGTTTCGTAATCGATCCCCAATTTGTTTGCAAGTGTAACTGCATCGTTTACAGAGTGGTCTGAAGAATACTGAGACGGCATCAGCAGCACTTTAACATTTTCGGCTCCAAGAGCCCTGACAGCAAGAACCAGGGTTAGTGCAGAGTCAATCCCGCCGGACAAACCAAGTGTAGCTTTCCGAAAACCCGATTTCCTGAAATAATCGGAAATTCCCAAAACCAGCGCCTGATAAATCCGATCGGATGTTTCTGTCAGGGGTTGTATTTCATTCAGCTCCTGATCCGAGGTGTCCACTACGGCAAAATCCTCGATAAAATAAGCCAGCTCTTTGACAACTTTGCCATGCTTATCAACCATGACTGATCCACCATCAAAAATCAATTCTGTCTGTGCGCCCACCTGATTCACATAGATAATTGGCACCTTATATTTTACAGCATTTTCGACCAGTATGTCTTTTCTTAATCTTTCCTGATGGTACGAGAATGGAGAAGCCGAAAGGTTAATCACCAGATCCGGATATTGCCTGCAGTTTTCCTCCATCGGAGAGGTTGCGTACAGATTCTCCCTTCCGAAAGAGTTCATGACCTTTTGGTTGAACCAAAGATCTTCGCAGATGGTTACAGCAATCCTACATCCCTTCAACTCAATGAGATTGAACTCCTTGTTGGATTCAAAATGCCGGTACTCGTCAAATACATCATAAGTAGGCAACAGTGTTTTGCTGTGAATGCTTTTGATAGCACCGTCCTGCAAAAAAAAGGCCGAATTGAAAAGCATTTTCCCTTTTGGACTGGGATTGATGCTGGGACCTCCTACCAGGGCAGCGATTCCGTCACAGATGGCTGCTATCTTCTCTATTGCAGCGAGTGATTCGCGAATAAATTCAAGCCTTTCCAGCAGGTCATTGGGATAATAGCCGCAAACCGACAACTCCGAGAAGACTACCAGGTCGGCACCTTCGAGTTTTGCTTTCCCTATTGCATCAATAATGCGGGCACTGTTTTGGGGAAAATTTCCAACATGATAATTCAACTGAGCCAGGGCAATCCTCATGGGTCTCTTTTGCTAGGGTAAAACAATAATATGAAATTTTGCGACCAAAAGCAGTAAATGTCGGCCGAACAGACAAAAATAGATAAATTCACACCCGTAAACAATGAGATACAGGTGCATTTTCAGATGCGCGCCTGCACCAAAACCTCGAAAATATACTAATATGAGTCCGAAATTAAAGTACATCATTCTCATCCTGTTGCTTCCGATACTGTTTTCCTGTAATCGTAATCCACTGAATATAAATGTTTCAGGCATTAAGCTCACCTTACTGACCGGACGCCTTGACCAGGATCTCTTCAGGGTAACACGCCAAAATGCAGACCAGATGATACCTGAACTGCAAAAAAAATACGATCTTTTTTTTGGTATTTACAACAAGGAGGTGCTTGCCATAGGAGATTCCCGCGACTCCCTCTATGCCAATTATCTGCTGACTTTTCTAAGTGAACCCTCAATTTTAAAGGCTAAGATGAGATCTGATTCGCTTTTCAGTAATTTTCAACCATACCTCAAGCAACTTGAGGAAGCGTTCAGGCATTATCATTATTATTATCCTGGATTACCTGTTCCTACCATTGTAACCTATCTGTCGGGATACAACCAATCCATCGTAAAAACACCGCAGGTCCTTGGAATAAGTTTGGACAATTATCTGGGTTCGGACTGTCCATATTATCGCATGCTGGGATTACCTGTCTATAAAAGAGAGAATATGGAACCCCGGAAACTGATTTATGACGCCATGTATGGTTGGATATCCCAACAGTTTGAGAACAGGGGGAACAGTGAAGATCTGATATCAGAAATGATTTATCAGGGTAAATTGCTCTATTTTCTGGATGCTCTTATTCCGGATGGACCTGCAATTCTCAAAATCGGATATAAAAAAGAACAGCTCGACTGGTGCAGGGAACATGAACCGGAGATGTGGAGTTACCTTGTTGAAAAACGACTGCTATTTTCAGGGGATCGCATGGAGATGGTCCGGTTTATCAATCCGGCACCTTTTACAACTCCATTCGGACAAAAATCACCCGGCAAAACAGGGGTATGGATCGGTTGGCAGATCATAAAAAACTATATGGAAAAGAACCCTGAGATGGCATTGCAGAAGTTGATGGAAGAGAATGACTACCACAAAATACTCAATGAATCGGGTTACTCACCTGACTGAACTTTTAAAGCGTTTAAATTGTTTATAGGTTTTATAAGTTCGAATAGGTTTGAAAGATTGAGTTATCAAAATTTCAAAGCTATTAATCACATGTAGCGGAGAATCCTTGTAACTTTGTAATCGAATCATCCGTAATGTATAATTGCCCGTAAAGTTAATTATTATGACTAAAAGAATTGGTATATTGACAGCAGGAGGCGATTGCCCTGGTTTAAATGCTGCTATTCGCGGTGTAGGCAAAACAGCTATTCTGAATCATGGGATGGAGGTCATCGGATTTACCGCCGGATTCAGCGGACTAATCTGGAAAGAGTACATCGTGCTGGATGAGGCCAAGCTTTCAGGAATTCTTACAGTGGGAGGAACAATTCTGGGCACATCCCGTGAGAAGCCTTTTAAAATGGAGAAGGGAGAAGAGACCAACGAAAAGCCTGCCTTGATTAGAAAAAATTACCTGGATCTGAAACTCGACTGTGTAGTATGTATCGGAGGCAATGGCACCATGAAAACCGCTGCGCAACTGCAGAAAATCGGCATCAATGTCATTGGAATACCTAAAACCATAGACAATGACGTATATGGAACTGAGGTGACTTTTGGCTTTGACTCGGCAGTAACGATTGCTACCGAAGCGATCGACAGGTTGCATACAACTGCAAACTCTCACCAAAGAGCCATGGTGATCGAAGTAATGGGACATGATGCAGGCTGGATTGCTTTGTATGCAGGTTTAGCCGGAGGTGGCGACATCATCCTGATTCCTGAAATAAAATATAATATTGAAAGTGTGTGTAAGGCAATTGAGAACAGGTTTTCCATGAAAAAACCCTACTCGATCGTTGTGATAGCTGAAGGGATAGAACATCCGGCTCATATGTCAGCTTCTGCATACATTGCAGAAAGAATTCAAACCCTGACAGGTATTGAAACCCGGGATACCCGCCTGGGATACGTCCAGCGGGGTGGAAGTCCGTCGGCCATGGACCGGATACTGGCTACACGTTATGGCGCATATGCCGCTGAGTTGATCGCCAAAGGGGATTATGGACAGATGGTCGCGATACAAAACGGAAAAATCGGTTCAGTCCCACTCGAAAAGGTTGGAGGAAAACTTAGCCTGGTTGATCCCAATGACCAATTGATTGATAAAGCAAGAAAAATGGGGGTATATTTTGGAGATGAATAATTTATCAAATTTTTGAATTAGAACAATCCTTTTTTTAGTTTTGTATCCAACCAATTGTTATCGCATGAACAATTGCACAATTGTTAATATATAATTTAAGCGCATAATATCAATTAAAAGTAATTACGTATGAAATGTCCGATTCAATTGTTGACTTTAGTCCTGCTTCTCCTCGTGGGATTGAATGCAGGAGCTCAAACCAAGGCTGAAATTGTATTTGAGAAAATAGAGCATGATTTCGGCAAGATTAAAGAAGATGCTGGTCCGGCTGACTTTAACTTTAATTTTAAAAATTCAGGGATGGTTCCGCTGGTGATCTCCGCAGTGAACGCATCTTGCGGCTGTACAACCCCTGAATGGAGCAAAGAGCCTGTTTTGCCCGGCAAGACAGGCTTCATCAAAGTATCCTACAATCCGCTGAATCGTCCGGGAAACTTCAACAAGACTGTAACCGTCGTGGCCAATATTCCCAGTGGTTCAATTGTTCTGAAAATTGCTGGTGAAGTTGTGCCCAAAACGCTTACTGTTGCTGAGCAGTACCCGATTGATCTCGGAAAACTCAGGATGTTAAACAACAACCTGTCGCTGGTTCGGATCAAAAACAACGAAAAGAAGACCGACTCGCTTAAATTTATCAATACATCGGGGAGCAAGGTCCAAATCGGCTTTAAGGGGGTTCCTGCTCATCTTACTGTCAAAGCAGTACCTGCGAATGTTGAGCCTAATGCGACAGGTTATATTGTAATAAATTTTGACGGATCCAAAATTGCAGAGCTTGGCTTTCAAATGGCCAGGGTATATCTGATTTTCAACGGCGAAGAGAACTATAACTACGGAGTCAATGTATCTGCGACAGTTGAAGAAGATTTCTCTAAACTATCTCAGAATGAGCTCCAGAATGCACCAGTCATTGATTTTAACCAGCGCGTTTACGATTTTGGAGAAATCAAAGAGGGGAAAAAAGTTGAATACGCCTTTAAAATCCTGAATAAAGGTAAAAGCGACCTGCAGATTCGCAGCGTAAAAGCATCGTGTGGCTGCACTGCCGCCAACCCTACAACCAATGTGGTCAAACCTGGTGCCGATACTGACTTGAAAGTTATTTTCGATTCCAATGGCAAACTGGGATTGCAGAACAAGACAATCACCATTATTTCCAACGATCCAAACCAGTCTACCACCATTTTAAGAATTTCCGGCAATGTGACCAAAGTAATGTAATTAAGGCGGATCTGTAAGCTTGTAGAGACGCATTTGCATCAGCAGTGACCATGGATGGTTCTGACTGAGTCAAATGCGTCTCTGCAGGTTTTTTTAACAACAAATTATGGTAAAATGACAGAACACCGCAACGTTTATCATCCCGAAAACAATCCTGCTTTTGCCGGAATCAATGTCAACAAAGGCATTGAGCAGCCGGAGGCAGTGAATGCTGATTCTGTTCACCGTTTTTTGAAAAAGAACAAACGGAAAGAGTTAAGCGTCGATCAGTTTTGTGATGGTATTCTTCAGGGGAACCGCACCATTCTGAGCCGTGCTGTCACGCTGATAGAAAGCAATAAGCCTGAACATCAGAGGATTGCTCAGGAAATCATTGGTCGTTGTCTCCCATGGTCCGGGAAATCTGTCCGTATTGGTATTACAGGAGTACCCGGAGCCGGCAAAAGTACCTTCATTGAATCTTTTGGTACTTACCTTACATCCATCGGGAAGAAGCTCGCTGTTTTGGCTATCGATCCCAGCTCCGAACGCTCCAGGGGTTCCATATTGGGAGACAAGACGAGGATGGAAGTGCTTGCTTCCGATCCCAACGCGTACATCCGGCCCAGTCCTTCATCAGGTTCACTGGGAGGAGTAGCCAGAAAAACCCGTGAAACGATCCTTTTGTGCGAAGCTGCAGGCTTTGATACCCTCCTGATTGAGACTGTCGGAGTCGGACAGTCGGAAACAGCGGTTCACTCGATGGTCGATTTTTTTCTGCTTCTTCAAATAGCAGGAGCAGGAGACGAGCTGCAGGGGATTAAAAGAGGAATCATGGAAATGGCCGATACCATTGTCATCAACAAGTCAGATGGTGACAACATCAACAGGGCAAAGACAGCTGCGACACTCTACCGTAATGCACTGCATCTCTTCCCCCCCACTTTATCAGGATGGTTGCCAAAGGTTCTTGTTTGCTCTTCCCTCCGAAAAACAGGAATTGAGGAGATTGCTCAGTGTCTTGATGATTACTTTGAATTGGTAAAGGGGAACAAGTTCTTCGAAGAACGACGTTCCTCCCAGTCACGGTTCTGGATGTTTGAGACCATCGAGCATCATCTGAAAAACAATTTCTACCACAACAAAATGATTAAGAGCACGATAGTAACAGTCGAAAAATCTGTTTCGGAGAATAAATTAAGTCCGTTTGTTGCTGCGCAGGAATTGCTCGAAAAATATTTTGATGCTATTAGCAAACATTAAATGCTTCTTTCTGAAAATGTTTTCTATTTTTGAACTCTTCATAATAAACCCGGGTTGCTGATCAACCCTTAAACAAAGATACTCAGATGATTAAAAAAATGTTGCTTTTAGGGCTGATAACCAGTTATATCATCTCCTGTGCCAGTCCCGATAAATTCGTGATCAATGGGGAGATCAAAGGGAAAGATAGCGGAAAAATCAGGCTGATGAAATTTGCAGATGGCAATTGGGTGGCTGAGGATTCTGCCACCATCACAAAAGGTAAATTCCAGCTCAAGGGGAAAGCCGATTTGCCTGAATTGCGTGTTATTGCCATGGGGCCTCAGGAAACGGTTGCACAATTCTTTGCCGAGAATGGAACAATCACGCTGCAGGCTTATGCAGACAGTCTCGATAAAACCGTTATCAAAGGTTCTAAATCGAACGATGATTTCAAGATTTACCAGCAGGAGTTGATGAGCCTTTCCAAAGAGGCACAAGGTATGCAGCAGCGATACATGTCAGCTCAACAAAGCGGAGATCAGGAGGGGATGAAAAAAGCCAGGATTGATTATGAAGCCATGACCCAGAACCTCTCTGTCTATGCCAAAAATTTTATTCGTGAACATAAAAAATCAACCGTATCACCGCTGATTGCCTTGATGCAATTCGGCCAGACCATTACGGCCTCCGAAATTGACACCCTGATCGCCTTTCTGGATCCCTCGGTTCATGCTTCTTTATATGTAGGAGAACTGAAGAAAATAGCCGATAAAAAAAGAGCTGCCGATACCGGCTCGATGGCTCCGGATTTCACCCTCCCTACACCGGATGGATCAACGTTTACCCTCTCATCAACAAGGGGGAAATATGTAATGATCGATTTCTGGGCAGCTTGGTGCCAGCCCTGCCGCCGCGAAAACCCGAATGTGGTTGCCCTATACGGAAAGTATAAAGACAAGGGGTTTGACATCGTTGGGGTATCACTTGATCGTGAAAAAGAGGCCTGGGTAAAAGCCATTGCCGATGACCAACTGGTTTGGCATCAGGTTTCTGAATTGAAATTCTGGCAAAGTGAAATCGCTCAAAAGTATGGTGTGACCTCCATCCCCGCCACGTTCCTACTCAACAAAGAGGGCAAAATAATTGCCAAAAACCTTCGTGGAGAGGAGTTGGCCAAGAAACTGGAAGAATTAATGGGTAAATAAAGAATAATCTTCCAACCACTATTTAGATTAATAATTGCGAACATGACGCAACCATTTTAATCACAATTCACGTCTTAAGTTTGGTCACTTGTTATGAAAATAGGTCAACCAGTTATTTGACAGATTTTGTTTTTGTACCGGGCAACTTTTAATGACATTTGTGAAGATTATTTTGGTTTACCCAAATCATTACAAACCCATTTATCAGTTTGTCTAAAGTGACGCACTTAGAAGAGATCATACGAAAATGTATGGAAGGAAATGGCAAAGCTCAGACCGAGCTTTACCGTCTGTTTTCGCGCAAGATGTATGGGATCTGTCTGAGGTACGCCAAAGATACCGCAAATGCTGAAGACATTTTGCAGGAGGGTTTTGTAAGGGTATTCACCAAGATTAAGCAGTTCGAATTTAAAGGTTCTTTCGAAGGTTGGATGAGACGGATCATGGTCAATACCGCCTTGGAAAAATTCAGAAAAAACGATCGGCTTTATCCGGTTGAAGACTTGAGCGCTTATGAATCAATGGAATATACAGAAGAGACTTTATCGTCAATTTCTGCAGATGAGTTGATGGAGATGATCCAGTCCTTACCTCCCAGATACAGAATGGTATTTAACCTGTACGCAATAGAAGGTTATACTCACATTGAAATCGGTGAAATGATGAACATCACCGAAGGAACATCAAAATCAAACTTGTCCAGGGCAAGAATGATTTTACAGAAGAAAGTGGCAGAAAATTTTGGAACAGAAAATATTAGCGCAGAAAAAGTAAAATGACGACGGAAAATCATCCTATTGATCATCTCTTTCGGGAGAAACTGGGGAGCTTCGAGCAGAATCCTCCGGTTGGTCTATTGGATCAGATTAGCCAGGAGGTTGTTTTCCGGAACAGAGTCAGAAAGATTAACCAGATCAAGATCTATGTCGGTATTGCTGCCGCCATGGTGCTTGTCTCAATGGCAGGATGGTACTCCGGCCACCTGAATGAATTTTCTGAAAACAAAACTCCGGCCCGGCTGCAAAAGGAAGTTACCCCAATTCAACAAAATATAGTCAGTGCACCCGGGGTCTCCAAAGAACAGAAGAATCATTTGGTTGCCTTGCAGCAAAATTCGGGTACGCGTGCAGTAACCACCAATGAAAAGCAAAAGATCAAACAACCGGTGAAACAGCGCAGCGTTGCATCTGCTTCTGCCAAAAATAATGGCACTGTAAATCAAACCGCTGTATCATCCAACGAAATGGTAACAAATGCTGCAGCCACATCCAGGAATACAACGGATTCAAAAGAAGTGACAAAGCCGGAAATAAAATCCGATAAATATCAAAAGAAGAGCGAACCACGCTATTTCGCAAATTCACAATTTAATCCGGCCACTTCAACAAAAAAAGAGGAAAAAACAAGTTGGGGACTCAAGGCTGAAGTATCTCCTATGTTTGCTTCACAAAATCAGGCAGCTGCAATAAATGGAGGCACAAACTCGAAATCGATGAACACGGTGAGTGGTGGAATGATCGCTTCCTTAAAAGTCAGCAAAAGGGTTAGTATAAGTTCCGGGATCAGATACTCCCAGATGAGTCAAAGCACCCATACCAACTATTACATGAATAATACGTCCGGGATTGTTTATTTGCAACCGGTTGAAAAGAGTGCAAATATCAGCAGGGATGTCACGCTCTATCTTCCTTCCATTTCAAGCATCGTGTATTCCAATGGAATGAAACCTGCAAATACTACCAGTTTTGCCTCTGACATTGCACAGGAATTTAAATATCTTGAAATCCCTCTCCAAGCGACTTACAGGTTAATTGACAATAAACTCTCTTTTGGTCTGACAGGTGGTATCAGCACCAATATTCTGGTGGGGAACAACGCATCTATAACCGAAAATGGCATCAAATTGTCAAATGGGAATACCGACAATCTCAGGAATGTAATCTATTCGGGGGCTGCAGGTCTTGAATTTGGATACGACTTAGGCAACAGACTGGTATTAACAGTCGAGCCCAGGGTTAAACAATACATGCATTCAGTCAGCAGCAATGACCTGATCAATTTTAAACCACTACAACTGGGAATATTTACGGGTATCACCTATTCCTTCAACTACTAGAAGAGTCGGTCACCAAGGTTCAATCACGGATCGTACAAATTACCCCATCCTTACCACATATTAAAAAAGTATCAAGGAAATAGGAAACCGTTCCTCCTTTCATATTTTGATCACAGTGCGCTTCATTTTCACATTTTCACATTTTCCAAAATCTTTGTCTGCCTCGCAGTAAAGACGTATCTTTGCGAATTAATTCAAGTGTTAATTCCGAATGGACAGAAAGATGTTAAACCATAAAATTAGTCTTCAAAAAATCGCCGTATTTCTCTCACTAACAGCGATATGCATCATATCATATGGGCTATTTATCAATTCAGGTACCTTAGAACCCCAACCGGCTAAACCTACCCAATTGTTTAACAGTCCGGTAGAAATACCTGCTTCCATGGTCTTTGCAGGAGAGACGATTTCCCTTAAAAATTTTGACGTGCGTGAGTCCCTGGACAGGGAGCTGTTGGTGAACAGCTATTTTCAATCTCAAACCATACTCTATCTAAAAAGGTCAGTCCGGTATTTTCATCTGATTGAACCTATCCTGAAGAAGAACAACATTCCTGACGATTTTAAATATCTTTCTTTGGCTGAAAGCGGATTTCAGGAAAAAGTCGTCTCGCCGGCCGGGGCAGCAGGATTGTGGCAACTAATGAAAAAAGCCGCCATGGAGAACGGTCTCGAGATCAGTACAGAGGTAGATGAGAGGTACAACATGGAAAAATCGACAGAAGCGGCCTGCCTGTACCTGAATCGCTCTTACCGGCAGTATGGCAGCTGGATCAGTGTTGCAGCCTCATACAATGCGGGAATTAGCGGTATCAGGCACCAGACTGAGGTCCAGGACAGCAACAACTATTTCGATCTGCTGCTTAACGACGAGACTTCCAGGTATGTTTACAGAATTCTTGCCCTCAAACTGATTCTGGAGAATCCTGAGAAGTATGGTTTTAGAGTCACAGAGGAGGAGAAATATCCGATCCTGATCTGCAAAGAAGTTATTTTGGATGGCAGTGTGACAAATTTCGCGGAATATGCCAAAGCACATGGTGTTAATTACAAGATCCTGAAGTATTTTAATCCATGGCTTAGACAATCCTATCTCAAGAATCCTTCCAAAAAAAGCTATCTGCTTAAAATTCCGGAACCTGGCACCCGCACCTTCGGGCAGGATAAAAATTGAATCGAATCCATGGATGGCGAAGATAAAATAGTAGTGAGGGGAGCCCGCGAGCACAACCTAAAAAATATCACTGTATCGATTCCAAGGAATAAACTTACTGTCATCACCGGTTTGAGTGGCAGCGGAAAGTCCTCATTGGCTTTCGATACCATTTACGCGGAAGGACAACGCAGGTACATTGAAACTTTTTCGGCATATGCCAGAAGTTTCCTCGGCAACATGGAACGTCCGGATGTAGATGAAATTACCGGATTAAGTCCTGTTATCTCCATAGAACAAAAAACCACCAACAGAAACCCCCGGTCGACGGTTGGCACTGTGACTGAGATTTACGACTTTCTTCGTTTGCTTTTTGCACGGGCCGGAGAGGCCTTCTCCTACAATACGGGTGAGAAGATGGTAAAATATAGTGATGATCAAATTATTGACCTGATCATTGAAAACTACAGCAACAAGCGCGCCATCCTTTTGGCCCCCATCGTAAAAGGACGCAAAGGGCATTATCGTGAACTCTTCGAACAGATCCGCAGAAGGGGGTTTCTTCATGCCCGTGTAGATGGCGAGATTGTTGAGCTTACCCATGGTTACAAGGTAGACAGGTACAAGGGTCACCACATTGAAATGGTGATTGATAAACTTGTTGTGGAGGAGAAAGACCGCAAACGACTGCGCGAATCTCTCGACAGGGCCATGAAGCATGGGGAAGGTATTGTGATGTTACTCGATCCCGACAGTGGCTCAGTACGTTATTTTTCCCGGCATCTGATGTGCCCTGCCACAGGAATTTCTTACAATGATCCGGCTCCGCATAGTTTCTCTTTTAACTCACCCCAGGGAGCCTGCCAGAAATGCAACGGATTGGGTGAGATCAACGAAATAGATTTTGCGAAGATCGTACCGGATACCAGCCTTTCAATTATGCAGGGAGGTATTGCTCCCCTGGGCCCATACAAAAATACCCTCATCTTCTGGCAACTGGAAGCTTTGGCAGAGAAATACAATTTCACGATGAAGACTCCGGTTGGCGAGATCGATGATGAGGTTCTAAATGCCATTCTTCACGGTACGGGCGAGCGGATTCAGTTAAAAAACTCCCCGTTGGGAAGCTCGATCGATTACATGATGACTTACGAAGGGATTGTCAAATATGTGGTAAACCAAAAGGGTGACAACCTCTCAAAAAGCGCCCAGAAATGGGCCGATCAGTTTCACAAAACCTGCAAGTGTCCGGACTGCAACGGACAACGTCTTCAAAAGGAACCACTCCACTTTAAAATTGACGGGAAAAATATAGCAGAGCTTGCCATGATGGATATCAGTGAGCTCTCTGCCTTTTTTTCAGGTATTGGGGATCGGATGAGCAAACGGCAGCTTCTTATTGCCGCTGAGGTGAACAAAGAGATCGTCACACGCCTGAGCTTTCTGCTCGATGTCGGACTGAATTACCTCTCGCTCGACCGTCCCTCGGCGACCCTTTCCGGAGGTGAATCGCAACGCATCCGACTGGCAACGCAGATCGGCTCGCAACTGGTAAATGTTCTGTATATCCTGGATGAACCCAGCATCGGGCTTCACCACCGCGATAACCTGCGATTGATACGCTCCCTCCAGCAACTGAGAGACACCGGCAACTCCGTGATCGTAGTGGAACATGACCGGGACATGATGCTTCAGTCTGATTACCTGATCGATATGGGTCCGCATGCCGGTCGCTTCGGAGGAGAAATTGTAGCTGCCGGCATTCCATCTGAAGTGCTGAAAATTGATACCCTGACCTCTCAGTATCTTACTGGTAAAAAACGGATCGAACTTCCGGTCAAACGCAGAGCCGGAAACGGGAAAATACTATCCATCAAAGGAGCTACAGGCAACAACCTGAAATCTGTCGACGCAGACTTTCCGCTGGGAAAATTTATCTGTGTGACAGGCGTTTCCGGTAGCGGCAAATCGACCTTGATCAATGAAACCCTTTTGCCTATCCTCAGTCAGCATTTTTACAAGTCGATTGATGATCCGCTGCCCTTCGAATCCATAACAGGCATAGATAACCTCGACAAAGTCGTTCAGGTCGATCAGTCTCCTATTGGAAGGACGCCCAGATCGAATCCTGTAACCTATTGCGGCGTATTTACTGAGATCAGAACACTTTTTACTTTACTGCCGGAAGCCAAAATAAGAGGATATAAGCCAGGCCGTTTCTCTTTTAATGTGAAAGGGGGGCGTTGTGAGGCATGTGAAGGTGCCGGATTGAAAACCATTGAGATGAATTTCCTTCCGGATGTATATGTCCACTGCGACAAATGCAATGGCAGACGATACAACAGGGAGACCCTGGAGATACGTTACAAGGGCAAATCTATAAGCGATGTTCTGGATATGACCATCCAGCAAGGAGTTTCCTTTTTTGAAAATATCCCTGCCATCGCACACAAACTTAGAACCATTGAAGAGGTTGGTCTGGGCTACATCACACTCGGTCAAGCGTCGACAACCCTATCGGGAGGTGAAGCGCAGCGGGTGAAGCTGGCCACCGAACTTAGTAAAAGAGATACTGGCCGGACACTTTATATATTGGATGAACCGACAACCGGGCTCCACTTTGAGGATATCCGGGTACTGCTGGGCGTTCTTGACAAGCTGGTAGAACGAGGTAACACCGTTATCGTTATCGAGCACAACATGGAAGTTATCAAAATGGCCGACCATATTATCGATATCGGGCCGGAAGGCGGAAGGGAAGGCGGACAGCTGCTCTGCTCGGGCACTCCTGAGGAGCTGGTAAAGAACGAAAATTCCTATACCGCCCGGTATCTGCAGGAGGAACTTGGAACCAAGGATAAAGGTGGCTCCTCTGTCCGCTGATTTTGGCTCAACTTGCTGGGCTTACTTTAGCCTTTAGCCTTATTATAATTGTAACTTTCGTCAAAATAAACCGTTTATATCCGTATGAGTAAAACAGATCCGATAATTATTGAAATGTTCTATACTTTCACCTGTCCAAACTGCAGGGTCTTAAAGCAGATGCTTCTGGAAGTGTTGCCGGCTTTTGGAGATAAATTCAAACTGGAAACTTCACTTGCCAACATGCCGGCTGGCATGATCAGAACCATGAAACTAGGTATTTATGCAGTCCCAACACTCTTGATTGACAACAATATTGTTTTCAGGGAGGTGCCTTCAAAACAAGATTTAATAAATAAACTAAAAATGTATTAAGTATGGAAACGAAGAAAAAACTAAGATGTCCGCTGGGAGTACCTGGAGGAATTGTTGCAGCATTAATCGGCGTTGCCGGTATAGTTTGCAGTTTAATGAATTTAGATTCGCCTTTTGCCTGGCATGGATTTGCTGTATCACTGGCACTATTCTTGCTTGCCGGACCATTTGTACGTATTACCATGATGGTTCATTCAGCCAACGACCGTCTCGATGAACTGGAAAAAAAGATGGACAAGAAGTAATTGGTATCCAATGAATAAACTGGCTCCGGGTGTTCCGGAGCTTTTTTTTTATCCGGATCAGGCATGTTACCCTCTTTTTCTTAAATTTGAACCATCCTAGATCATGTGTGTATGAAAAATATAGAGATTTACTGCGTCAATAGCAGAACAAGCGCCATTTTCCCTCTTGGAACTACCCTGTCAGATATTGCACAAAAAATGGGAATAACTCTGGCCGGATCTATTTGCGGGGCTTATGTTAACCACAGGGTGAAACCAATGGATTTCGAACTGGTCAAACCAAAACAGATCGAATTCTTCGACTACTCCAACCAGGACGGTCAGCGGATTTACCTCCGGACGCTCTCTTTTATTCTCTGCACTGCAGTAAAAACGCTTTGGCCAGATGCAAAGTTGAGAATCGACCATGCCATCTCCAAGGGATACTATTGCAGCATCGAAGAGCTGGATCATCAGCTGACAGAAGAAGATATCTGGCTTATGAAAGAAGAGATGAACAACCTGATTCATCAGGATTTGCCTGTCCAACGAAAAGCAATGCTGACCGAAAAGGCAGTTGAATTATATGAACAGGAGGGCCTTACCAGGAAAGCCGAACTTTTCAGAGCTTACGGCAGATTGTATGCGCCGGTTTATGAATTAAACGGCCATTTCAACTTCTTCTACGGTCACATGCTTCTAACAACAGGGCAAGTCACAAAATTCGGCCTGGAAAAATATTACGACGGGGTGCTGCTCAGATTTCCCAAACCCGGGAATATGGATGAACTGGAACCAGCCATCGAACAAGAAAAGCTATTCGGAATTTTCAGGGAACACAAGCAAAGAACAGCCATTCTGGGTGTTAATGATATTTCTCATTTGAATCAAATGACAGCAAATGGTGATGCCGGAGATGTAATTAAAGTATCAGAAGCCCTTCACGAAAAAAAAATTGCAGAAATTGCTACGATAATTACGGAGAAACGTGGTACGGTTAACATTATTTTGATTGCCGGACCTTCAAGTTCCGGAAAAACAACATTCAGCAAACGTCTGAGTGTACAATTAGCCGTCAATGGGTTGCATGCCATACAGATTGCACTCGACGATTTCTTTGTAGACAGGGATCACACCCCGAAGGATGAGAAAGGCGCCTATGATTTTGAGGTATTGGAAGCTATTGATGTACAATTTTTTAACGAAATATTACTGAAGCTTCTCAACGGTGACCAGGTTGAGATGCCACATTTCGACTTCCAGTCAGGAGAACGGGTTTTCAAAGGAGATTTCTTGTGTATGAAAAAGGATTCTATCCTGATCATTGAAGGGATTCATGGTCTCAACCCGGGTTTGATTCCGATGATAGATCCGGCAAAGTGTTTCAGGATTTTTATATCTGCACTAACGCAAATCTCTGTGGATGAACACACTTATGTTCCAACAACTGATAACAGGCTGCTTAGGAGGATGATCAGGGATGCCAAATACAGGGGCTACAGTGCAACAAAGACGATCCAACGATGGCCCAGTGTTCGCAGAGGCGAAGAAAAGCACATCTTCCCCTACCAGGAAAACGCGGATATCATTTTCAACTCGGCGCTGGCCTATGAATTGGCTGTTTTGAAAAGATATGCAAATATTCTGCTGAAATCGGTGAAGGAGAATGAACCTGAATATGCCGAGGCGATGAGACTTCTGATCTTCATCTCTTACTTTAATTTTATCCCTGAAACCGAGATCCCACCTACATCCGTTCTCAGGGAATTTCTCGGCGGAAGCAGTTTCGACTATTGATACACCGCTTTGAACTCCAGTTTGAAATCATCGTCCGTATTTATCCCCATCAATGATGGAGGATCAACCTGAAATTGGGTCAATTTTAGATTAAAATCTCCGGTAAAAGTCAATTTAGTCCCCTCTTTGTTCAATTTACCTTTTAGCGCAACAGGCTGGCTCACGCCATGAAAGGTCAAAGTTCCCATCGATACAAATTCATTGCCTTCAATGGTAACTGAAGTACTCACGTAGGTGACATTTGGAAATTTCAGACCTTCTGTGACCTCAATCATGTGAGAGTCGCGGTTTGCATTCTTGCTGTCGAAAGTGGATATTTTGGCAGAAACGGCTACCTGGTAAATGACACTCCTGGCTTCATCTGTCAGAATAATGGAATTAATCTCCTTGCTTTCGCCTGTCCAGGCATGCAAAGGGTGTCTCATGGAATAAGTAATCGAGGATTCCTCCTTAATACAACTGACTTTAACCCTATTTTGTGCGAAAACATTGACAACCAAAATCATGGCAATCAATAATACTCCTGTTTTTCTCATGGCAGCTTTTATATTTGCGTACGATAAATTATCAGGGAAGTTAGGAAACTTTGTGAAGATCAACTCATACTGTTCTGACTAAAATCTCCGCTCTACAGATTAAATACAAGGGGATTCCAGTGGAATATCAAATTGAACAAATCCCTTATATGCGGGATGCCCAATTTGATATACCAAATCCGGAATTCAATCAGCCGGAAAGCTACTTTTTGGGAGCAGCCGGATATTCTTTCATAAAAACGGGCCAGATGTTTGGTTTGGGAACACTGACTCCTTTGTTGCTTCCCCTGAACAATCCGTTGACATCTGCATCCGGACCATAGTAATACATGGGCCATCCTTTGTATGTCAACTGCTTTTTACCATAAATAGTGATACTGGCAAACATTGTTTTATCCAAGATAGATGGCACTACTATTTTATCCGTTTCGTAGATTGGCCAGGTACCGTTGTTTGACAGGTCTGCTTTGGTGTACTTGTTAACATTGGAACTGTCTTTGTAAAAAGCGTAAAGTGTACGTCCGGCCAGGTCAGTAAAATAAGCTGTTTTGCCAATGCCTACAGAATATACATTGGCTGTGGATACGACGTAATTTAATCCATCAGCACCAAGCAACTGGGCGTTTGCCAGCATGATTGTATAATCCGGTTTAGCCACAAACCAAGCTCCATTAACCCCTTCACCACTCGTTAAATTAGGCTTCTCGCGTACACCCCCGGGTGCATAATAATAGAGAGGCCATCCTTTGTAAGTTACCTGAGTTCCTGTTGAGGCAGTAACCGAACCAAAATCAGTGAGTACCAAACCAGGGCCCAGCTTTTCCAAAGTTAACGCAGTAACCGTAAATATTGGCCAGGCTGTCGTGCATCCACCGGTGCAATTGTTTATTCCGTTGGCATCCTGTGAGAAGAAATACAAAGCATTTCCATCTTTGTCCGTAAGATAATTTCCCAGTGCAGAAGAGGTTGAAAGCTTAATTTCAACTGGATCGGCGATGGTTTCAGATTTCTGACATTCCGTCAGCACAAACCCGGATGCAATCAATAAAATTGCATTCAAAAAAAGGTATTTTCCTTTCATAGCGTTGTTTTTAATTGTATTATATGTTAATTATCAAAGTGTTTGCGAAATATTATGTTAATCTTTTGAATGTTTATTTTTAATTAGACTAATTCCATTTATTAATTCAGGACATGGATATTCGATCATTTTAAATGATGTATCGCAATTCTATGATTAATAGATTGTAATTTTTCCCTTCTTTCTAGGAATAAATCCGTAAACTAGTTCCGGTAAGTTGTGTATTGTACTTCGTTAATGCTTTTAATGCCGGGCCGTTAATAACTGAACCATCGGTGGAAAAGTTGGAGCCATGATTAGGGCAGTGGAACCTGCTGGCAGCACTTTCAAAAGAAATCGGATTATACTGGGCATGGGAACATATCGATGTAACAGCAACATAGGCTCCCGACGAAGTACGGGCAATAATGATATTGTCTTTGACGACAGAACCGCCATTGCTGTTAAGCATAGCGTATGCTGATGATGTCAGATCCAGGGTAAAATCCACAGCACTCGTGTTTCCTCCTGGGGTTGGAGTGCTGTTATCCAGACTCTTGCTGCAAGAACTCATCATCGGAGCTAAAAATAACATCCCTGCAGAAATCCCTAAAGTTGAGAAAAATTTATTCCTTTCCATATTCTTCGTTTAAATAAAACACAATGAGTAATCAAATATGTTATTTAGAACGTTTATAAATATGAAAAGTTTCAAAAATTAATAACTTATTTTTTTTCTAGAATTTAATCACAATCATGGAAGCGGTAAATGCGCCAAAAGTGGTGAAAGCGGCTGCCCTGTGCCAGGGTTTGAGATCCGGGTTACTTTCAAGCTGACCGGCCAAAACCATGGTTGTTATCATTCCGGTGAAATGAACCATGGCCAATACCTTGTGCAATTTGATGCTGCTGTATCCTTTGCGCTCATTCAGCATCTTTGGCGGGGCAAAGAGGGATAAAGCCGCAGTACTGAAATAACCAATTTCGACGGCTGTAGCCAGGGCTTCATGCGTATCTTTTATGTTCTGATAATCGCTTCCGGTAGCATGATAGAGTTTTGCACCGACAAAACCTTGCGCGATCATTCCCCCCAACGTCAGCATACCCATGATCTGATGGGTAACAAGCATGGTACGCCTCACCTTTAACTCCTTCATCCTTTTCTCTGGAGTAAGTTCAAAAGCATTGAAGGTTCGCATGAGACCCTTTTCTCCCCAGAAAATACGCTGAGTAAAAAGAATCTTGTCCGGCAGCAATTTTTCTTTCTGCGTAACAGTCTGATTCATTTCACCAAGCAAGTCAACAGTAGCAGTTGTGTCCTTTTTTGCCTGCTGCGGTTTGGTTGTTGTCGCGTTCTGGGCCATCGATTCAAAAGAAATCAATCCAGCCAGCAGGGTGATCATGACGAATGCTTTCATAATATTGTATTTGTATAAATTAACTAAAAAATAGGCTGAAAATCAGAGATTTTCAAACTTACTCAATAATAACGTATTTTCAAACCTTTGGTGGACAGGATTTAACCCAGCAAACTCTTCACTGTTTCAGAGATCAATTTCCCATCAACTTTCCCGGCGAGTTCTTTGGTTGCGATCCCCATCACTTTCCCCATTTCTTTCATGGAAGTTGCCTCGCAGGAGGCAATGATGGCCAGAATGGAGGCTTTCAGTTCCTCCGGGCTCATCTGCGCAGGAAGATAGCCATCGTAAATCTTAACCTGGGCCATTTCAAATGCTGCAAGGTCTGGTCTGTTCTGCTGATCGTATATTGCAGCAGAATCCCGTCCCTGTTTGGCGAGTTTGGCAATCGCTTTGAGGGCCTCTTCATCGGGAAGATCTTCCGCCCCACTCCTGGCTGTTCTGGCTTCAAGCAACACTTTTTTGATGTTCCTTACAGCCTCCAGCCTCTCTTTATCCCGGGCCAGCATGGCCGCACGGATGTCGTCGCTGATCTGATCAAATATTGTCATGACAGGAGTAATATAAGTGATGTGTTATGAGTTTCAATCTGCTTTGTCGTGCAAGAAAGAGTTGTTTTTCCTTAGTTTAAGTCCATCATCCGCATGATTGGATATTGAATACCGGGACATTGATTTCCCGTTATCTTTTTCCTTTGTTCCTCCCGATTTCTGCTGTTTCATCCGGCGTCTTTCAAAAGCGGGTACTTTGGACAGTTCATTGATGTATTCTTCGGTCTGGTTGTAGAAATCAACGTGCATGACTTTCTTGACAACTTCCGGCGAACCGGAAAACGGATCAATCATTCTTTTGGGATAGAGTCTTTCAATAACTGCTTCATGAATATCATCTATCCATGCATGTCCGTTGGTCGGATCTCCGGGGAAGAAGGTTTCGCCTCCGGCAGATGAAAGAGTGCTGTCGGAAACTTCTTCGTCAATAGGGACACGAATCTTTTCTTCTGTAGTTCCTGTTCTGAATTCAGGGATAGAACTGGTCTTGAACCCGGTAGCAATAACTGTCACGGTGAGTGCATCACCCAACAAAGGGTCTACAGCAATTCCATGGATAAGATCAGCGCTGTTACCGGCCATCTCCTGCACATATTCATTGACCAGGTTCACCTCGTCCATGGTTACCTCTTTCGTTTCCCCGGAGGTGATGTTGACAAGTATATTCCGGGCTCCCCGTATATCGTTGTTGTTAAGGAGTGGCGAGTTGATGGCTCCTTCTGCGGCTTTACGGGCCCGATCCTCTCCGCTAAAGGTAGCGGATCCCATGATGGCTACGCCGGAGTTTTGCATGACAGTTCTTACATCCTCAAAGTCCACATTGATGAAACCGGTACTGGTAATAATATCCGCAATACCCCTGGCGGCTGTTGCCAGCACATCATCAGCCTTGGCAAAGGCTTTTGAAATTGGAAAATCACCGTATATCTCGCGGATTCGCTCGTTGTTGATGATCAGCAATGAATCAACATGTCCTTCCATCTGCCGGATACCTTCGATAGCTTGCTGAATTCTTAGTTTTCCTTCGTTGCGGAAAGGAAGTGTGACGATGCCTATCGTGAGAATCTTGTTGGTGCGCGCCACCTCTGCAATGACAGGTGCAGCGCCTGTACCGGTGCCTCCTCCCATTCCGGCGGTGATAAAGACCATTTTGGTATTTCCGGAAAAAATAGCTTCGATCTCTTCAATATTTTCATTGGCTGATTCGCGTCCGACTGTTGGCTTGTTGCCTGCTCCTCTCCCTTCGGTGAGCTCAGACCCTAACTGCACTTTGACTGGAACCGGACTTTTTAGCAAATGCTGAAGATCGGTGTTGCAAACAACAAAATCGACATCTTTTATTCCTTGCCTGTACATATGGTTGACGGCATTGCTACCTCCTCCACCTACCCCAATTACCTTAATGATATTTTCAGATGCAGTCGGCAGATCGAAGTCAATTAATTCTTTCATAGCTATATTATTTATATTTTATCGTTTTAACTTGAAGTACTTCGAGTACTTCGAGTACTTCAAGTACTTCGAGTACCTACGCTTCGATCATGAATTGAAAAGGAGCGTAAATACTTAAGTTCACTTTAGTCACTTTAGTTCACTTTACCTCCTCATCATCATCCGTAAAAAGTCCGCCAAACTGTTTATTAAACCATTTTGAGATAGATTCCCGTTCCGGTTTAATAATTGGCCGCTCCTCCTTTTCATCCGGACTTTTACCATTCCTGGTTCCGGTCCTGGTTGCTGGTGCTGCCATGGTATCCTCTTCATTTAAGAATAAATCATCTGTCTCAGGAAATCCCATCTGCGCATTCTCCCCGGGTTGTGAAGCAGAACCTTTTGCAGCGGCATATTCGTCAGGTGCCGGAATTACCTCGTTTTCGATAACTACCTTCTCCATTACTGGTGTGGTTGCTCTGATGGGATTTGGATCGTTCTCAAAACCGGTGGCGATAATCGTTACACTGATCTTGTTTCCAAGCGTTGGGTCGTATCCGTTTCCCCAGATGATATTGGCGTTATCACCGGCTGCCTGCTGCAGGTAATCGATAATCTGGCCGATCTCACCCATTCTCACCTCCTCTTCACCGGAAATAATATTCAGCAGTATGTTTCCTGTCCCGTAAATATTGTTGCTGTCCAGCAAAGGGGATTGAAGTGCGTCTTCAACAGCCAGGAAGGCACGGTCAGGTCCCTCTGCAAAGCCTGTACCCATGATAAAGACCCCGCTGTCGCGCATCACCGTATTAACATCCGCAAAATCAATGTTGATATTACCATGCAAGGTGATGATCTCCGCACAGCCTTTCACAGCAGTACAAACAATATCATCGGCTTTGGCAAATGCCTCTCTGGCAGGTAGTTCTCCATATACTTTGTGCAGATTTTCATTGCTGATAACCAGCATACAATCCACATACCTGTCGAGTTTCAGGATGCCGTCCATGGCTTGTTCATAACGAAGTTTTCCCTCCTTTTTGGAGGGCATTGTCACCACAGCAATGGTCAGGATGTCCATATCTCTGGCCAGTTGCGCGATGATGGGTGCTGCACCGGTTCCGGTTCCACCGCCCATTCCTGCAGTAATAAAGACCATCCTTGTGCCCGCCTCTAGTATTTGTCTGACTTCACCCAGATTTTCAATTGCAGCCTGCTCTCCTTTTTTAGGAGCATTCCCTGCACCCCGCCCTTCGGTGAGGGTAACGCCGAGCTGGATTTTTACCTTGACAGGGCTATTAGCCAGTGCCTGGGCATCAGTATTACAGACTACGAAATCAACACCGGCTATACCGTTTTGATACATGTGGTTGACAGCATTGCTTCCTCCTCCGCCAACTCCGATCACTTTGATAAGAGAGTTGTACTGGTGCTGAAAACCGAATGATAACAGATCGTCAACTATATTTTCCATGTGTAGGTTCTTTGCATTTATTTTCTTTCGGTGTCTTCAAAAAGACCATCAAAGCTATCTTTTACCTTGCCTACCAGATCGTGAAATCCTCCCGATCTCTTTTTTGCCGGTTCAGGCTTGGGAGCTTCTTCCTGCACGACAGGATCTACCATCCCGGCAGGATATTTCAGATTTCTCGAGGCAATAAGCCCGTGAATAAGAATTCCGAGCAGGTTTGCTGAACCAGGTGTGGAAAGCTGTTCGTTGAATAATTGCTCCTTCATAGCGACAGCAGGTTTTCCGAACCTTACATCCAGACCGGTCATGTAACTCACTATTTTATCGATTCCGTTCAGGCTTGCCCCGCAACCCGTGAGCACAATGCCTGCACCCAGCTTATCCACATAGCCTGTTGATTCGAGCTGGAAGTTAACCCATTCCAGGATCTCCTCTACACGTGCCTGTATGATCCCCGACAAACTTTTAAAGGAAATCTCTTTGCCGGGCCAGCCTTCCACTTCCGGGATCTGGGCAACTTTATGATCAGGAGCCAGATCTGTCATGGCAAAACCGCAATTGACTTTCACCATCTCCGCATGCCGCGGGATGATATTACATCCTTCCCTGATATCATTGGAGATGACATTGCCGCCAAAAGGCAGTTCCAAAGCAAGGCGCAGCTTGTTTTCGTAATAAAGCGATATTCCTGTTGTTCCTGCACCGAGATCCAGCAAAACCACGCCGGCTTCTTTCTCGTCCTGCGACAGGCAGGCGGTGCCCTGCACATAAGGATTGACATAGACGGCTGCCAACTCAAATCCGGCCTTTTCGATGGCACGGCATAGGTTCTTCTCATAATTCTCGGAGGCAAGAATGATATTGAAAGTAGCATCAATCCGGCGGCCGGCGATGCCAACAGGCTTGTTGATCTCACGTTCTCCGTCTACGGTGTATTCGGTGGGTACAAGGTGGTAAATTTTCTCGCCAACCTCGACAGAATGGCGTCGGGCTTCATCCGACAATCCCTTAACGATCGCCTGTGTCACCTCATTGCCATCCGTCATCCGGTAACAAGAGTATGATCGGTTTCCAATTTTCTGGCCGGAAATACCTGCATACAGTTTCTTGATCCTCAGATTGGTAGATCGCTCAAGGATTAATACCGCCTTGCGGATCGATTCTGCGGCTTCATCAATATTCACCACAACTCCGTTACGAACTCCTTGGGTAGGTACTTCACCAAAGGCCAAGACATCAAGTTTATTGTCTGATGTAAAACGTCCCAGAATAGCTCTGGTACGGCAGGTGCCGATGTCAATAGCTGCTGCTAATTCCCTTGTCTGGCTCATCTCTATTATTTTTTTAAACAGATTACAAGATTCTTATATGACAGGTTGATGGATTTGTATTTTGTCCATCCACCGTTCTTAAATCCCTCTTTGTACAACGCTTTTAAATTTCTTAACTTGACCTGATAATTTTCCGGAGGACCAAAATAAATAGTCTGTTCCCCGATCCTGGGAACCATCGTCAGATTTCCGTTTCCCCCCACATGGATCTGATCAATCTGGGCATTCAAAAACTGATCCTCCTGAATATAGGAGATCAGCGGAAGAAGCCGCTTCCGGGCATATTCATAGGATACTACGCCGGATACCATCATCACACGCGGTGTATAGTCTGGTGTCCAGTCTATGCTTTTGCCAAACTTATCCATGTAATAATCACGACCCGGCTGATCCACCCTGAACTCCGGCTCACGCTGCCGGATTTTGACAACAATAGAACCCTCTCCGGGCTTACCTCTCCCAACGATGGATGTGAATACGTTAACATCCTCAATGGCTTTAATTTTCCTCAATCCGTCTTCAATTACCCGAAGATCAACATTCTCCAGATTTTCCCGAAGAATGTAAGGATACCGCTTCAAAACCCATTGCCGAATCTCTCGACCTCTGATAAACTGATTTTGAACAGAATCGGTAATCTCAACCCGGACATCGGTGCAAACAATCTTTTTTCGCTCGTAGATGGTGAATCCCAAGGAAAGGGAGACCCCCGTGAGCACCAGAAACCAGATGAAAAGATAGCCAATTTTTTTAAGCATCTTCCTTTTCCTTTAAATATTCAATAAGGGGGAATACCAGGCGGTCGATGTCGCCAGCCCCCAGTGTTAGCAATATATCCAGCTTATATTTATCAAGAATAGCAGGAAAATCTCCTGCAGAACATCTTTGCTTTGATTTTAGTTTCATTTTATTCAGGATCATTCCCGCATCAACTCCCGGGATCGGCTCTTCCCTTGCAGGATAAATCTCCATCACCAATGCTTCATCCAACAGATCAAGACTTTCTGCAAAACCATCGACAAAGTCACGGGTACGTGTAAATAGATGTGGCTGGAAAATTCCTGTTATTTTCCTGCCGGGATAGAGGTGGCGTACCGACATAATGGTAGCCTCCAGTTCCCTGGGATGGTGTGCATAGTCGTCAATATATACCCGTTGTACGCCTTTGTACCGGATGTCGAATCGTCTTTCCACTCCTTTGTAATTTGGCACTGAAGCAAGAATTTCCTCCTTGGTAACCCCATTCAGAAGTGCCATAGCCAGCGCTGCAGTCAGGTTTTCAACATTCATCAATCCCGGATAGTGGAGGGTAATCCCCTTTAGCTCACCAAAAGGTGAGATCAGATCGAATCGGTAGGCACCCCCGGTAACTTCAATATTTACCACGCTGAAATCGGCCTTTTCGGAAACAGAATAACTGAAATATTGAATTTTATTATTCCATTCCCGTTCAATGGCTACTCCCACGCGGTATAGTAAAGTTCCTCCTTCGGTTATCTGGCCAACAAAGGTAGCAAAGGCATCAACAAGCTGATCTGCAGTGCCATAAATATCCAGATGATCCGGATCCATCCAGGTAATGACCGCCATCTTCGGGAATAATCTCAGAAATGAGCGGTCAAACTCGTCGGCCTCGGCGACCATCAGGTTGCTGTCATTGCCGGGTAGCAACAAATTGGTGCCATAATTCCGCGAAAGGCCTCCCATGAAGGCACAGCAGTCTACATGTGACTCCTTGAGCAGGTAGGCAGTCATCGTGGTTACCGAAGTTTTTCCATGTGTACCGGCAATGGCAATGCAACTTTTGTCCCTGCTCAGTGATCCCAGGACTTCCGAACGCTTGGCAACGACAAAATCGTTCAAACGCAGCCATACCAGCTCACCAAAATGTTCCGGCACTGCAGGAGTAAGGATTACCAGCGTTGTTTCTCGTTCATTCAGTGACGGGAGAAGTTGTAACTCCTCCTGGAAATGGACGGGAATACCCTCTGCAATCAGCTCATCGGTCAGTGGAGATGGGGTCTTGTCGTACCCGGAAACTTGTTTACCGGCAAATCTGAAATACCGGGCGAGCGCACTCATCCCAATTCCGCCGATTCCCAGCAGGTAAACCTGCTTAATATTTTCAGTTTCAACCATTTTTATCTTTTAACAAAGAAACAATAACCTCTATAATATCTTTTGTTGCATTGGGTGTTCCCATTTCTTTAATTTTTTGGGATAAGGCTGTCAGACGCTGCCTGTCATTTACAAGTTTCAGGGCTTCTTCAACCAACTTTTCGTTCACCTCTGCATCCCTGATCAGCACTGCTGCTCCCCGGTCGGCCAATGCCCGGGCATTGGCTGTCTGGTGATCTTCAGCCACATTGGGCGATGGGACCAAAATCGAAGGCAATCCAACAACGCACAGCTCGCTGAGGGTTCCGGCACCTGCCCTGGAGATCACCAGATCGGCTGCCGCGAAAGCCAGATCCATGCGTTGAATAAATTCAAGAAGACAGACATTCCCGGCAGGTTCTTTGGCAAGTGCTTCCATGATATCCTGGTAATAGATTTTTCCTGTCTGCCATAGAAACTGCACCCCGGATGTACGGATAAGCTCCAGCTTGGCGCGGATTGCATTGTTCAGGGAACGGGCACCCAAGCTTCCGCCTATCACCAATACAACAGGTTTATTGGAATCCAGTCCGAAAAACTCCAATGACTCAACAGACTTGTTTTCAATCCCTTCCAACCCTTTCCGGATTGGATTTCCTGTAAGAACAATCTTGTCTTTCGGGAAAAACCGCTCCATATCCGGATAAGCAACACATATTTTGTTGGCCTTTTTACCCAGCAATTTATTTGTAACCCCTGCATAGGAGTTCTGTTCCTGCAATACGGTTGGAATACCCATCTGGGTAGCCACTTTAAGAACAGGGCCACTGGCATAACCACCCACGCCGATCACACAATCGGGTTTGAAATTTCTGACCACCGATCTTGCTTTCCACAGGGAGTTTATCAGTTTGGGGAGAAAAAGCAGGTTGCGCCATACTTCACCCCGGTGAAAACCGGCTACAGGCAATCCGGCAATCCGGAATCCCGCTGCAGGTACTTTCTCCATCTCCATCTTTCCCAACGCCCCGACGAAGAGAATCTCCGCATCCGCAAAACGCTGTTTCAATCCTTCTGCGATAGACAGGGCAGGGAAAATATGTCCCCCTGTACCTCCTCCGCTGATGATGAACCGATGGTTGCTCATAATTTTACCGTTCTATATTTGACAAGAAAACCTCTTCTTCCGAAAAATCATCTTCTTCCATCTTTTCTACGAGATCCTGCTTCCCTATTTCTGCTTGATTCTCAGCACTAATGCTAAGCAAAAACCCGAATATGAATGCCGTAAAAATCTGGGATGTACCTCCCCAGCTAATCCATGGGAGGGGTTGCCCGGTGACCGGTATGGCACCCGAGGAGACACCCATGTTTACCAGTGCCTGCAGTAAAAGCATTGTGACTGCTCCCGTAGCCAGGTATAGCGGGAAGGTCCGTTTACAGGCTTTGATAATCATCATACCTCTTGTGAGTAAAATCAGGTAAAGTATGATGATGGCAGCAGCACCCGCCAATCCATATTCCTCCACGATGATAGCGAAGACAAAATCGTTGTATGCTGCACTCATCCTATTGCTGATATCCCCTTTGCCGGCTCCAACGCCAAGAAAACCACCATTGTAGATGGCAATTTTGGCGAATTCATCCTGTGTCAGTCCCTCGTCGCGTTTCGGGTCTGAGCCGGTGATGTAATGGTCAATCCGGTTAAAAACCGTTTCCATTCTGGTGCCTTTGTATATGATCTCAGGCAATGTTTTGCGGACGAGGAACAAAGATACAAAGAGAATGGTTCCGGATAATATTGCGCCCACAAGGTATCTCATTGGAATCAGAGCTACAAACATCATGATAAAAGCAGTAGCCATCACCAAAACCGCGGAGGAGAAATTTACTTTGATCAGCAATAAACACAGTAATCCAATTCCCAGCAGAATCTTAAAAAATGATTTTCTTTTTGCATGATCACTCTCTCCCGTGTTGGACAAAATTCTGGCAACCCACAACATCACAGCCACTTTGGCAAGTTCTGCGGGTTGAAAGCTAAAGGGACCCAAGGGAATGGTCCGTCCTGATCCCCGCCCAATCACGATCCCCACGATAACAAAAAAGATGGCTGCCATCAGAACCAGGTTAGCGATTTTGTTGTAGAACTTTACACTCAGATATTTGATCATCAGCAATATAAACATAAATCCAGCCGCTTGAATCAGTATCTGTTTGAAAAAATAGTAGGTTGTATTTCCATTTGCCCGCCGGAAAGCCAAAGCTCCGGTCGAACTGTATACGACAAGGATTGAGAAGAATGTCAAAAGGAAGATCACCATCCAAATCTTTCTGTCACCCTTTAACCTGTTAATGTAATCGCTGAATTGCACGTGAAATATTTTATTAATCTGAGAAAATGATGTAATTATAAATTTCTGACTGCTTCCTTAAACTGACGACCGCGGTCTTCGTAATTTTTAAAAAGATCGAAGCTTGCACAAGCTGGTGAAAGCAGGACTGAATCTCCCTTTGCGGAAAGAAAATAGGCACTTCTAACCGCTTCTGCCATGCTTCTTGTGTCAACCATGGTTATGCCGGTCTCTTGAAATGCCGTCCTGATCTTGCTGTTATCGACTCCGATGCAGACAATGGCTTTTACCTTCTCTTTCACGAGATCAATCAGTTGCGAGTAATCATTGCCTTTATCTATCCCTCCGACAATCCATACTACCCGGGTCGACATGCTTTCGAGAGCGTACCACACCGAGTTGACATTCGTCGCTTTGGAGTCGTTGATAAACTCGATCTCATGCACCCGCATGAAACGCTCGAGCCGGTGTTCAACACCCTGAAAGTCGCTCAGACACTCCCGGATATCGTCTTTACGAAGTTTCAGCACCATTCCGGAAATACCGGCAGCCATAGAATTGTTCAAATTGTGTTTCCCCTGTAGTGCCAGTTCTAAAATTGTCATGTCAAAAATATTATTGAATACATTTAATATCATTTTATCACCCTCGACCCATCCTCCTGCAGCAAGTGGTTGTTTAACAGAAAAGGGCAGTTTCATTCCGCGCAGACTCCTCTTCTCGAGCTCCGCAGCAATAACCGGGTCATCGTGGCAGTAGATGAAAAAATCTTCTTCTGTTTGGTTTTGAACGATGCGGAACTTGGAGTCCGTATAGTTTTGCATATTATAATCGTACCGGTCCAGATGATCCGGAGTGATATTGGTCAGAATGGCCAGATTGGCTCTGAATTCGAACATCCCGTCCAGCTGGAAACTGGAGATTTCCAGCACATAGTACCCGAAATCCTCCTCTGCCACCTGTCTGGCAAAGCTTTTCCCGATGTTTCCTGCCAGTCCGACCTTCAAGCCTGCCCGTTTGAGCAGATCGTATATCAGCAGGGTTGTCGTGGTTTTTCCGTTACTACCTGTAATACAAATGGTTGTTGCAGTGGTATATCTTCCTGCCAGCTCAATTTCCGATATCACCGGAATTCCGGCGTTCAACAACGACTGAATGACTGGTACCTTATCGGAAATTCCCGGACTCTTAACAACCAAATCGGCATTGAGTATCAGGGCCGGCGTATGCTGAAGCTCCTCATAGGGGATTCCATGCTTCTCCAAATCAGATTTGTACTTTGGCTGAATCTCCCCGGCATCAGAGACAAAGGTCCCGAAACCTTTGGCAGCACCGAGAATCGCGGCACCAACGCCACTTTCTCCTCCACCCAGAACAACCAGCCGTTTATTAGCCATGACTACCTGATTTTAAGCGTTGCAATGGTTAATACCGATAATATGATCCCTACAATCCAGAATCGGGTCACAATTTTTGCTTCAGGAAATCCCTTTTTCTGGAAATGATGGTGAAGGGGTGCCATAAGGAAAACCCTTCTGCCCTCTCCGTATTTTCTTTTGGTATATTTGAACCAAAAGACCTGGATCATCACTGAGAGATTCTCGATCAGGAAAATACCGCATAGCAGTGGAATCAGGATCTCTTTGCGGATGATGATGGCAAAGACTGCAAGGATCCCTCCCAGTGAAAGACTCCCGGTATCACCCATAAAGACCTGGGCGGGATAAGAGTTGTACCACAAAAATCCGATGCAGGCTCCGATAAAAGCAGAGATATACACTGCTAGTTCTCCCACATATGGTATGTACATGATATTCAGGTATCCGGCGTAGATAAAGTTACCACTGAGGTATGCAAAGACCCCCAGTGTCGTCCCACTGATAGCGGAGACTCCCGTCGCCAACCCATCAAGCCCATCGGTGAGATTTGCGCCATTGGATACTGCCGTAATGATAAAAATGATAACCAGGGCATAGAAGAACCAGACCAACTTATCTGCATGTTTGCCTGTAAAACCGACGAGCCATTTATAGTCAAACTGATGATCCTTAATAAAAGGGATGGTAGTTTCAGTGGATTTTCTATCTATGGTGATTTGGCGAACCTCTTTTTTCCCCGTCTGGGGATTCATGACGGATTCAGTTTTCACTTTGCCGTTGGGAAGATAAACCTGGTCGCGCACAATTACATCATCGTTAAAATAAAGAGTGCCTGCCACGATCAACCCAAGCATGACCTGTCCCATAATTTTAAATCTGCCAGCCAGCCCTTGCTTGTCTTTCAGGAAAACTTTAATATAATCGTCAATAAAACCGATCACTCCAAGCCAGATGGTGGAGATAATCATCAGGATGATATAAACATTTTCGAGTTGTGCGAAAAGGAGCACTGGGATTAAAATGGAGCCAAGAATAATGATTCCCCCCATGGTGGGTGTTCCTTTTTTTTGCATCTGACCCTCCAGCCCAAGATCACGTACATCTTCACCAATCTGTTGACGTTGCAGGATGCGTATCACCCGTTTCCCCCATATGGTCGAGATAAAAAGCGCCAGAATTACAGTCATAGATGAACGGAAAGAGATGTATTCGAACATTCTCGCTCCGGGAATATCATAATTTTCAAGGTATTTAAACAGGTAGTATAGCATTTTTCATTAGTTTAGCGTGGATGCATTAAATATCTCCCTGACAATTTCGCGATCGTCAAAATGGTGTTTCACACCTTTTATCTCCTGGTAATCTTCATGACCTTTGCCGGCAATAAGAATGATATCACCCTCATGGGCCATCATGCAGGCTGTGCGAATCGCCTCCTTGCGGTTGGTTATTGCCAATACCCGGGAAAGCATCCCGGCCGGAACACCTGCCATCATATCGGCGATAATCTGCTCAGGCTCTTCTGACCGCGGATTGTCGGACGTGAGAATGACCCGGTCACTTGCCTGAACAGCTTCTGCAGCCATTTCCGGTCTTTTTGTTTTGTCGCGGTCTCCGCCTGCCCCGACAACACAATATACCTTCTGATCCGTGGTCCTGGTCTCATTGATGGTGGAAAGCACATTTCTGAGCGCATCAGGTGTGTGCGCATAGTCGACCACGGCAAAATATCCCACAGGAGAACGAAAAATTTCAAACCTTCCGTCTACAGGTTTCAAAAGGCTCATCACACGCAGTACTTCATCACTATCTGCACCAAGAAGTACTGCTGCTCCATAAACGGCCACCAGGTTATATGCATTAAAATTTCCTGCGAAATGGTTCCAGAACTCTTTCCCGTTGACATTAAGAAGCATCCCGTCAAAATGGCTCTCAATCACTTTCACCTTAAAATCGGCCATCGTCCGGGCTGAATAGGTATATTTCCGGGATTTGCAATTCTGAACCATCACAGCGCCGTTTTTGTCGTCTGCATTCGTGAGTGAGAAGGCTCCGGCCGGCAATTGATCAAAGAACCGCTTTTTGGCATTACGGTATTCGATAAAAGTCTTGTGGTAATCGAGGTGATCATGTGTTAAATTGCTGAAGATCCCCCCATCGAAAGAAATACCAGCAATGCGCTGTTGATCAATTGCATGCGAACTTATCTCCATGAAGCAATAGGTACATCCTGCCTCAGCCATATCGGCCATGACCGACTGAATCTGCAGGGCATCCGGAGTCGTATGAGTCGCTGCAGATTTTTTATCCCCAATGTAGTTGCATACTGTTGAGAAGAGTCCGCAGGCGTGACCCATCTCAGTAAATAACCTGTAAAGCAGGGTAGCCGTAGTAGTTTTCCCGTTCGTACCGGTTACCCCGATAACTTTCATTTTCAGGGAAGGGTGACCGTAAAAATTTGCAGCCACTTTCCCCAGATCAGCCAAAGTATCAGGAGATAGAATCCAGGTAATGGAAGAATCTCTTTTCACCGGCAATATTGAACACAATACGGCCACTGCACCATTTTCAATGGCAAGGGGAATGTATTGGTGGCCATCAGTATGGGTTCCGGCTGTAGCCACGAAAAGTGTACCCTTTTGTACTTTACGCGAATCGAAAGCAATACCTGAGATGCCGGTTTCCAAATTTCCGGATACCTCCAGCCCTGCTATCCCTGATAATAAATCAACCAGTTTTCTCATTTTCTATCCTAACGTTATCACAATGTTTTGTCCTCTTTTCATTGGATCACCAGCCCGCAGTGACTGTGATTTAACTCTTCCGAATCCCCGGAGCGAAACTCGCAGCCCCGATTTTTCAAGCAGGTATACCGCATCTGTAACACCCATTCCTTTTACATTTGGAATCATTCCGGGCTTTATCTCCCTGCTGACCAATGCAACACCATCATCTTCCCGCTGAGCCTCTACCCATTCTGACTTGAAGAGGCTCCAGCCATTCATGATACCCAGCTCATCCAGGATCCTGGCCATGTCCCTTTTCCTTCCTGCAGCTAATCCGGGATAATCTTCCTTCATTTCAGCTCCATGATATTCGAAGTCACTGTTCAAACCCATCTCGTAGGCATAGACATAATCTGCAATCTGTTTAAATACCGGCCCGGCCACTGAGGCCCCGTAATAATCTCCCAAAGGCTTGTTGACGACAACTATACAGGAATACCTGGGAGCATCGGCAGGGAAATAACCGGCAAAGGATGCCTGATAAACTTTGCGCCCATTATGGCTGTAGCCCTCATTTTTATTGGCAACCTGGGCAGTACCAGTCTTTCCTGCAATTTTGTAATTTGCTGCCTTCAATCCTTTTCCAGTCCCATTGATGACCACCCCTTCAAGCATGGCTTGCGCCTGGCGAAGAGTACTGTTTGAACAGATCGATCGTTTGATGGTCCTGGTTCCGAAGCTTTCACGGATCTCTCCTTCTTCCATCACAGCCTTGACCAGCCGGGGCTGCATCAAACATCCGTCGTTTGCCACGGCGTTGTAAAAGGCAAGTATCTGGATTGGAGTCATTCTCATCTCATATCCGTACGAGATCTGGGTCAGGCTAACGCCTGACCAGGTTTTTTCACCCGGATGATTGATGTAAGGTGCACCCTCGCCACTGATGCCTACATGAACAGGAACATCCAGACCAAACTGATGTATCCTTTTGAAAAAATCCATTTCCTCTCCTGCATAGTTTTGCGTAATAAGTTTAGCAACCCCGATATTGGAGGATACTTCAAAAACACGTTTGGCCGTGATTTTCCCATGACCACCGGCTTTATCGTGATCTGAATCCGTCACTTTCCACTTTTTATTCACCCAGACTCCATTTTCTGTATCAACAATGGTGGAGGTATCTATCTTGTCATCCTCCATGGCAGCCATGAGCGATGCCAGCTTGAAGGTAGATCCCGGATCGGTACATCCTGCAGCACCCAAAGCATAATTCTGGTAGCCCTGAACCAGCTGTCCGCCACTGTTGCGGCCATAATTGGAGATTGCTTTTATATCTCCGGTCTTTACCTCCATCAGAATGGCCGTGCCATATTTTGCCCTGGTTTTTTCAAGCATTTTTCGCAAAGAATAGGATACCTGATCCTGCAATTTGACATCCAGGGTGGTGATCAGATCACATCCATCCACTGGTTCTTCCAGATGAATATCCATCGAGCGACCTGATACATTTCCGTTTTCAGCCAAACCGGCCTCCCCTTTCAATACTTCTTCAAAGGACTCCTCCAACCCAAATGCACCTACCTGGGCAGGCATTCCATCTGAGACTCCCTCTTTCATCTTGCCAAGGGTTCTGCTCTCGAGATTACCCAATGGGTAGATTCTTTCATAATTCTGTTCTGTGATCAGGCCCCCTTTGAACTGCCCATTCCTGAAGATTGGAAATTTCTTGATTCTCCGCAGTTCATCGTAATTGACTTCGCGGGAAGAGATCAGGAAATAACGGTCCCCCCTGCGATAGGCGTCCATGAGTGAATGCCGATAGGCAGAAGCCGACTTGTCGCGGAAAAACCGTGATAGCATCCAGGCCAGGGAGTCGACGTCCCGGGCAAAGTACTTTTTCAATGGTGGAACTGTTAAATCCATCCTCAGGCTGTATTGGGGAATTGAAGCTGCCAACGGGCTGCCGTCGGCAGCGCAAATCGTACCGCGCCTAGCCTGCACCGGCTTCTCAACGATCTCAAAAATTTTGCTTTTTTCACTCCACTTGGGTGAAAACTGTATCTTGACCAACAAGACAAATATGCAAAGCGTTGCCCCAATGATCAAAATATAGATCATCTTGAACCGTTGCAATATGCCATGCTTGATCTCCATTATAACTCTTTGTCTACATAAATTCTTCTTGGCGGCTCTTTGGAAGTCTCGAGTCCAAGGTTGCTTTGCCTGATCCTGTCAAGAATCTCTGAGGGCCTGGTAAGCTTGATCACTTCGGCTGCCACGGTAATCGAATGAGCCCTTAGCTCTTTCACCTCCCGCTCAAGCGTGTCGACTTCACGCAGAACTTTGGCGGTTTTGAACCGTACAGATATGTTGGCCACCAACATCAAAAAAATGACAAACATCAAAAGCTTGTTTCGCACAAAAAACTCGCTCTCAAAAAATCGGCCATTTAAGATTTCACCCAACGTAAACCTGCTATTTTTCCTGGTCTCTTCCATCGTCATTTCCTTTGAGCAATTCGTAACTTTGCACTGCGGGCCCTTGGATTTTGCATAATCTCAACCTCTCCCGGCACGATCACTTTCCGGGTAATTACCTCCAGCGGCAGATGGTAATGACCATAGAAATCCTGTTCCGTTTTACCATCTATGCGGCCTGAACGCATAAAATTTTTTACCATTCGGTCCTCCAGTGAGTGGTAAGAGATAACGACCAGCCTGCCTCCGGAATTCAGCAGCTCAAGGGTACTTTCCAGAAAGGATGCCAGTGCTTCCATCTCACTGTTCACTTCAATGCGCAGGGCCTGAAATACCTGGGCCAGATATTTTTTCTCAATCTTTGCCGGGACACAGTGGGCGATGGCTTTCAAAAATTGGGATATGGTGACAATTTTTTGCGGCGATCTGGCCTGTTCAATGGTTTGAGCCAGATTTCGCCAGTTTTGTATCTCTCCGTATTCCCTGAACATTTCGCCAAGCTTTGAAACCTCGTATTCATTAATGACTTTAACCGCATCTTTATCTGCCGACTGGTTCATGCGCATATCCAGCTGACCATCGAAGCGAAAGGAAAAACCGCGGTCGGCCTGGTCAAAATCATGGGAGGAGACTCCAAGGTCGGCCAAAATACCATCTACTTTGGAGATGCCATGGTAACGCAGAAAATTTTTGAGAAATTTAAAGTTATGGTTGACGAATATCAGCCGCTCGTCGTCTGCTACATTTTGCAATGCGTCCTCATCCTGGTCAAAGGCAACCAGTTTTCCACCCTGAAGTTTTTCCAGGATACGGAGCGAATGCCCCCCTCCCCCGTAAGTTACATCCACATAGATGCCGTTGGGTTGCAGGTTCAGTCCGTCAATGCTTTCTTCCAGCAAGACCGGTATGTGATATTCACTCATGCGACGAATGTTACGTTGTTAAAAATTTTCCATCGGACCACCAAGAAGCTCTCTATACAACCTGGTGTAATCTTCATCGCTTAGTCTCGATGCCTGGTGTCTGGAAGGTTCCCAAAGCCTCATCCGCATTCCCTGACCAGTAAATACAGCCTCTTTTGTTATCCCTGCATATTGAAGCATCTCGTCCGGTATATTCAAACGACCATTTTCGGCCATCGTCACCGTCACAATTCCTTCGTAATACCTCGACAGCATTTGGCTGTGAACAGGATCGTCCATGTTCAGCCGTCTCCTTAATCTTTCTACCTTTGTTTGCCAGGTAGTATATGGATAGAGGTTCAAACAAGCGTCATAAACATCCTTTTCGACTACAAACAGTTGCTCAAGCGAATCTCCCATCTCCTTTTTGAATGGAGCAGGAAGAACAATTCGCCCTTTGCCGTCAACGGTTGCACTGTATATATTCGAAAACGAGACCATCTTTACCTAACTTATCGGATAGAATGTAAAGGTATATATTATTACACTTTGTGACAATACTTGACACTTTATTACACTAAACTATTTCTCAACAGGTTGTTAACAATTTTAAGACTTTAAATACAGAATATTGTTAATAACTTGTTGGTAATCTGACGGGATTTTTTTGAAGATCAGGGAGATACAAATTAGAGATTGGGGTAACTTGGACACAATTGGCAGTTTACAATTGTGAATTGACTATCACTACATAACTATTTGATTCACTTAATTATAACTAGATATCCCCGTGATGAAAAAACGCACACCCGTATTCATTGCTCATGGTCATTTCTCGATTGTCAACTTATCATGAACCCTATTGTCCTGAAAGATCTCGTTGCAGAAAAGAACAGCAGGCTGGCAGGGAGAATTCCCGGGTTTGTATATGGCTGGATGAGCAGGCTTCTGCATATCCGTGAGCTCAACGAAATAATCTTCCGTTACGGAGATAAAAAAGGCATCGAATTTGTCGCCTCCAGCCTTGGCTATTTCGATGTAAGTTTTGACTTCCGCGGAACTGAAAATTTACCTGTAAAAGGTCGGTACATCCTTGCATCCAACCATCCGCTAGGCGGATTCGACGGATTAATACTCACCTACGGAGCCACCAGGTATCTGGGTCCTTCACTTTTCCTGGTAAGGGATGAGCTGACGAAAATACCCCAGCTGAAGGAGTTATTTATCCCCATCAACAAACATGGGAGTCAGCGCAACTCCATCAACCTGATTAATACCGCCTACGAATCTGATAACCAAATCCTCATTTTCCCCGCCGGATTGGCATCCCGTAAAAAACACGGAATCATTCGTGATCTTGAATGGCACAAACATTTTATTCAGAAATCAACCGAACACAAACGAGATGTAATCCCGGTTTTCATGAGTGGAAACAACTCTCCGTTTTTTTACTGGTTCTCCAGCTTCAGGAAATTCCTCGGTATTAAATTCAACCTGGAAATGCTTTTACTTCCTGATGAAATGTTCAAACAACGGGGGAAAAAATTTACCATCACTTTTGGAAAACCGATCCCATGGCAAAGTTTTGACCACACCAAAACACCCGCCCAGTGGGCAGAAGAGGTGAAGAAAGTGGTATATGGGATGCCGGAGAATGTGGTGATTAATTGATGTGGCAATAAATGCAATTTGTGGCAGGGGTGAGGTTTGATCTTAGGAAATTTGTGGAAAGGAAGGGATTTGATTTGTGCTTATTTGTAGAATTTGTGGTTTAATTATTATTATTTTTGTGCCGAACTAATTACTTGTTTTACGATGAAGGAGATCATTCCTCCCGTTCCAAGGGAATTATTGGAAGCAGAGCTAACTCCGGATAAATTTCAAAGAAAGACGAATAAGGCTGACAACGAGATCTATATCCTTACTCACTTCGATTCACCCAATCTGATGCGCGAGATTGGCCGGCTCAGGGAGCTGACCTTCAGATCTGCAGGAGGAGGCATCGGGGAGGAACTGGATATTGATCAATACGATACTTCAGAAGCACATCCATACAAGCAATTAATCGTCTGGGATCCTGCAAACAAGGAGATTCTTGGAGGCTACCGGTATATCCACTGCAGCGGACTGGGTACAGATGCCAACGGCGAGGTCCCGTTGGCAACAGCTCATCTCTTTAATTTTTCCGACAAATTTATTGCCGAATATCTGCCATCTGTTATTGAACTGGGTCGTTCTTTTGTTCAACCCGACTACCAGTCGAGCAAAGTCGGATCAAAAGCACTCTTTGCCCTCGACAACCTCTGGGATGGCTTGGGAGCGCTGATGATCGACTATCCCGATGTAAAATATTTCTTCGGAAAAGTTACGATGTACACACATTACAATGAGGAAGCCCGTGATCTGATTCTCTACTTTTTCAGTAAATTTTTCTCGGATCCGGATCATTTGGTATGGGCAAAAAAACCGATGGCTTACCATCCCGATCGTGCAAAAATGGATGAACTTTTCGGCGAAAAGAGTTACAATGAGGCATACAAGATCCTTTCACAAGAGGTGCGCAAATTAGGCGAAAATATCCCACCACTCATCAATGCCTACATGAATCTGACACCAAATATGCGAACATTTGGAACAGCTATCAGCGATGAATTCGGAGACGTTGAGGAAACAGGAATCCTGTTAAGCATTGAAGACATGTATGATATCAAAATCGACCGGCATGTATCCACCTATCTGGAAGAACTTTTCGAAAAACAGGATAATCCAAAGATGCGCTTTCAATAAGCGCGGCCTGCAATTCCCTCAATGTAATTGATAAAGGAGGTGTTGACCACTTTATTCCCTCCCGGAGTCGGATAATCACCCGTGAAGTACCAGTCGCCCAAATCATTGGGACAGGCAATGTGCAGATTTTCGACAGACTGGTAGACAATCTGAACCTCCGCGTGGCACGTTGCAGGTTTGAGTAGCCTGGCGATTTTTCCGGAGATATCCTCATCACTGAATGGCTTGTAGATCTCCTTCACGTAATTCACCATCTCCTCTTTGGGCAAATGTTGCTGTTCTTTGCATTTGCGGTAAACCTCATCAATAACGCCGGATTTACCTTGCTCCTTCAATAGCGCGATAGCCGCTTCGAATGCCACAAATTTGCCCAGGATCGCCATGTCTATGCCATAGCAATCAGGATAGCGGATTTGCGGGGCGGAGGATATGATGATGATCTTCTTTGGCTTAAGCCTGTCCAGACTCTTCAAAATGCTCTGCTTCAGGGTAGTTCCCCTGACAATAGAATCATCAATAACAACAAGCGTATCCTCATGATTCTCGACAACTCCGTAGGTTACATCATAGACGTGTCCAACAAGATCGTCACGGCTTGAATCATCCGCAATAAAGGTACGCATCTTCACATCCTTGATGGCGATCTTTTCCATCCTTGGCTGTATGGAGATGATCTCACCAATCTCATCTTCTGTCATTTTATCACCCAAAGCGTGAATCTTCTCCTTTTTCCATTGCAGCAGATCAGCCCGGATGCCTTCCATCATCCCCAAATAAGCAGTTTCTGCCGTATTGGGAATAAAGGAGAATACCGTATTTTTCAAGTCGTTGTTGATTGCCTTCAAAATGGCTGGTGCAAGCAGAAAACCCAATTTTTTACGCTCCTTATAGATATCCCGGTCTGAACCTCTGGAGAAATAGATCCGTTCGAACGAACATGAACTTCTTTTCTGAGGTACACGAACAAGCTCTTCTTTGTAGGTCCCATCCATCTTAACGATCAGCGCATGTCCGGGTTTTATTTCGGAAACACTGTTCCAACCAACGTTCATGACAGTCTGAATAACAGGTCTTTCAGAGGCTACCACTACAATCTCTTCATCTGCGTAGTAATATGCAGGGCGGATGCCCCATGGATCACGTGCCACAAAAGCATCGCCATGACCAATGATCCCGCCAATGGTATATCCGCCATCCCAATCGCGGCTCGCCCTTTCCAGTACTTTGCGTATATCTATGTTTTTTTCAATCAGCGGGGAGATATCCACATTGGCATATCCTTCATTCTTGTATTGTCTGAAAAGCAGTTCATTCTCCTCATCGAGGAAGTGACCTACTTTTTCAAGAATCGTAACCGTGTCATTAAATCCTTTGGGAAACTGCCCCAATCCCACCAAAAGGTTGAAGAGTTCATCCACATTGGTAAGGTTGAAATTCCCCGCAAGCACAAGATTACGGGAACGCCAGTTGTTCTGGCGCATCACCGGATGAGTCGATTCAACGCTGTTTCTGCCGTAGGTGCCATATCTCAGGTGACCCAAATAGAGTTCCCCGGCAAAAGGGAGGTTGGCCTTTGCCCAGGTAGGATCGTGAAAAGCTTGCTGAAAATTCTGTTGAGCGTGATTGAACTCTTTAAAAATCTTTGCGAAAACGTCCCGGATGGGATTGGGATCAATGGACCGATGTCTGAAAATGTACTCCTGACCCGGCGACACATTTACTTTGACTCCAACAGCTCCGGCACCATCCTGACCCCGGTTATGCTGCTTTTCCATCATCACATAGAGTTTGTTGATCCCGTATTGCCAGGTACCATATTTCAGGCGGTAGTACTCAAGCGGTTTACGAAGCCTGATCAGGGCTATACCACACTCATGTTTGATTTCGTCGCTCATACGTTATTTAATTTCTCCTTGAACTACCGGCCCTGGAAAAGCAATATCGTCGTTAACGATGAAGGCATTCGCAAATCCCGGTGTTAAACTCTTTAATACTTTTAAGGCATCACTTTTGGTTCTGAAATCTCCGGCCCTTACGATAAAATCAGGGGATTTAAAAATCAGGTAGACCTTTGCATCAGGGTAAAGAGCATTGAAATCTGCCCTAACTTTTTCTGCATGTGCCCTGGCCTGGAGGCCTGAGCCAAAATAGAGCTGAAGCCTGTAACCAAAGAAAGTTCCGGCTTTTCTGTTTAGATCGTATTGTTGTCTTAGCAGATCTGAAATTTCACTGCTGGCCTCCACCTGGAGGCGCTGCCATATATACGCACCTTCTGGCAGAGCAGGTGCCAGCGCGCTGGATTTGGCCGTTTGTGCCTTTAATGAAAAACTGAATACTGCCGGAAATATCCAGAGCAAAATGCCGGTTTTCAGTCTAAACATGGTCATATCACGGATATTTTGCTGCAAAGATAAAGAAAAAGAGATCGGGAAAAACCCCGTTTAATCAAAGTTTATCTATTGATTAAAAATTTGGAAGAATTGATTCTACCTTTGCAGTTCATTGGTTCAACTGTATACCAATGCTATTTGGAGATCATATGACGGAAAAAAAACTATACATTGAAACCTACGGTTGCCAGATGAATGTGGCTGACAGTGAAGTTGTCGCTTCTGTAATGGAAGACCGCGGGTTTACCATAACCAGACAATATGCCGATGCCGATGCCATTCTGGTTAATACCTGCTCGGTACGAGACAATGCCGAGAAGAAAATATGGAACAGGTTGTCTTTCTTCAAAAGTCTGAAAAAGAAAAACCCGAAACTGGTAGTCGGACTGATCGGCTGTATGGCAGAAAGAATTGGAGATGAACTCATTGATAAAAAAACTGTTGATCTGGTGGCCGGTCCGGATGCCTACAGGGACCTACCCTTCCTATATGACAAAGCCCGGCTTGGTGAAAGTGCCGTCAATATTGAATTGACCATTGATGAAACATACGATTCTATCATCCCTAAAAGAATCGGAGAAGAGCGGATCACCGGTTTTGTTTCAATTACAAGAGGTTGTAATAATTTTTGCACCTATTGCATCGTTCCCTATACCCGTGGCCGCGAGCGAAGCCGTGATCCCAAAGACATTCTCAATGAGGTTACAGCATTGATTGAAAGCGGTACCAAAGAGGTGACCCTCCTTGGGCAAAATGTCAACTCCTATGTCTGGCATCCTGAACCCACCCGAAAATCAATCAAATTTCCGGATCTGCTGGAGATGGTTGCTCAAATCTCTCCCAAATTGCGTGTACGGTTTACCACTTCGCATCCCAAAGACCTGTCTGATAAATTGTTAAAGATAATGGTTGCCTATCCGAATATCTGCAGGCATATCCACCTGCCGGTTCAATCGGGAAGTTCTGTCATCCTGAAAAAAATGAACCGGAAATATGACCGGGATTGGTATCTTGGCAGGATCAATGCGATTCGGCACACCCTGCCTGAATGTGGCATCACAACTGATATTTTCTGCGGCTTTTGTTCCGAAACAGAAGAGGATCACCAGCAATCACTTCAGCTGATGGAAGAGGTCCGGTTCGATACTTCATTCATGTTCAAATTCTCAATGCGGCCCGGCACCTACGCTGCCGATCATTTTAAAGATGATGTTCCGGAGGAAGTAAAATCAAGGAGGCTGGAAGAGATCATTCATTTGCAAAACAGACTTTCGCTGGAGTGCAACCAGCGCGATATCGGACAAACGATGGAGGTACTCGCAGAGGGAATATCCAAAAAGAAAAAAAACGAATTCTTTGGCCGCAGTTCTCAAAATAAAGTGGTCGTATTTCCGAATAGTGGTATCGAAATTGGAGATTTTGTCCGGGTGAAAATCACCGGATGCACTCAAACGACTTTGATCGGGGAGGTGGAATCTGCTATTGGTCCTTCTTGAGAGTAATTTTTGATTATGGATTGCGATCCCAGGAAAATTCACCAACATAATGATACAAAAAAATTGTTCACTCGTAATACATTTCTACTGTTGTACTAGTACCACAATAAAAATTCTCCCCTAAAATGCAAGCGCATCCACAAATCCAAAATCCAAAATTAATTCCCTATGAACGAGAAAATTACTGAATTCCGCGCCTACCGTGCCAAAATGAATGAAAAAATTTTGGCCTCTGACAATAAAGTGATGAAAAGGATCTACAATATTGACACCAATACCTACATGGAAGGAGCCCTCTCCACAAAAGTAAAGGAGATGCTGGGTCTGGTTAGTTCTATGGTTTTGCGTTGTGACGACTGTGTCAAATATCACCTCGAAAAGTGCTTCGAACAGGGCGTTACCACTGATGCGCTATTCGAGATTTTTGCTGTTGCCAATCTGGTGGGAGGCACCATTGTTATCCCACATACTCGCAGGGCCTTGGAATACTGGGAAGCACTCCAGGAGGAAGCCTGAAATGTTTGCCCTGCGGGCGTTTCTCCATACGGCTGTTTGAGAAGTTTAAAAATGTTTATATTGCTTCGCATCATCAACTTTTCAAACATTCCAAATTTTTTAAACTTATTAAACGTGCGTAGCACAAACAAACTTGAGCTCCTTGCTCCGGCAAAAAACCTGGAATGCGGTATCGCAGCCATCCATCATGGTGCCGATGCCGTGTACATTGGCGCACCCAAATTTGGAGCGAGGGAAGCGGCTGGCAACTCCATCGATGAGATCAGGAAACTGGCAACAGAGGCTCGTTTTTTTGGGGCCAAAACTTACGTCGCCCTCAATACGATCCTCTACGACAGCGAACTGGAAGAAGCAGAAAGAATCATTCAGCAGGTCATTGAAGCTGGTGCTGATGCCCTCATCATCCAGGATTTTGGAATACTTGAGATGGATTTACCTCCTATTGCCATCCATGCCAGCACACAGGCCAATAATTTCACGGTGGATAAAATAAAATTTCTGGAAGACGTGGGTTTCAAAAGAGCTGTTTTGGCCCGGGAACTCTCTCTTGGTCAGATTGAAGGAATTGCGGCACACACAACCATTGAACTCGAAGCATTTGTTCACGGTTCATTATGCGTCAGCCTGAGCGGACAATGCTATATGAGCCATGCCATTGGAGGCAGAAGTGCCAACAGGGGGGCATGCGCTCAACCATGCCGCAAAAAATATACACTGTCCGATGTTGCCGGTAAAATTATCGTCAGGGAAAAACACCTCCTTTCACTCAAAGATCTCGACCGTTCAAAATCGATGCGCGAACTTGCAGCAGCCGGTATACGGTCCTTCAAGATTGAAGGAAGACTGAAAGATCCGGATTATGTAAAAAATATTACAGCATACTACCGCGAAGAGCTTGATCGGATTTTGGAGGGGAAACCAGAATGCACAGCAGCATCAGAAGGTAAAACAAAAATTTTTTTTACCCCGGATCCGGAAAAAACCTTTCACCGTGGCGCCACAGAATATTTTCTTCACGGGCGCAAAGATGCTGTTGCAAACTTAGACAGTCCCAAGTCAACTGGGGAAGAGATTGGGGTAGTCACCAGAATCACGGGAGATTCCTTCCAAATATCAGGTTCAAAAGCCATTGCCAACAACGACGGTCTGACCTTTGTAAACAAAATGGGGGAGAGCACGGGGTTGAAAGTAAACAGAGTCGAAACCCGAACGATTTATCCCGACAGAATGAATGGGGTTTTTGTTGGTGCCACCCTCCGGAGGAATTGGGACCACTCTTTTCAGGTGGCTCTGGGAAAAAAAACTTCGGAACGCAGGATTGCCGTCGGAGTGACCCTGGTGGCCACCCGGCAAGGATTCGAACTTCAGCAGGTCACCGCGAAGGAGAATGGGGTGGCCGCAATGTCCGCCGGGATAGTCTATTCTCTTGCGATGGAAAAGGTTCCTGCCCGGGATGTTGAAAAATCGCGTGAAAATATCTTGCGTCAACTGGCAAAATCCGGTGATACCAATTTCCGGGTAACCGGTATAGAGACCTGTGGCAACGAACAATATTTTTTCACTTCACAGCAATTGAATGAGTTGCGGAGGGGGTTGCTTAACAGGATAACACAATTGAGATTGTCCCCCAATCCTGCACAGATTAAACAAAATTCTACTTCATCTGCTGTTGATGCCATGCCCTATCCGATCGACTCCTGGAATTTTGAGAAAAATATTTGCAACCGCCTTGCGGTCCAATTTTACCGCCGCCACGGAGTCGAAAAGCCTGAATTAGGAGTCGAAAAACGAGAAATAACCGGTCGGCTTCAGGTGATGACCACCAAACACTGCCTGCAATATGAACTGGGATACTGTTCCAGATTTGGCGGCACCTTCCCTGCTCATCTTGCGCTGCCATTCTCTTTGCAGGATGGCAACAACAGATTCGAACTGGAATTTGATTGCAAAAATTGTATGATGAAGATATTCAAAGAAGTTAGCAACGAAAAATAAAAAAATGGAAGACTTATTTTCAAAAAAACATGAGTTGATTCATCCCGATGATAAATTATGTGACGTATTAGGCCGGAACATTGACTTGTTGTCCATTGTATTCAGATTTGGAATCAGCGCAAACATGGGGCAGGATTCTGTTGCAGAAATTTGTCTGAAAAATAGAATCGATGCTGACTTTCTCGTTTCAGTCCTGAATACCTATGACTCGACTGATTATTTTCCCAATACCGATTCCGTGAATCTTGCCTTACTGACCGATTTTCTTACTAAAACACATCTGCATCATAAACAGGTGACTATCCCATTGCTGCATAGCTTAATGCAGAACCTTAAAGAGAAACTACCCAACACCAAATTGGTTGTCACACTGGAGAAATACCTGAAGGAATACGTAAATAAGCTGCATGCCCATATCGAATTTGAGGAGATAAATATTTTTCCGCTGGTGGGCAAACTCAACAACAGTAGTAAAACAGATGAGGCTAAAACAACCGCAAAAAATCTCAAAAAACTGTTTAACCAACATGCCAATGTTGAAACGGAAATCAGTGATCTTATCATGATTATAATTCAACACATCCCTGCTCACGCGGATCTTCAGCTATTCCATGATATGCTGCATACCCTTTCACATTTCGAAAAAGAGCAGATCGATCATGCACGTTTTGAAGATAAAATTCTTGTGCCAAGACTGCTGGAATTATTCGGAATAAACTCCCGGAATCATGCACGCTAATAGCTCGGTGATCATACATCCATGGCCCATCGTTCAGATTGGGCTGCGCAGTGTATTACAGTCGCTAAAAATTGAAATTAGGGAGCTATTCACGGAATGTCCCGATTGCAAAATATTTGCGGAATGGAGTGATGCATTGATACTGATTGATGTTAATTACTGGAAATATATCCTGAAACACCAAAAATTTCTTGGAAAAAGAAATATCTCCGTCGTTGGACTGAATTTTAACAGTCATCAAAACTTTGATGTATTATTGTTCAATGATTTCATATATCATAATGACAATCAGAATATTATCCTGTCTAAGCTGAACAAATTTTCCGGATCCGGCAACCAGAAGAGTACATCTTATCAACTGTCTCCACGCGAATCCGACGTATTGAAACTGGTTGCAACCGGTCATAGCAACAAACAAATATCTGATAACCTGTTTATCAGCATTCATACTGTGATTACGCACCGAAAACACATCACCACCAAACTTGGGATAAAATCCATATCCGGGCTCACGCTCTACGCAGTCATCAACAACTTGATCGACTAGCTCCTCAAAATACCAACATATTGGGATTGCAGCAGCGTTTTATAGCTGGTTAATTTGTGTACTCACTAAAACAAATTTTATATGTACACAAAAAGATTGATAACACCCCAACTTGCCCTTTTCTGCATTTTGGGATTTTCATTTGTCTCCAATGCGCAGGACAGAATATTTACTTACGCTTACCAGAGTACAGTACTGAACAAAGGCCAAAGGGAACTGGAAGTCTGGAATACACTGCGTTTGGGTAAACAGGATTATTTTTCACGTTTGGATAATCGTACAGAGTTTGAAATCGGACTGGGTGGAAACCTCCAAACCTCCTTTTACCTGAATCTGACCACCGCAACCAAAACAATCATCGAAGGAACTCAAAAATCGACTGAAAATGAAAATGAAATAAGTTTCTCAAACGAGTGGAAATTAAAATTGATGGATCCGGTTGCCAATCCGGTCGGTTTGGCACTTTATGCCGAATATGGAATCGGAAGCAGTGAATATGACCTCGAGGGAAAATTGATTATCGACAAAAGGATGAACAATCTGACGATTGCCGGAAATGCAACATTTGAAGCTGAGTTTATCCCAGTTTACACAAACAATGAAATTAACTGGGATAAAGAGAACAAGGCGGATTACAATCTTGCCTTTGGATATGCCATTGGACACGGATTTCATCTTACCCAGGAAAATAACTTCAAGAATGTATATATGGAGAAGGGGTTGGCACACAGTGCAGTCTATTCAGGTCTGGGTTTCGCATATATTCATGACAATTTCTGGGTGAATTTTACCGCAATGCCCCAGGTTAAGTCATTTAAAGGAGAAACTAACAGCTCCTTAAACCTTGAGGAATTTGAAAAAATTCAACTTCGATTACTTTTCTCTTATGCTTTTTAAGAAAATAAATCGTTTTAGTCTTGCATTGCTGCAGTATTGGTGTGTTCTATCATGCACCACTGCTTTGTACATTCCCAAAGAAAATACCGGCATTTCGCGGGAAGAATTCAAAGAATTGCAAAAAGGAAGAGATCTTTACATTAACAAATGCGGCAGTTGTCACACCTTGTTCCTTCCTGAGAAATACAATGCCGTGCAATGGAAGTTTCAGGTAGGAAGAATGGCTGATAAAGCAAATCTGACATCCGGACAAACTGCAGAGATATTTAAGTATGTATCAAAAAATGACACGTTGCGTATCACCCCTTAGCTAAACATTGTTCCCTTTCTTTTGTTACCTACGAAAAAAGGCATCGATGGAAAAACAGACGACATTCCGGATAGGGATCTCTATGGCAGGTGCAATCTCTGCCGGCGCATATACGGCAGGAGTCATGGATTATCTGCTGGAAGCCCTCGAAAACTGGCAAAAAGCAAAAGAACTGGATCTGCCTGGCACCCCCAAACACGACATCGTGATTGAAGTACTTGGTGGCTCATCTGCGGGAGGGATGACTGCAATCGTGACTGCTGCGACTGTTCAGAAGAATTTTCCGCATATAGATCAGCACAATTTTACCTCAGAAACCTCCAAAGAAAATCCTTTATATGATGCATGGATCAATATGACGGAAGGACATAATAATGACATGATGAGCCAGATGCTCGATCCACAGGATATTATAGATTCTCCGCTACTCAATCCAAAAAAAGAGGTTCGCTCGGTTTTTAATTCGCTGTTCATAGCGGAAATTGCATGCCGTACCCTTGGCTCTATCGTGAAGGATCCAAAAATAAACAGGCCCTATATTGCCGGTGATTTGGAGCTGCTTACCACACTGACCAACCTTCGGGGGTTTCATTACCAATTGGAGTTTATTACTGCTGCAGGAAAACGGGAAGACCGGATGACCATGCACAAAGATCTTCTTCATTTTCAACTCAATCCTTCAGGAGTCTATCAGGGTGATGGCAAAATTCCATTTCATTTTGAAACAGCAGACGGATTGAACAAAAACCTCCTGGCGGATGCTGCCATTGCAACTGGTGCTTTTCCTGCAGGGTTGGCACCAAGGATGGTGATCAGGGATTCTAAATACATCAATGACAACCCCTTATTGAAAATCACACACGGTAAAGATTGCATTGTTGATCCATTGACCGACTACCATGCAGTATGTGTAGACGGAGGTGTAATCAACAATGAACCATACGACCTGACCGAAATCATCCTGACCAACAGAAGAAAAGAGAAGATCAGAGAGTCTGACGCAAACGAATCAGCTACACACCTCCACCTTGCTCAAAACGCTTCAACATTTGATACGACAATCTTGATGATCGACCCTTTTCCCAATTATGACGATCATCCTGTATCAAATTATTTTGATCTGCAGGCGCTGAAAATCACATCCTTCCAACTGTTCAGCGCAATGCGGGGGCAACTGGCGGTAAAAATAGATTTGCTGGCAAAAGCTTATGATGAGGATGATTTAACCCGTTTCATGATTGCCCCTATACGCACCAAAAATGCCGTAACACAAAAATACGGTATTGCCTGCGGATCTGTGGGTGGCTTTGGCGGGTTTTTCAGCAAAAAATTCAGAACCCACGATTATATGCTCGGACGACGGAACTGTCAGCGGTTTATCCAGCAATATCTGTGTGTTCCGGTTGCAGCCGGAAACCCCATTATCCAATATGGCTATGGAGCTTTAACCCGGGATGAAACAGCATTTCTTTCGGCAAAAAATCTCCAGTCTCTTCCCCTAATTCCCGATATTCGCCTGAATCAGGAGAATACATCCATTGTCAGGCCACCTCCTGAAGAGGAGTTTCCCTATCCGTCTATCGGATTGAAATATCTGACTGAACTGGAGAAAAAGGTTCAGGCAAGGTTCGGGATTGTTCTGGACAACCTGTCAAACAGTTACAATCCTGGCAAAGAAATGGAAACCGAAAATCCGGTCGTACAGCAACTGAGAAAAAAAACATGGCTATCCAGAAATATCCTGGACCGCATGGAAGGCTATGCCTCCGGGGGATTCATTTTAATCGGTAAAAGCGCTGTGAAAAAACTTGCAGCCAGAAAATTTATCGATAGGGTGATAACTGAGATGGATGAAAGGGGCTTGTTGAAACAGTAGTATTCCTGTAAAGTGACAAAATAAAAGGTTGTCAAAATTATTTTTCACGGCCAGCATCAGGAAAATACAAAGAGAATAAACAGATAGCAGCTGTTGAAGCATATAAGGGAGGTTCTTTCTTTGCAGATTTTAAGGTTCGATCATAATCTTCTTCCCAAAAATTTGCACAGCATCTCCCGGACGCAGTTTCGCCCTTTTCCTCGACTCAGGTAATCCGTTGAGGGTCACTTCACCCTCCTCTACCATCATCTTTGCCTGTCCGCCGGATTCAGCAATCCTCAAAAGTTTGAGCAACTTGATCAGCTCAATGAATTCAGCACCTTTCAGATTATATATCATTTGAAATATTTAAGCGTTTCCACTCACTCGCCATTACACAACCAACGACTGATTTTCCAGATTAAGCAGTAAATATTGTTATTAGAATTCATCACCCATAACTTCTTCTGACCTCCTCCCTTATTTTCTTTGGCAAGGAGGCATAAACCAACTCGTAAGAGTGGTCAATCAGTTCGGCAACAAGGCTATCTGGCAAATTACCATCCAGCAACACGGTGTTCCAATGCAGTTTGTTCATATGGTAACCTGAGATTATTGCATCGTAACGTTCACGCAGATCGGTCGCTCTTTCCGGATCGCACTTCAGATTGACAGAAGGGCTTCTATCCAGGCTCAGCAAGGCAAATATTTTGCCCCCCACCTTCAGAACCAATGTCACATCATCAAAAGGAAATCCCTCAGAAACACCCTTTTTCTCTATACAGATTTGTCTTACTTGTTCTACATGCATCGCTTCATAAATTACATTGGCACCTTTAATTAGAAAGTACTTCGAGTACTTCGAGTGCCTGAAGTACTTAGAGTGTTTACGCCAAAATGATTATTCGTTCGGATTCCACAACTTGAAGTACTTGAAGTACTCTAAGTACTCGAAGTACTCAATTTACAGGTGGCAAAAATGCCCCTTCAAAATGTTCAAGCGAATAGCTTCCATCCTTTTTTAACAGGATAGAGATCACATCAAACCTGGCTTCAAGATCGACTTTGTGTATCCTCAGCCAGGCATCAGCTACCTCAACAATATTTCTGATTTTGAAGTTAGTTACTGCCGCCCAAGGTTCTTCGGCATAATTTTCCGCTCTGGTTTTCACCTCGACAACCACGATTTCATCCCCTTGTCTTGCAACAATATCTATCTCCTTGTGCCCATGATGCCAGTTAAAGTCCAAAATGTTGTATCCCTTTGCAACCAAATATTCGCGTGCCATCTCCTCACCTCTCCTACCTGCATCATCTAAGTCTGAATTTTTTTCCGGCCCATTTTTCATCTCTGGTTACATTGAATGCGTTTGTCTGATCAGGACTTCATTTTCCGATACATCCAGCGAAATCTCCTTCCCCATGATCAATGGATAGTTTGGCAGCTCGTGTCCTGCAGGAAAACCGTATACAACCGGGTAATCATATCCGGTAACTGCCTCACCGATTATCTCAAGTGCACTTAGCCCAAAGGGAGTACTGCCGGTTTTTGTGTCAGAAAAATAGCCGACAATCAAACCGGCCAGATTAGCCAATGCCCCTCCATACAACAGGTTCATCATAATCCTGTCTATGTGGTAATCGTATTCTAAAATATCCTCAATAAAAAGAACTTTCCCGTCAAATGATTGATCAAGCGGCGTACCCCTTAAACTTAGCAGTACGGACAAATTACCACCAACAAGAATTCCCTGACTTTTTCCTGTCCGGTTATTTCTGTGTGCATCTAGCTGATATTCATTTACTTTACCTCTTAGCACATCCAGCAAACGATCCAGACTATCTGTTCTTACCCCATTTTCGAAATAGAATGCCGGCATAACACCGTGTACGGAGATCATTTCTCTAACAGAAAGATAGGAATGAAATACGGTGATATCACTGAAACCTACCAACCATTTCGGATAATTAAAAAAACCTGACCAATTTATTTGAACCAATGTCCGAAAAGATCCATAACCTCCGCGGGTGAAGAAAATGGCCTTCACTTCAGGATCATCAAGCGCCTTTTGCAAATCCTCCGCCCTGTCAGTATCAGTACCTGCAAATATATGGAAGGCATCGAAAGCATGCGCACCAATCCCGACCACAAATTTCTCGTCTTCCAACAATTTCTTTGCCTTCTCGACTGGCTCCCTGTTAACTTTCCCAGCCGCGGAAACCATGGCTATTTTGTCTCCTGGCTGTAAGAATGTGGGGTAGTTCATAATTTAGATGTTTATACCAAATATACGTAAAAAAAAGTACTTCGAGTACTTCAAGTACTTCAAGTACTTCAAGTGGTGGACTCCGAACATATAATCATTGAGGCAAAATGCTCCATGTACCAGAAGGTCTCTTAACTCTAACTACTCCCAACTCGAAGTACTCCCAACTCAAAGTACTCTAAGTACTCGAAGTACTTCCCAAAAGCAAAGCTTCAATGGTCCGCGGAAAATGCTCCATCTCCAACACATGAATTTTGGCTGCCAGGGATTCGGGGGTATCCTGAAAATCTACCGGACATTTTGCCCTGAACAATATTTTGCCATGATCATATACCTCATCAACCAAATGAATTGTAATGCCTGATTCTGTCTCTCTGTTTGCCAAAACTGCCCTATGAACATTTTCGCCATACATCCCTTTTCCACCATAGGCAGGCAAAAGTGCAGGATGTATATTGACAACCAGGAATTCCCGGACGAATTTTTGTGGTAGCAGGAGTAAAAATCCTGCCAATACAATCAGATCTATCTCTCTTTTCCTAAATTCGATTAACAACTGATCGGTCTCATTTAACTCTTTTCTTGTAAAGTGATGAGCTTCTACATTCAGTCTTTCAGCTCTTTCCAATACAAAAGCATCCTGTTTATTACTCCATACAGAGTCGGCAAGGATGGAAGGATGATTTGTGAAATAACGAATAATATTCTCCGCATTTGATCCAGAACCCGAAGCAAGTATGACTATTTTCTTCATATTCAATTACTTACAATGAAATATTATTCGAACTTTCGACTATATTGTTCAACCTAAATTAGAATGCGATGAATTTGATATCAAAACTGATACATTCTTCACCAAATATTTGGAAGATATTTTTGTTTCTTCGTTTCTTTGCGCTCGCTGAGAAACTCAGTGTGTAAATTTATAAATAGTAACCAGTAAAATTAAAAAATTATGTCTGACATGACGGCTAAGGTAAAAGCAATCATTGTTGATAAACTAGGTGTTGACGAAAGTGAAGTAACCAACGAAGCGTCTTTCACAAACGATTTAGGCGCAGATTCTTTGGACACTGTTGAGTTAATCATGGAATTCGAAAAAGAATTTGGTATTGCTATCCCTGATGATCAAGCAGAAAAAATCGGCACAGTAGGTGACGCTATTACCTACATCACTGAGAACGCGAAGTAACAAATCAGTAAGGTCTTAAAAATCAATATGGAATTAAAACGCGTTGTTGTAACCGGTTTAGGCACAATCAACCCGCTTGGCAAAAATGTTGAAGAATTTTGGGAAGGCCTAAGGAATGGGGTCAGCGGTGCAGGCCCCATTACTCGTTTTGATGCCTCCAAATTCAAAACCAGATTTGCATGCGAAATTAAAAATTTCGATCCCAATGATTACCTGGATCGGAAAGAGGTGCAAAAACACGATATGTACGCACAATATGCCTATATCGCTGCGGCGCAAGCCATTGAAAACTCCGGATTAGACCTTACCAAAATCGACAAGGATGAGGTAGGTGTTATTTGGGGAGCAGGTATTGGCGGATTGGATACATTCTTTCAGTCTGTAACCGATTTCAATAGCAACCCGGACAATCCCAGGTTTTCCCCCTTCTTTATCCCCAAGATGATAGCCAATATGGCCAGCGGGAATATAGCCATGCAATATGGGTTCAGAGGTCCAACCATTACTACAGTCACTGCTTGTGCCTCCGCAACCCACGCCATGATAGATGCTGCCACCTACATTCGTTTAGGTAAAGCCAACATTTTTATTGCAGGCGGATCAGAAGCGGCCATTACACAGGCAGGGGTCGGAGGTTTTAATGCCATGCGTGCATTATCTACCCGAAACGATGATCCTGCAACTGCGTCACGACCGTTCGACAAAGACAGGGATGGATTTGTAATGGGTGAAGGTGCAGGTGCACTGATCCTCGAAGAGTACGAACATGCCATCGCTCGCGGAGCTACCATTTGGGCAGAACTGGTTGGCGGAGGAATGTCAACGGATGCCTACCATATGACAGCTCCTGATCCCGAAGGCGGCGGTGCAGCACTTGTTATGAAAAGGGCACTTAGCGATGCAGGTCTTCAACCTGAAGATATTGACTACATCAATGTTCATGGTACTTCGACTGGTTTAGGCGACATCGCCGAGCCCAAAGCGATCAAAACAGTTTTCGGAGATCACACCTACAAAGTTGCTGTCAGTGCGACCAAGTCCATGACGGGTCACTTGCTGGGAGCTGCAGGAGCAGTCGAAGCCATAGCATGCATTCTTGCTATGAAATACAGTATTGTTCCACCCACCATCAACCAATTTGATCTTGATGATGAAGTTGATCCGAAAATTGATTTCACCTTCAACAAGGCAAAATCACGAAATATCGATTATGCTTTAAGCAATACTTTTGGTTTTGGCGGCCATAACGGTACAGTTATCTTCAAAAAACTTAGTTAGTAAGTGATCAGGAATCTGATATATATGATAAAACTCTTTTCTTCCCCTAGAAAAGAGTTTTATTCGTTTATCAAAAACCTGACAGGCCATTGTCCCCTAAAATTCAAACTTTACCATATTGCCTTTATACACAAATCGGCCTCCTATGTCGATAAAATGGGGAATATAGTTAACAATGAACGCCTTGAATACCTGGGTGATGCAGTTCTCGGCACCATTGTTGCAGAATATCTTTATAACCGTTTTCCGTTTAAGGACGAAGGATTTCTGACACAGCTAAGATCCCGGGTTGTCAACAGAAGCTTTTTGACCCAGCTTACCTTTAAGATGGGACTAAACAAATATGTTGTATCCAATGCCAGTTCAGTGAGTGAATCAAGCCACCTTTACGGAGATCTGCTGGAGGCTTTTATAGGGGCAATTTACCTTGACAGCGGGTATGCTGTTGCCAGGCAATTTGTAATAAAAAAAGTCTTCAACCAACACGTTGACATCCGGGAAATGGAGAATGTAGATAACAACTTCAAAAGCCAGCTGATCGAATGGGGACAAAAGATCAAACAGGAAGTAGAATTTAAAACTGTCAACAATCCCGATCCCGGTTCAGAAAAAATGCCTTTTGTATCAGAGGCCTGCATTGATGGGAAAGTGATGGGTACCGGCGAAGGTTATTCAAAGAAAGAAGCCCAGCAAAATGCTGCGCAGCAGGCCCTGGAGAAATTAAGCCCGGAAGAGAGTTATTAGCTTCAAGCTTTTAGCTATTAGCTGTTAGCTTTTAGCTTACTCTTTGTAAGTAGATTTCCCTATTAACCCACCCTTCCTGTAGTTACCAGATCAGAACAGGCCTAACACAATCAGCCAACTGCTTGCATCATACTGCTAAAGTCCAAAAGCCAATTGCTAAAAGCTTTCCACTAAAGGCTAATAGCTAAAAGCTAATTGCTAAAAGCTAATAGCTAATAACTTACTGCTGTTTGCTGTTAAAAATTGTTAATGATTTTTCACTCAACAGATTATTAACTCTATCTTTGCTTTATGAGCAAAAAGATGATCAATATTCTCGCTACTGTGATGGCCATTGCCGTGGCCGCCATGGTATGGGTTCAATTAATCACCATCAATAAAACTGCAAAACTTCAAGAGAAAGACTTCAATTTTATTGTCAACAGAGCACTCTCGGATGTCAGTGACATGCTCGATTTTCAGGAAATCAAGCTTTTTTATGAACTGGATGCAAAATATTATATTCCTGAAGTCATATCATCCGGTGGACTAAGCCTTTATCCAAATTCAGACCCTTCCGAATCACTGAAAAAACTGGGACGTTCTGGAGAACTGTCCGTCTCCTATAACAGCAGTGCCGTAAGAAACTCAAATGGCAGCTTTGAGATAAGAAAATCTCAGAATATAATCATCCCCAGTATGCAGAGCTCCTACAACAGGCGCAGGGAGAAACAATCGCAGGATCTCCGGTTCCAGAGCTATATGCTTGAAAGATCAGAGATGAAAGTCCAGAACAGGATAGAAATGGATATACGGCAATCACTCGACATAGAGTTAAAAGAAAAAGACATCTTCCTCCCGTTCAAATATTGTGTCAAGACCTCTTTCAAGGGGAAAACAGAGAAGGTTGCCGGGGATCCGGATTACAGCCCTCTCAAAGGAACAAGAGAATACAAAACACCACTATTTTACGACCAGACATCTCCGAGACCGGATTTTCTGTTTGTATACTTTCCCGATCAACATGCACAACAGATCAAAGCCATTTCGAATTTTGTTCTTCCATCCCTTTTGCTGACCCTTATCATTATCGGAATCTTTGTTTTTACCCTTCAGATCATTCTGCGTCAGAAAAAGTTATCTCAAATTAAAAACGATTTCATTAACAACATGACACATGAGTTGAAGACTCCGATTTCAACGATATCACTGGCATCCCAGATGCTGAAGGACAATTCTTTGGTTCATTCACCTTCAACCATCGACCATATCTCGGGGGTTATTTTTGACGAGAGCAAAAGATTAAGCAGCCAGGTCGAAAAAGTACTTCAAATGGCGGTTTTCAACGAAGGAAAGTTGAAATTAAAATTTACTGAAATCGACCTTAACCAAATCGTTTCACAAGCTGCATCCAATTTTGAGATCCGTGTAACAATCGCCAACGGTACCCTGGAATCTTCCCTTTTGGCAGAAAATTCATTGATCCGCGGGGATGAAGTACATATTACAAACTTGATTTTCAATCTGCTGGATAATGCTGAAAAATACAGCAAAGATATCCCCAGGATTGAAATTCTGACTGAAAACAAAAGCAACTGGGTAATTGTTCAAATCAAGGATTATGGGATAGGAATTTCAAAAGAAAATTTAAACCAGATATTTGAACGCTTTTACCGTATACCTACCGGAAACGTGCATAACGTGAAAGGGTTCGGGCTGGGTCTTTCCTACGTCAAACGCATCGTAGAAGAGCACCATGGAAAAATTAAAGTGGAAAGTACAGTTGGGAAAGGTACCAAATTCAGGATCTATTTCCCTATCATCAAAATAGAATAACATTATGGAAAAGAAGATGAGAATTATCTTAAGTGAAGATGATGAAAATCTGGGATCATTGCTCAGAGAATATTTAATTGCAAAAGGCTACGATACAGACCTTTATCCCGATGGAGATGCTGCTTTTAAAGGATTCCAGAAAAATCAGTACGACCTTTGTATTTTTGATGTGATGATGCCAAAAAAAGATGGTTTCACTTTGGCTAAAGACGTCCGGATGATTAACAGTGAAATACCGATCATTTTTCTTACAGCGAAAAATATGAAAGAGGATGTAATCGAAGGATTTCGCATTGGTGCCGACGACTATATGACCAAACCTTTCAGTATGGAAGAGCTTATCTTCCGCATCGAAGCCATATTAAGAAGGACCTTGGGTGAAGCAGATAATACCCAGGTTATCTTTGCCCTTGGCCGCTTTACTTTCGATGCCAGAAAACAAACCCTTTCGGATGTTAATGACACCACAAAACTGACAACCAAAGAGTCTGAGTTGCTTCGGTTGCTTTGTGTGAATGCCAATAAGGTGCTGGAACGCAACTATGCCCTGAAAACCATCTGGGTAGACGACAACTATTTCAATGCCCGTAGCATGGATGTCTATATCACCAAGCTGAGAAAACATCTGAAAGATGAGGAGGGTATCGAGATCATCAATATCCACGGGAAGGGCTACAAGCTGATTATTTAGAGAGAGATAAGATATGAGATATAAGACATAAGATGAGAGTTATTTTCGTTACAACTCTCGTCTTATGTCATGTCTCATATCTCATATCTCATATCTCATATCTCCCTAGTCCAATTTCAGCACTGCCAAAAATGCTTTCTGAGGAACTTCCACGTTGCCAATCTGCTTCATCCGCTTCTTGCCTTTTTTCTGCTTGTCCAGCAGTTTACGCTTTCTGGTGATATCACCCCCATAACATTTGGCCGTTACATCCTTGCGTACCGCTTTGACGGTTTCTCTGGAGATGATTTTAGCCCCGATGGCTCCCTGAATGGCTACATCGTATTGCTGTCTGGGTATCAGTTCCTTCAGTTTTTCACATATTCTTCGTCCAAAGTTATAGGCATTGTCGACATGTAACAAGGTTGAAAGGGCATCCACCGGTTCGCTGTTGAGTAAGATATCGAGCTTAACCAGTTTGGCTGGGCGATAACCCGTAATGTGGTAATCAAAAGAGGCATAGCCTTTTGATATACTTTTCAGTTTGTCGTAAAAATCGATAACAATCTCTCCCAGGGGCATATCAAAAGAGAGTTCTGCCCGGTCGGCTGTCAGGTAATCCTGTTTGGTCATCATCCCCCGCTTCTCAAGGCACAGCGTCATGATCGATCCAATGTATTCTGACCGGGTGATGATCTGCGCATGGATAAATGGCTCTTCAATCTGTTCAATTAGCGTAGCCTCAGGCAATCCTGCGGGATTGTACACTTCAAAGACCTCTCCGGCCCTGGTGGTAACCATGTACGAAACGTTGGGAACTGTTGTAATCACATTCATGTCGAACTCGCGGTCAAGACGTTCCTGAACAATCTCCATATGCAATAAACCAAGGAAGCCACATCGGAAACCAAAACCCAGTGCCATGGAGGATTCCGGGACATAGGTCAGCGATGCGTCGTTGAGCTGTAGTTTCTCCATGGCATTGCGGAGATCTTCATAGTCTTCACTGTCGATTGGATATACCCCCGCAAAGACCATTGGCTTCACCTCTTCGAATCCAGAGATCATAGAACTGCAGGGATTTTTCACATGGGTAATGGTATCCCCGACCTTGATCTCGCGCGCTGACTTGATCCCGCAGATAATGTATCCTACATCTCCGGCACTTAACTCATCCCTGATTTCCAGCCCCATCTTCAATACGCCTACCTCATCGACGACATATTGCTTATCGGCAGCTATAAACTTGACCGGATCACCTTTTCGGACTGTGCCGTTTGCAACTTTAAAGTAGGCAATAACCCCACGGAACTGATTGAATACCGAGTCGAAAATCAAAGCCTGCAGCGGTGCGTCAGGATCTCCGGCCGGTGCAGGTATATCGGTTAAAATGCGCTCCAAAATCTCGGCAACGCCATCACCGGTTTTTCCGGAGGCCCTGATGATTGTGGACCTTTTGCAACCTGTCAATTCAATGATCTGATCTTCTACTACCTCTGGCATAGCATTGGGAAGATCCATCTTGTTTAAGATCGGAATGATCTCGAGATCGTGCTCAATGGCCAGATAAAGGTTAGAAATGGTCTGTGCCTGTATCCCCTGGGTTGCATCAATGATAAGCAAAGCACCTTCACAGGCAGCAATAGACCTTGAAACTTCGTATGAAAAGTCAACATGCCCCGGTGTATCGATGAGATTTAGCAGAAACTTCTCCCCATGGTGGAAATATTCCATCTGGATCGCATGGCTCTTGATGGTGATACCCCGCTCCTTCTCCAGATCCATGTCGTCCAACACCTGAGCCTCCATGTCACGCGCATTAATCGTCGAGGTCATCTCAAGCAGACGGTCGGCCAGCGTACTCTTCCCATGGTCAATGTGGGCAATGATGCAGAAATTTCGGGTGTTATTCATGTTTGACATTCCTTATATACTTGATAATCTGTACTTCAATTAAAAATAATTCAAGGCAAAGATACTCAAAATTTTGATAGCTAAATTTTATACCTTTACTAATACGTTTCACCTGACCACATCCTTTGTCATCTTTTGAGCTGTTTATCTGTTCAGTTGAACCGCGAATCTTACAAAATATGGAGCACTCTTTCGATCTGACTATCATTGTCCCTCTTTATAATGAAGCGGAAAACCTGAATTCGCTGGCTACAAGGCTCTCCGCATTTATGGAAATTTCAAAATGGAATGCCTGTGTCCTGTTTGTCGATGATGGTTCAACCGATCAAAGCACAAACATCATCAGGCAGGTGTGCAACATAAACGAACGGTTTCAATTTATCCGGTTAAAGAATAACAGCGGGCTTAGTACCGCACTCAAAGCCGGATTCGACGAGGCAAGAACTCCACTGATCGGTTACATTGATGCAGACATGCAAACTGCTCCGGAAGATTTTGAACTGCTGCTGAATTCATTGGACGGCCATGATCTTGTGACTGGCATCCGGTCAGAACGGAAGGACGGTCCTTTAAAAAAGCTCTCTTCTTCCCTTGCCAATGCTATCAGAAGCACCGTTACCGGTGATGGTATCGCCGATACCGGCTGTCCCCTAAAAATAATCAGGTCGGAGATGGCAAGGAAAATTCCATTCTTCAAAGGGATGCACCGTTTTTTACCAGCCCTGGTTTTGCTTGAAGGTGGCAAAGTCTGCGCTGTTCCGGTTAACCACTTTCCGCGTATCGCCGGAAAATCAAAATACCATCTATGGAACCGGCTCATTGGTCCTGCGGCCGACCTTGCTGCATTCCACTGGATGAAAATCCGTCACATCCATTACCACATCGAAGAAAGAGGTTGATTATGAGTGATATTCTGATTTTTTTGATAGGTTTTATCGCTCAGGTCCTGTTTATGTCCAGGATGATTGTCCAATGGATCCAGTCAGAGAAAGCAGGGCGCCCACTTTCTCCAACTTTGTTCTGGGAGATGAGTATTCTGGGTGCACTCTTTTTTTTGCTTTATGCAATCCTGAGAAAAGATTTTGCAATCCTCTTAGGACAAATAATCGTCTACTTCATCTACCTGCGCAATTTGCATTTTAAAAAAGTCTGGACAAAACTCCATCTTCTGATACGCCTGATATTCATCCTGCTTCCCTTTGCACTGGCCGGCTATCTCTTCTCTTCTTCACCAGGAAACTGGCACGACCTGATCAGAGACAGCATGATTCCTGACTGGTTGATACTTTGGGGTAGTCTGGGACAGGTGGTCTTTACACTTCGATTTGTGGTGCAGTGGCTCGAATCCGAAAAACGGAACCAGTCTGTTCTTTCCAATGCTTTTTGGGGTATCAGCCTGGTTGGATCTATCATGATCCTGAGTTACGCTTTCCTTCGAAAAGATCCGGTGCTGTTGATCGGACAACTTACCGGATCGATTCTCTACACACGTAACCTGATACTGGCCCACAGACACAAATCAAAACTGATGTTTCATGCCGATAAACCATTCAGCCAGCATGGATTATAAAAAACTGCTCCTCCCAGCACTCCTGCTCCTCATGCTATGCACTTTTGCTGTTCATAACGGTGTACTGCCAGCCAATATTATGGAGGCCAGAAATCTTACAACGGCCAGGGAAATGGTAACAGAACACAACTGGATGCACCCCACCCTGAACGGTGTACTCCGGCTGGAAAAGCCGCCGTTGCCTACCTGGATCACTGCAACTGCCATGCTACTCTTCGGTCAGGATAATCTTTCCCTGCTAAGGATTCCCTCCGCACTTGCAGCCATGTTGCTGATCTTTTTTCTCTTCAGGCTCACCAGGGAATTGACAACCGATACAATGCTTCCTTGGTTGGCAGCCGGCACCGCTACCACTTCTTTCTACCTCTTCTTTTTAGCAAGGGACATTAGCTGGGATATTTTCTGCCACAGCTTTATGCTTGGAGCAATCTGGCTGATGCACAGGGGTTTAAAAAACTATAAATTAACATATGCCCCTTTTATAGGTTCAGCCATACTGATGGGGCTCTCCTTCCTTAGCAAAGGCCCGGTTGCATTTTATGCACTTCTTTTACCTTATCTCCTTGCCATATATCTTACCAGAAAACACAATAACCTAAATTTTCATCCGGGAGGGATCGCTGTATTGGCATTTTTGGCATTGGCATTTTGTTCATTTTGGCCGGTTTATCTTTTTATCTCATTCCATGATTATGCAGTTGCTGCTGCAGTCAAAGAATCAACTGCATGGATAAGCCGCGAAGTCAAACCACTTTACCATTACTGGAGTTTCACGGTACAATCCGGAATATGGGTGCTCCCGGCAACGATCTCACTCTTCATACCTTTTCTTAAAAAACGGTCAGCAGTCCAGGATAAATATTTGTTGGTTGTCCTCTGGACACTAGCTTCGGTGCTTTTACTCTCTCTCATTCCTGAGAAAAAGGAGCGCTACCTGTTTCCTGTTCTGATTCCCCTCTCTATCGCAACAGCATACTATTTCCGGATGCTGATTGGTTCCTTCAAGGAAGGCCTGGAAGACAAATGGGAAAGACTCTTCCTTTATGTGAACGGAATTTTAATGGCTCTCGCAGCATTTCTGATCCCTCCTGTTTTCCTCTTTATGATACGGCAAAATGGCGATACGTCATTTTTTATAACAACATTTTTCGCCTTTGCCGGATTTTGGTCGATCGGATTCTTCCTGATAAGGGCGACTAAACTGAAAAGACCGCTGCAATTATGGCTGGGCATGTTGTTGCTTGTGGTATCCACTACTGTTATTTTGCTGGGGAAAACACCTGAGATCATCAATAAAAACCAATATTACCGACCATATAATGAACTGCGTAATCATCCCGAACTGACAGATTTACCTTTCTATTTCAGCGAAAAACGCGATGATAAACTGATTGAGGTGATCTGGGCTTGCGGCAGGAAGATACAGTATCCGATAAATCCGGACAAAAAAGATTTGCCCGATGTCCGCTCATTTGTGCTATTGTCGCCAAAAGAACCCCGCGAACTATACCCACAGGAACTCCTCTCAGGTTATACCCTTGAAACCATCGGTCTTTTTGATGCAAACCTTCAGGAAAAATGGGGTGGAGATATTTTGAGAAATTGGGTGACTGTATTTAAGAAGAAGGAGTGAGCATGTGGCGGGAGCCGGGGTTTATTTGTATCCATTTAAGCTAATTGTTGTGGGAACCGGGGTTTATTTGTGCTATTTGTGCTATTTGTGGTGAAGTGCGGGGTTTATTTGTGTAATCAATGGTTGAAAAGGGGTTACATTTGTGGATAAATCAGAATTTTCTCCTACTTTTCATGCTTATTTTCATCAGCTTCTTTTGTGAAACCAACCACCATACTCGTCACCGGCTGTTCGGGATTTATTGGATCCAACATTTGTCTTTCACTTTTAAAACAAGGCCATACAGTTTTTGGCATAGACAACTTCGATCCCAACTATCCCCGGCAGGTAAAAGAGCAGAATAATTTTTTACTCCTCAGTTATCCGAATTTTACATTCTGTGAAGCGGATCTTACTGATCAAAAAGCCCTTGAGGTATTACCTGAAAAGCTCCGGCCTGAGATCGTAGTACACCTGGCAGCCAAAGTTGGCGTAAGATCCTCATTGAAAGATCCGGAAGGTTATTTCCATACCAATCTGTATGGCACGGAATGCTTGCTGAAGTGGATGCTGAAGCGGGGTATCCGGAAACTGGTTTTTGCCTCTTCCTCCTCTGTTTATGGGAATACGACTGAGTCGCCTTTTGTGGAGACTTCTGACTTGTCTGCACCCTTGTCGCCTTATGCCGCGACAAAAATAGCCTGTGAACAAATCAATCTTACCTACCACCGGCAAAACGGGCTGGATGTAGTCAATCTGAGGTTCTTTACTGTGTACGGTCCCGGACAGCGTCCGGATCTTGCAATCCACAAGTTTCTGATGGCAATGCGGCTCGGCGAAGTGGTTGTGCTCTACGGGGATGGCAATTCTACCCGGGATTATACGCATGTTGATGATATTGTGGCGGGTATTGAAAGTTCTGTCAGCTACGTTTTATCACATGAAAAAGTATATGAATCCATCAACCTCGGTAGCGGAAGACCCATTGCCCTGTCACAGATGATCCACATATTGGGAAAGGAATCAGGTTGTACTCCGGAAATAGTTTACAGTAAGCAACAACCCGGCGATATGGAAAACACTTTCGCCTCCATCAGGAAGGCAGAAAAACTGTTGGGCTATCACCCGGGAATACCCTTTCAGGAAGGCATCAGGAGATTTGTAGCATGGTTTGATGCCCAAAAAAGTTAATTATTTTATATGCTGCAATTCGGGAAAAAGGGGAAAGGATAATGGCTGAAGAATTAATCAGCTCGTTCTGGATCAATCAAATTTAATCTGAAAGACTACCACCTCCGGATGATTACCTACACGAACCGGAGGGCCCCACGATCCGAATCCGGAGGAGACGTAAAAGGTGGTGTTTCCTTTTTGTTTCAATCCCCAGCTTAACTCGAAAATCGCATCAGTCAGATAGTTGAGAGGCCACATTTGTCCGTTGTGGGTATGACCCGAAAGATGCAGGTCAGCACCTGCCTCAACGGCCTCGTCGAGGTGAAAAGGCTGGTGGTTTAACACGATGACAGGCTTGGAGTGATCCACATCTTTGACCAGCACTTTCAGCTCGTGCGGATTGTCGGCCCCTCCCATTCTTCGCCTGTCGCGGTCATCACGTCCTACCAGCTGTATCCCGTTTGGAAGAGTCACAACCTCGTCAAGCAACATTTTAATATTGATCCCTTTCAGATATGGCAGGGTATTCTGTATACCTCCGATGTATTCATGATTACCGGTAATGGCAAAGACTCCAAGTGGAGTGCGGATCTCCTGGATATGCCTTCCCAACCCCTTTCGTATTACCGGACCGATATCGCCGTCAACCAGATCGCCGCAAAGCAATACCAAATCCGGTTTTTGCTCATTGATAATCCGCACCAGCTTGAGCTCCTGCCGTTCACCTATCAAAGCCCCCAGGTGTATATCCGATGCCATTAGAATCTTTAAATCTTTACTCCCGGTCACCTTCTTATGTATCGTTAATGGAATTTCTTTGATCCTGGTTGACAACGCGTTAATGTACCCTCCTAAAACAATCAGCGTCACAAAACCGATCACGGAGAATCCGAGCTTTAACTTCCCTGCAGGGGAAAAATCGGGTAAAAAATGGAAAAAATAATCTGTGAGCCGGATCAGGTCAATAAGAGCCAGAATCATAAGGAAGTAGAAGAAAAATGCCAGCCAGAAAGCGCCGACCCGATATACCCATTCACTCACGATGGAAGAAGCAGTGCGTTCCCAGAACATCCCGAGGAGGAAAGAAGAGACAACACTCCAGAAAAGGACAGTATACCATCGCTTCATGACAGGATTGCAGGAAAAGACCAGCAAGCCCCGGGTAAAGACGTAATAGTTGATTGAAGAATATACCAACAATACAACACTGAAAAAAATCATAAAAGTAAGTGTCCTCATGATCCTGAAATTAGAAGGGCAAAACTATCAATTATTTCGGGGGTATAAATCCTGTCCGCCCAATTTGATTATATTTGCGCAAGATACACAACAAACCCCTTCGACGAATGCGTTTTCGGTTCACATCAGTCATTTTTACAGTCATGTTACTCTTCTCCTGTAACAATGGCTCTCACTGTTACGAGTCGGCAGAGACCTTGATGATTACCATCTTTTCAGGAAGCACCTCCGTTAATATTCAATCGATTCTGGTTACCGGTTACCAAAGAAATGCCGTTGGAGATACACTGGAATATAGTAAAACACCTGCATTAACCTCAAAAGTTGGCTTGCCGTTATCTCTTACCGCCGATTCGACAGGATTTAATGTATATGCCAATGGTAAATCCGGTACCTTCTGGCTGAAACACACGATGATCATTAAACTGATCTCACAACCCTGCGGCTTTGCACCATATTACCAACTCATTGCTTCCAGGCATAGCTCACTGATTGACTCTATAAAGATTTCCGATCTGCATGTAGATCCCAAATCTGTTGAAATATATGAAACCAATGGACAAAACATTAAGATCTATCTTCATCTTACTACTCCTTAATCCTCTTATAGGCTTTGGGCAGAAAAAGAGCGAGGTGTGGAGATATGAAGGGCCCCGCATAGGGCTCGATGTGTCCAGGTTTCTGATGCCCTATATCCAGAAATCAACACGAAGTGGATTCGAGATTCAGGCAGATTATCCATATAAAGGAAATTTTTTCCCTACCGTTGAAGTTGGCTATTTGAGTGTCGATGATGATAACGAGAATTTTCATTATACCAACAAAGGTCCTTACGGCAGAATCGGGGTGGATGTGAACATCAACAAATTTGAATCACTGTCAGACAATGACCTGGTATTTGTTGGCGTGCGTTACGGCTATACTCATTTTTCGCAAGAGACACTCTCAGCCAGCTACACCAACTATTGGGGTACCCTCAACACCATTTTCCCCAAAGACTACCTGAATGCGCATTGGGCAGAACTTTTGTTTGGATTAAAGGGTGAATTGCTTCCTAATATCTTTTTTGGATGGTCGGTTCGTGCAAAATTTCTCCTGGCACACACCGATGATATGCACGTAAACCCCTATGTTATTCCCGGATTGGGTTATACCAACAAAGAGGTGCCTTTTGATTTTTCGGCTACTGTCTCCTATCGTTTCCCAATCATTAAAACCAAAACCCTGCCAAAACCACTTAAGTCTGCCTCCCCAAAACGTACAGATTCGGACGAAGAGGAAGATCTGCAAAATGAAAATAATCAAAACATGAATAAAAGTGGTTCACGAAATATGAATAACCAGAAGCTATGATGATTTTCATATAGCCCAATCATCACATCGGCTATTCAACACATTATCCTAATCTTTCTTCCTCCGATAGGAATATAGCGACTCGCCTTTCTCATTGATAAAGTAAAAAGCAAATTCATGAGATGTTACATGGCAAACCGTAAATCCCAAAGATTTTTGCACATATTTGGTGAAAAACCATGGATTTGTCCAGCGGGGCTTTACTCCTGTTGTAGTAATCATATAGTCTATTCCCTCTCTTTGGTAATGCTCAAATTTATGTACATGACCATTCAGGTAGAAATCAACCTGGTACTTTCGCAGAAGCGGAGCAATTTGCTCAATAAGTCCATACGTATTTCCCTGTGTAAAGTCTGAAGTATAGATAGGGTGATGACCAACAACCACCTTCCAGGTTTCTCGCGAGCAGGCCAGAACACTGTCAACGAAGGCAACGGTTTTAGCAGGATTTTGCGACTTCACAGCAAAGTATTTTGGATCGTGATGGTAGAAGGTCACAAAAGGAGAGGTGTCAATCATAACAAAGCGGATGGATGTATTGCTGTCTACCTTCTGAACAAATGTATAATTGCGGGCAGGCATGGTCCATCTCCCATTGTGCTTCCCATAATCGATCAAGGCTTGAGGATTACCAATATATTCGTGGTTTCCTGCGATGGAGTACCATTTGATATTTAATTCGGGAGCAGAAAACATTTTCTCAAACTGCGCATTCCAAAGTGAATCCAGTGTATCTCTGACACCCTGATCATGGAAAAAATCTCCCTGATTTATCACAAACCTGGGATGCAAAATGCCGGAAAGCCTGTTCACAGTGTGCGCCACAGAGTCTTCACGGAATGGACCTGTTGAACCCATGTCGGAGAGCACAAAAAAATTGAATCCATTGTTTGGAGGTGTCTCAGCGACAGGTTTTGCCAAACATCCTGAAACCAGAAATGCCAACAATATGATGCAAAATAATGGATTGCGGGCAATATTCTGATTCAATTTATATCTCATAATCTGATTGTTAAAATGTTCATCTATCCCCTTTTACTCAGATTTGACAAAATAAGTTTCAACCCCATTCATCTAACCACCTATTGAACAAACTGCAAATCAGCGAATCACAACATCATCATTTGATTGTCAGACGATTTTCGACCATTCTGTTGTTGTACTGTTGAAGAAAAGCCTTGAATCGCTGGAAGTGCATGGTAATCGTACTGTCCCTGCTTCCTGAAAGATTGCGAAGATACTGAGGATCTTCTTTGAAATGATAGGCGGCCAAAAGGTTTTTCCCATCAGACTGAAGAAGGATATCATCCTCCATAAACTGGTAATATCCATTTACATAGTTAATAGTATATGGATGCTCGCGGGGATTGAAGCGATCGCTGCCGAAAGCGAAATAAGGTGCATCATATTTCAGGTATCCCATGACAGTCGGAAAGATATCAATCTGCTGGATCAAAGAGGAGTCCATGCCTGCCAGGTCACTATTCGGATGGTGAAAGATGATTGGTATGGAAAAAAGACCGGTTGAAGTAATGTACTCCTTATGGTCGTTCGAGGGGAGTGAGTGATCTGCCGTTAATACAAAAAGTGTGTTCTTATACCAGGGTTGCCGGGATGCCTCCCTGAAAAATTCCCTTAATGAATAGTCACTGTATTCGATACATTTATAAAGCGGATTGGGACCGCCTTTGAAGGTATTCTCATATTTTTTTGGGAGAATATAGGGATGATGTGAGGATAGTGTGAAGACTGATGCGATAAACGGTTCCTTCAGCTGACTGAAATTGTTCGCACAGTAGTTCAGAAATAGCTCATCCGGAATCCCCCAGTACCCGTCTGAATCATCTTTGCGACCATACTCATTCTGTCCAAAATATTTCTGAATGGAGAGCATATGGGTAATCGCATCAAATCCCATGGAACCATTGGGAGCCCCATGAAAAAACCCGGCGTCGTATCCTTTCTTCTTTAAAGTTGAAGCAAGTCCTTCCATCTCATTCAACGAATAACGTGAAAGCACAAATGGCTGAACAAGTGAAGGCACTCCTGCAATCACAGAAGGGATGGCATCAATGGATTTAACCCCGTTGGCAAATGAGTATTTCCAGGTATAACTTTTGTGTATCAAAGAATCTAAAAATGGAGTATATCCCTTATAATTACCTTGTTCCAAATCTTTGTTAAGTGATCCAACCACCTCTTTTGTAAAACTTTCCAAAATTATCACAACCACATTCATCGGATTAAAACTTCCGGCAGGATAACCATTATGAATGGGACTATAAATCTTTTCAGCATCTTTCTCTTCAAAGAACCTCACCTCTTCAAATGTTTTTGCAGAAATGGTCCGGATGATGGAAAAAGGAGTGTTGAGCACAATGGAAGATTCAATGGGTTTATTCACCCTTTCAATGGCATTGCTAATGGTGATGGGACGGGTTGTCCCGGTAAATCCGCCCCGCATACCGGCAACAGTCAATCCGGAAAACAGAAGCATCACAATGGTGGAAATTGAATAAAACAAGGCATTTGATCTGATTAACCTGCTGCTTTTATGATCTCCATATACCCACATTAGAAATAGAACCATCAATACAATAATAACCACCAGATACCAATACTGTACCAGACCGATCGCAATGATTTTCCACAAATGGGACTCGTTTTTGAATTCTGAAAAAATGCTGAAATCAGTCCTTCTCAATACATACCTGAAGTAAACCACATCGATAAAATTGGCTAAAAGGGCAATTGAATTTGTTAACAGAAAAATAACTTTTGCAAATTTTTTATACCCGTTGTTATACTTCTGACGGATTGGAAGGAGCATTAAAAGGATAAATAAGCTGTTTACATAGAGAAGTGCTGACAGATCAAACTTAAGTCCGGAAACCATCAGTACACCAAAATGAGCCAATTGCATCTGTGGGAAATAACTGCTGTTAAACAGATAAAAAAGTATGCGCTGAACCGAATAAAGACAGTAGATCATCATCAGTCTCCACATCAGCATAAGGGTGGCATTGCGCTCTTTCGTTACAATTGTCTTCAAATCCATCCTATCTCCTCAGTTAGTATTGTTTAAAGTGAACAAAACTACACAAATTCCTTATTCATAAATGGCCTCATAAAATCGAAGATCAGCGAGGCAAATCTTCGATTTTATGAGGCCATTAAAATAAGATATTTACACCTTGGAAGGTAAGGGAACCGGAAGGGTCTTAAAAATCATGCTTACTTCTGATACCGGCATTACTCCGATGTTTCTCATTGGGACGAAAGACATACACAACCCCGTATTCAGCAGCCCTCTCCCTTTTAATCTCCTCGGGATAGGATGCATAATATTCCTCTGCCTCGTTCCAGATATCCAAAATTATCTCGTCGGCTTCGGCGCGCATCCCTGCCACTTTTTGGGTCCATCTGACCGTATTGTTTTGTAGCGTTTTCTGGAAATGGTATGCATCTACGAACTGATCAAACTTTACTTTGACAACAGCAATGGAAGGATTGTAGAGTGGGTTCCCACCGTGAAGAACCCTTTGATGCTCGCCCTCAATCATCTTCTTGCCCCACTCAAGCAATTCAGATTCTAAAATTAAGGAGGGTGATTTTTTATCGCCAACCATCCCATAATAATTACGGGCGTCTGCCTTCATATCACCGCGTTGAATAGAAAAATTTAGTATCTGTATAAAGTGAGAAAGGTATATTCTGGCCTTTTTTGCAATTTCAAGATAACAGCGACTGTTTTTATCCTGTTGGGCTCTTGCCAGTTTGTGGTGGATAAGATTTGTTTCAAAAGCTGGGAAAAAAGCCCTTAACCGATTGAGCGTCCCAACAGAAAATGCAAGTTCTTCAATAGCTTTTTTCTGTCCCATCAATATTGCGGTATTGATAGCTCTTAACCTTGCCTGGTCTGTATTGGGTAATCTTCTATAGGGCATCGTTTCGGTTTTATGGAAGAATTTCCATGTAACGAGGCGAAGTTAGATAATATGAAAAAACAAATGTTCTTTGCTTATATAATGCCGGAAAGAGTTATGAACTATCTGCTGTTGATAAGCGCAATTGCTGACTAAATGTAATACAGGAGATTAGCTTTGAAAATCTCCTGTATTACATTCGGACCATCCTGCTTCTTGCATCAGATATCCCTCAGTCCGAAAATTTAGCACGCAGGTATTCGCGGTTAAGCCGGGCAATGTGTGCTATGGAGATGCTTTTGGGGCATGCCAGTTCGCACCCCCCCGTATTGGTACATCCGCCAAACCCTAACTCATCCATTTTGGCTACCATGGCTTTCGCCCGCTTCTTTGCTTCAATCCGGCCCTGGGGCAATTTTGCCAGTTGCGATACCTTGGCTGCAACAAACAGCATGGCTGAAGAATTTTTGCAGGTTGCAACACATGCACCGCAGCCAATGCATGCAGCTGCATCCATGGCTTCTTCTGCATCATCCTGCCCGATCAAAATAACATTTCCATCCGGAATTCCACCGGTATTAACTGAAACATAACCACCGGCCTGCTGAATTTTTTCAAAGGCAGTCCGATCAACCATCATATCTTTGATTACGGGGAATGCCGCCGCACGCCATGGTTCGACCACGATAGTTTGTCCTTCGCTGAACTTGCGCATGTGAAGTTGGCATGTTGTCACTTCTGCATCCGGACCATGTGCATGACCATTTACATACATGGAGCACATCCCGCAGATCCCTTCCCTGCAATCGTGGTCAAAGGCTATTGGATCTTTCCCTTCCAAAATCAGTTTATCGTTCAGGATATCAATCATCTCCAGAAAAGAGGTGCCTTGCGACACGGTTTCAACCAGGTAGGTCTCAAACCGTCCTTTGGACTTTGGACTATTTTGTCTCCAAACCTTTACATATATTTTGTTTAGAATTATATCTGCCATTTTTATCGTTTTATTTCTGCAATTATTTATAACTCCTCTGTGTTAATTCGATGGTTTCGAATAAAAGATCCTCTTTGTGGAGAAATGGCTCTTCATCCATCCCCTTGTATTCCCATGCAGCTACATAGGCGAAGTTCTCGTCGTCGCGCCTGGCCTCACCATCATCTGTCGCAGACTCTTCACGGAAGTGGCCACCGCAGGATTCTTTGCGGTTGAGTGCATCTCGCGCAAGCAACTCACCCAATTCAAGGAAATCTGCTACCCGCCCCGCTTTCTCCAACTCAGGATTAACATTTTTGAGCTCTCCGGGAACCAGAAGGTCGGAATAAAACTCCTTTCTGAGTTTTTGAATCTCCAGGATGGCTGTTTTCAATCCTGCCTCTTTGCGTGACATTCCTACATTGTCCCATAGAATGGTACCCAGTTTTTTGTGGAAGTGGTCGGCTGGGGTCTTGCCTTTGATGTTGAAAAGCATCTCCAGTTTAGTAACTACTGCCCTTTCGGCTGCATCAAACTCCGGAAGATCTGTTTTGATCTTTGGAACCATGATCTCATTGCCCAGGTAATCTCCGATCGTATAAGGCAATACAAAATATCCATCAGCAAGTCCCTGCATAAGTGCAGAGGCCCCCAAACGGTTGGCTCCATGATCTGAAAAGTTTGCCTCTCCCAGGGAATATAGTCCCGGGATGGAAGTCATCAGGTTGTAATCAACCCAGGTTCCACCCATGGTGTAATGGATTGCAGGATAAATTTGCATGGGCTCCTTGTATGGATCAACATCGGTAATCTTCTCATACATCTGAAAAAGGTTACCGTAACGCTTGGCAATAGTCTCTTGTCCAAGTCTTTGAATAGAATATTTAAAATCGAGGTAAACAGCCATCCCCTCCTTATTCACACCAAAGCCTGCATCACATCGCTCTTTAGCTGCCCTGGAGGCAACATCCCTCGGCACCAGATTCCCGTAAGAAGGATATCTGCGCTCAAGATAGAAATCACGGTCTTCGTCGGCAATATCATTTGGCTTAATCTCTCCTTTTCTCAATTTTGCTGCATCTTCAGCTTTCCTGGGAACCCACACACGACCGTCGTTACGTAACGATTCAGACATCAGCGTTAGCTTGGATTGCTGTGATCCATGAACCGGAATACAGGTCGGGTGTATCTGGACATAACAGGGATTTGCAAAAAATGCCCCCTTCTTGTAAGCCACCCACGAGGCGGATGCATTGCACCCCATCGCGTTGGTGGAAAGAAAGAATACGTTTCCATAGCCTCCTGTTGCCAGTACCACGGCATGCGCTCCAAAACGTTTTACTTCGCCTGTTACCATGTCACGGGCAATAATTCCACGCGCTTTCCCCTCTATGACAACGAGCTCCAGCATTTCGTGGCGAGTATGCATCTTTACATTGCCTTCATGGATCTGACGGTTGAGCGCTGAATAGGCTCCCAGCAACAGCTGTTGACCTGTCTGACCGCGCGCATAGAAAGTGCGGCTCACCAATACCCCTCCAAAGGAACGGTTCGATAAAGTGCCTCCGTACTCACGTGCAAAAGGAACACCTTGTGCCACACACTGGTCGATGATATTGGGCGAAACCTCAGCAAGGCGGTGCACATTGGCCTCGCGTGCACGATAGTCTCCTCCCTTAATGGTGTCATAGAAAAGACGATAAACAGAATCATTGTCGTTCTGGTAATTCTTGGCAGCATTTATCCCACCTTGCGCTGCGATCGAGTGTGCCCTTCTTGGGCTGTCCTGGTAACAGAAAGCAGTTACATTGTACCCCAGCTCCGCCAGGGAAGCTGCTGCAGAAGCTCCTGCAAGGCCCGTACCGACAACAATTATATCCAATTTACGTTTATTGGCAGGACTGACAACTTTTATCTTTGCTTTGTGGTTAGACCATTTTTCGGCAATCGGGCCCGAAGGTATTTTTGAATTAAGTGTACTCATATCCTAGATACTTTGAAGTTCAATTTAGAATTTTATCATAAAATAAAGTGGAATGAAGCAAAATCCAAGGGCAAATACCACGCCAATTGTGATGGCAAGGCACTTGAGTCTCTTCAGCCAGATTTGGTTGCTGAAACCGATGGTCTGGAAGGCGCTCCAGAAACCGTGGCTCATGTGAAGACCAACCAGAATCCCTCCCACAATGTAAAGCAAATCATACCAGGGATTCTTGAACAGGTTGCTAACCAAAGCGTAAGCATTGTGCATCTCCGCTCCGCCAACATGGACACCTGCCAGGAGTGGATCGCCTGTAAACTTCATCTTTACCCAGAAATTAAAAATATGTATCACCAGAAAAATCATGATCATACTGCCCAGTAAAAACATGTTCTTTGCCGGTGCCCACCAGCTCAGCAACTGGTCACCAAATTCGTACTTTTGCGGACGGGCTCTCATGTTTTCAAGGGTGATCCATCCTGACCAGATGATGTGAATCACAAATCCAATAGCCAGCATTGGTTCCATTATTCTGATGAAGGGATTTGTTGCCATAAAATTCGCGGCAAGGTTAAAAAGATCCCCGGAATCATCAAAAGTGAGAAACAGATTCAAAGTGAGATGAATTAAAAGAAATGAGATCAGGAAGATACCCGTAATGCTCATTAAGAATTTTCGACCTATCGAGGCGCTCATGAAGCTGCTCATAAAAACATGTATTAATTTATATTGTAGAATATCGCTGGTAAAATATCTTATCAAAAATAGAGGTTGATAGCTTATAAACAAATAGTGTAACCATAAAGATACAATTTATATTCTTTCTATGATCTCAAATTTGGCTGGCAATTGCCAGTGTATTTTCATGGAAAGAATATACGCCTTCACTTCCGGGATTACTGAACTGAACATTAAGAAATAATTAATTTGGTTTTAAAAAATAATTTCATTGTTACATTTGTTTTCTCCTAACCGTTTAATAGCAAATGATGCAATTTGATTCAAAAAATGAGAAAATATATACTATTACTCTCCTTACTCTCAGTTTTTTATGCCTCGGCCCAAAAATCAGTGGGAACCATCAAAGGACGTGTTTACAACGCCAAAAACAACGAACCTGTCGAATTTGCAACCGTAATAATTCAAAATACCCTGAACGGGATCAACAGTGATCTTGATGGCAATTTCCTTTTAAAAGATATTGCACCCGGTTTTTACCAATTAAAAGTCTCGGCTATAGGCTTTAAGACCTATATCTCAGAAGCATTCAGAATTACCATGGCCGCAGGTGCCACCATCAACATCCCCATGGAAGAGGAGGATGTCCGGCTGGAAGAGGTGGTTGTTCGTCCGAATTTCTTTCCGAAAAGGGAAGAGAGCCCAACCTCACTGCGAACCATCGGAATCGATGAGATAGAAAAAAATCCCGGAGGTAATCGTGATATAACCAAGGTAATTCAATCACTTCCGGGGGTCTCCTCCGCTGCCTCCTTCAGGAATGATGTGATCGTGAGAGGCGGGGGTCCGAGCGAAAACAAGTTTTACCTCGACGGGGTCGAAATACCCAATTTGAACCACTTTTCCACACAAGGTGCATCGGGTGGTCCTGTAGGAATTATCAATGTCGATTATGTAAGGGAGGTCAATTTCTACTCCGGAGCCTTTCCATCTGCCCGAGGTAATGCTATGAGTTCGGTTCTTGAATTCACCCAGAAAAACGCCAATGCCGAAAAAGCAAAATTCCGCGCGACGGTGGGTGCTTCCGACCTGGCCTTCTCGTCCGAGGGTCCGATTTCAGCAAAAACCACCTATTTGGCATCGGTTCGAAGATCCTACCTCCAGCTTTTATTTAGTGCCTTGCAACTTCCATTTCTTCCTACCTACAATGATTTTCAATTTAAAGTTAAAACGAAGATCAATGACAAGACTGAACTTTCTTTTATTGGTCTGGGTGCCCTGGACAATTCCGTCCTAAACCTTAATGCCAATGAGACTGAAGAACAAAGGTATATCCTGAGCTATCTTCCTGAAAACAAACAATGGAACTATACCCTGGGGGTGGTTTTGAAGCATTACAATGCCTCCGGATACAATACCTACGTGGTTAGTCGCAATACACTCAACAACAAACAGATAAAATACCAGGATAATACCGAAGATCCGGCTAAACTGATTTTGGATTATGATTCCCGCGAAAGTGAGACAAAATTCAGGTTTGAACATTACTACCTGTCCAAATCCAAATATAAAATAACCTACGGGACTGATTTGCAGTATGCCAATTATTACAACCAGACCTTCCAAAAAGTATATGAATCGGGCAATGCAGTATCCTTCAATTATTTGTCCAACCTCGATCTCGTAAAATATGGATTATTCGGTCAGGTTGCCAAAGATGTGCTGGATCAGAGGTTGTTACTCTCACTTGGACTCAGGGGAGACGGAAACAGCTATTCTTCTGAGATGGCCAATCCGCTCAGCAATCTCTCACCAAGGCTTTCAGCCAGTTATCAGTTGAGCGGCAGAACCTCATTGAACTTCAATGCAGGCAGGTACATGCAATTGCCGGCATACACGACGCTGGGGTACCGCAACAGAGCAGGAGTTCTGGTTAACAAGGAGAATGGTATCCGGATGATAAGGGCCAATCACCTGGTTGCCGGGATTGATTTCAGACCCAATACGACCACTCAGATGTCGCTCCAAGGATTCTACAAGGGCTATGACCATTATCCCTTCTCAATGAAGGATTCAGTTTCACTTGCCAGTAAAGGTGCTGATTTTGAAGTTTTTGGCAATGAGGAAGTTACCTCCGCAAGCAATGGACGCGCCTATGGGGCAGAAGTGTTGGCCCGGTACAAAGATCTTTTGGGGTTCAAGGGAGTAATAACCTATACTTATGTCAGAAGTGAATTCACTGATATTAAAGGAGTATATATCCCATCTGCCTGGGATAACCGTCATTTGTTTGTTGTCACTTCTACCCGAAGCTTTAAACATGACTGGGATTTTGGGTTCAAGTGGCGGTTTATCGGAGGTTCTCCCTACACTCCCTGGGATATAGAGAAGTCTTCCATAAAAGAGGCATGGGACGCACAGGGCCGCGGTTATCTCGACTACAGTAAGTTCAACAAACTGCGGCTCAATGCATTTCAGCAACTTGATCTGCGAATCGATAAAGCCTACTATTATAAGAACTGGTCAATGATGTTCTATTTTGACATACAGAATGCCTATAATTTCAAAGCTGACCTGCCACCAATCCTGATACAGCAATCCGATGCCAATGGCATCCCGCTGACAGATCCAAATGATTCTTCGAGGTATTTATTGAAAACCATCACCTCATCCTCCGGAACCATCCTTCCAACAATCGGAATAATGATTGAATTTTAATTCCATTTTGGGAGGTCAAAAATTTCCCTTAACTTGTATAAAATGAGGAGGTCATGATCTGATATTCAGCATGAATTCTCAGTCACTTTTGGACATTTAATGAATTAGTTAAATATTAAATGCTCTAAATACTTGGAACTTAGGTTTTGATTTTCGTTAATTTGCAAAGTTTTTTAGAAACCACTGGTAATTTACGTTCACATTATGGAAGAAAATCTGGTCATCGTTGAGTCTCCTGCCAAGGCAAAAACCATTGAAAAATTTTTAGGCAAAGACTATCTGGTAAAATCCAGTTTCGGTCATATCCGGGATTTGGAAAAGAAAGATTTTGGAGTGGACCTGAACAACCGGTATCAACCCAACTACATCGTTTCTGAGGATAAGAAGAAAGTTGTCGCCGAATTGAAGAAAGTTGCCAAAACGGCTAAAACCATCTGGATCGCATCGGATGAGGACCGCGAAGGGGAGGCAATTGCCTGGCACCTGATGGAGGTTCTTAAACTGGATCCGAAAACTACCAACAGGATCGTTTTTCACGAGATTACCAAAGATGCCATTCAACGCGCCATTGAACATCCCCGTCACCTGAACAAGAATCTTGTGGACGCACAACAGGCACGACGTATTCTGGACCGCCTGGTTGGCTTTGAAATCTCACCCGTTTTGTGGAAAAAAGTGAAACCTTCACTCTCTGCCGGGAGAGTACAGTCGGTAGCAGTAAGATTGATCGTTGAACGGGAGCGCGAGATAATCAATACCGAATCCGCACCATACTTTAAAGTAACCGCCCTTTTTATCGTCCCGGAAAAATCAGGGAAAACCACCTTGTTAAAAGCAGAATGCAGCGAACGCTTTGATAAAGAAGAGTATGCGACGATTTTTTTGCAAAAATGCAGCGAGGCGGAATTCATCATCGGCGATATTGTAACCAAGCCTGCTAAAAAATCACCTGCACCTCCCTTCACAACTTCGACGCTTCAACAGGAAGCTAGCAGGAAAATGGGCTTCCCGGTTTCACTGACCATGTCTGTAGCGCAAAGACTCTACGAAGCAGGTAAGATTACTTACATGCGTACCGATTCAACCAATCTTTCGCAAACGGCACTGAACAGTGCAAAAAAGAAAATTACGGAGTCGTACGGCGAAAAATATGTCAAAATACGACATTACAAAACCAATGCCAAGGGAGCGCAGGAAGCCCATGAGGCCATTCGCCCCACCAATTTCTTCGAAGAAGAGATACACGGCTCATCGCAGGAACAAAAATTATACAGCCTGATCTGGAAACGAACGCTGGCCTCGCAAATGGCAGATGCCGAATTGGAACGTACCAGTGTTACTATCAATATATCAAATACAACAGAACGATTCCTCGCTTCAGGCGAGGTGCTTAAGTTTGATGGTTTTCTGGGGGTATATCTGGAATCAAGCGATGAAGAGAATATATCAGACGAAGAGAAAGGCTTGTTGCCGCCACTGGTTGTCAAACAAAAATTAGATGCAGAATCTATACAGGCTCTCCAGCGCTTTACACTTAAACCTCCGCGTTATACCGAGGCAAGCCTGGTAAAAAAACTCGAAGAACTCGGCATTGGCAGGCCATCCACATACGCTCCGACAATCACTACCATCCAGCAAAGAGACTATGTCGTAAAAGAAGACCGGGCAGGAACCGGGCGTTCTTATATTCAATTGATATTGAAGTCCGGGAAAATCCGTCGCGAAGAAAAAACTGAAATGGCCGGAACAGAAAAATCCAAGCTTTTCCCCACAGACATCGGATTGGTTGTCAACGACTTCTTAATGAAACATTTCGAACCCATTGTTGATTTCAATTTTACAGCATCTGTTGAAAAACAATTTGATGAAATTGCGGAAGGAAGTCTGGTCTGGCAAGAGATGATCGACCAGTTTTATCTGCCATTTCATCGTCAAATTGAAGATGCCATGGCCAATTCAGAGCGGGCACGGGGTGAAAGAGTCCTGGGAGTCGATCCTGCTACTGGAAAAACTGTTTCGGCAAAAATCGGACGATTCGGTCCTTTTATACAGCTTGGAGAAACCTCAGAAGACGGGAGTGAGAAACCGGTATTCGCCAGTTTACAGCAAGGACAAAGTATTGAAACAATCACCCTTGAGCAGGGGATGAAACTTTTTGATATGCCCAGGGATTTGGGAGATTATGAAGGAAAGAAAGTGACAATAGGGATTGGGAAATTCGGCCCCTATGTAAAACATGACTCCAACTTCGTATCTCTAAAAAAAGGAGTGGACGATCCATACATTGTTCTTATTGACAGGGCTATTGAGCTGATACTTGAGAGACGTGAAAAAATTTCGAGCTCCTTGTTGAAAACCTTTTCAGAAGATCCCGATGTCCGGATTCTGGAGGGTCGGTGGGGCCCCTACATCTCCTACAAAAAACAAAATTTCAAACTCAAAAAAGATATCAAACTGGACCAGCTCACCTATTCTTTATGCAAAGAAGTGATTGATGCAGAAATTAAAAAGCCGAAACAGAAAAAATCGAAATAGAATAAATTTTTGAAGAGGCGTTTATTGCGGAAAGTTTTTTATATTGTCGGTAAAACCAGAACCTATGTTGAAGGAGCTTATTATTCCAGCTGGTGCGCTACCGGTTGTTAAAAATTTCTCAGGTGATGACGACCGTCTGGGAACCATGATAATAGATTCGGTATGGAGCGAACTAAATTTACCGGATGTGGCAATTATTGGAATTACAGATCATCGGAATTCTGCATTACCCTCATTATTAGGAACTTCTGACGTTATCCGAGAACAGCTTTATCAACTCAATGGATTTTCAACACCTTTTCGCATCGTGGATCTGGGTAATGTAAAAGCTGGCAAGGAGTACAGTGATTCGATTGCTGCAGTTCGCGTGGTATCAGAAGAACTTTTTTCATTGGGCATTCCTATCCTGATTTTAGGTGGAAATCAAAGCTTTACAATTCCCCTTCTTGAAGGAATAGACAAAACCGGAGCAATTCTTACGGTAATTGATGATCGGATTGACAATGAATCTCATAAGGACAGTACGGTGGATGAAGCATTTCTAAATAATCTGTCATCAGAAACGATTGTCAATGTAATGGCCGTACAGTCTTTCTTTGTGTCACCCGAAAGTAAAGAAACATTTTCCGAGGAGTTAAACGGTACCCTCTTCACGCTGGGTGAGTTAAGAAATGGAATCAGAGAGATGGAGCCTTATCTTCGTGAAACTGATCTGGTTAGTTTTGATTTTGGTTCATTAAAACTCTGTGAAGCGCCAGGCCAGATCCGAAATTCGCCCAATGGCCTGTCCGGAGAGGAAGCATGTCAGCTTGCCTGGTATGCAGGAATTTCCACAAACCCGGTCTGGTTCTCCCTTTTTGGTTACCAGCCTGCAAAAGATCCTGACAAGACCGGGGCGATGATGGCAGCTCAGATCGTTTGGTATTTTTTAAACGGAAAATCCAAGAAGATTGATGAAGTACCGCTGGAAGAAGCAATCGACTTTATGCATTTTATTGTTTCTGTCGAAGGAATTCCTGAACCTGTCACGTTTCTCAAGCATCCGGTATCCAAAAGATGGTGGATCGAAGTACCTTCACCCGACTGCGAACTGTTTCCACACAGGATCCCCTGCTCTAAAAAAGATTACAAAAAAGCATGCAAAAATGAGATCCCCGACAGGTGGTGGACAGCTTTCAATAAAATATATTAATTAAATTGCTAAACAATAAAATATGTTAAAATGCGTATAAATAACTGTATATCAATAGGTTAAAACCATTTTTCCTAATTTTTTGTGAACGATATTATAGATATGAAATTTTTCAAACTTTTGTGGATTTTGTTAAATATATGTACATTCGCAACGCGTGCACAACAAGATCCGCAGATTAGTCAGCATATGTTCAATCATTTGATGATCAATCCCGGGTTTGCAGGAAATTCAGGAGTGATAAATCTCATGCTGTTAAACAGACAACAATGGGTAGGTTTTCCCGGAGCACCGGTTACGACCGTTTTTCAAACTGACGCTTCTTTGAAACTAATAGGAGATGCAGATGGGTTAGGTTTGACTGTAGTGAAAGATGCAATCGGATATGAAAACAACGTCTCTTTTGGATTTGATTACGCATATCGCTTTCAACTTGGACAAGGCCAGTTGGGGTGTGGTGTATCGTTGGGCATGATGAATAAGAATCTTAACCCGGGTTGGGCTGAAACACAAGGAGGTGATCTTGTGGATGGCTCAGATCCGGCTTTACCTAAACAGGCGGTTAGTGGAGTTTTAGCCGATATTGGTGCCGGGCTTTTTTACAGACACAAAAAATATTTTTTGGCTATATCTTCAACCCACCTAAATCAACCCTCCTTTGGTTTTGAGGAGAAAGGTCATTATTCGTTGATAAGACATTACTATCTTACTGGTGGCTACAACTTGGAAATGAACGATGACCGTTTTACCGTTCAACCTTCGTTCTTTTTTAAATCTGATGGGACAACATCCCAGGTCGATCTGGATCTAATTATTGAATATAATAAGAGATTTTGGGGCGGACTTGGGTATAGAAACAAAGATGCAGTTATTGTATTACTGGGCTTTGAAATGCAAAACGGGTTAAAAATAGGTTATTCATACGATTTGAATACATCTGTTTTGTCTCACTATAATTCTGGTTCTCACGAACTTTCCGTATCTTACGCTGTTCTTTTAAATAAAAATAGAGGTCAAAAAACCAAAAGTGTAAGGTTTTTATAACTTTGGAATGAAATATATTGGTTCACAAGATATGAGTCGAACGATAAAACGATTGTTTGCTTATGGTAGCATGTCAGTCATGCTGCTATTTTCCGGATGTCGAAATTCCGGAAATGGTGAATTGGTGGGTGTTCAAAAAAGAGGGAAATACCTGGAACCGTCTCCCCAGGGGATGGTATTGATACCAGGACGCAGCTTCAATATGGGGCCTTCCGATCAGGATATCACAGGAGTTACCACACCAACCAGAACAGTGGACTTGGCCTCTTTCTGGATGGATGACACCGAAATTACCAACAACGAATACCGGCAGTTTGTTTACTGGGTTCGTGATTCCATTGCCAGGGATTTGTTGTCGCAAAAATTTCCTGAATTTAAGCCAACAACAACCCGCAAAGGCGATCCTATTGATCCTGCCATTCTGGACTGGAGTGTCACATTAAACTGGAGAAAGGCAGATTTTGCTCCTGAACTGGAGCAACTCTACTACGACAAGAGCGAAAGAATTTTTGGAAAAAAAGAGCTTGACATCAGAAAACTGAATTACAACTACTATTGGGTTGATCTTCAGCAAGCTGCCCGCCGCCAGAATTCATACGATTATGCGAAACAAGCCTATACTGGTAGTATAGTCGATCAAAGCGGGAAAGTTGTTCCAATACAAAACCGTTCCAGTTTTGTCATGACTGAAGCCGTAAACATCTATCCGGATACACTGGTGTGGATACGTGACTTCACTTACGCCTTCAACGAACCCTGGGCCAAGATGTATTTTTCTCATCCCAGTTTCGATGACTATCCGGTTGTAGGCGTTAGCTGGAAACAGTCCAAAGCGTTCTGCATGTGGAGAACCAATTTCAAAAACAAAAGCCTTTCCGACAAAGGAGATTATGCTGTGCAGGACTACAGGCTACCTTCTGAAGCCGAATGGGAACTTGCAGCCCGAGGTGGTCTGGATAATTCAATGTACCCATGGGGAGGTTACTATACACGCTCAAGAACAGGCTGTTTTCTGGCAAATTTTAAACCAATGCGAGGCAATTACAGTGATGATGGTGGAAAAGCATCCATCAAAGTTGCTACCTATGAACCTAACGGCTACGGATTATATGATATGTCAGGTAATGTGGCGGAATGGACAATTACTGCATACGACGAGTCTACGTACAATTTTATGCATGATCTGAACCCAAATTTCGAATACAATGCATTACCCGATGATCCTCCGACAATGAAACGCAAAGTAATCAGAGGAGGTTCATGGAAAGATATAGCTTATTACATTCAGGTCGGAACACGTACTTTTGAATACCAGGATACTGCAAAGTCCTATGTCGGATTTAGATGTGTGCGTTCCTCATTTGGTGACGATTTTTAATAATTACAGAAATAAACATACAATGGGAATAATTGAACTGACACACTCTCACAAATGGAGATCCACCATGAATTATTTTTACAGCATTGGCGCATCTGTCGTGCTGTTGGGAGCTCTTTTTAAATTACAACATTGGACTGGAGGCGGAACAATGCTGATGATTGGAATGTCGTGCGAAGCACTGATATTTTTTCTTTCGGCATTCGAACCAATGGTTGAAACTCCGGACTGGGCCAAAGTTTATCCTCAGCTAAGTCCTGATTTCGAATTTGAAGAGGAAATCAATCTTCCGGTGAAATCTCCAACCCAGGGGCTTGATGAGATGCTTGAAAAAGCTGAGATCACGCCCGAAATGTTAAACAAACTAAAAAAGGGACTTCAGGATCTGACCAATACGGCAAAAGGTATATCAGAAATTTCTACTGCCACCCTGGCTACAGAAATGTATATAAAAAACCTCGGAAGTGCTTCCCAGTCGATGAATACATTCTCGGAAGTGAACAACAAAGCTACAGTAGCTGTCGAACGCTCTCTTGGCGATCTTGTTCACAGTTACGAACATTCCTCCAGGTTAATTTCAGGCTCCTCCAAGGAAATGGCAGAATCTTTTACCGATTCAACAAAAAAAATCAACCAGCAGCTTGCTTCCACTACCGAAAAATTATCCTCTTCATACAAGGAATTTTCAGATTCTATCCACAAGGATTTTTCGTCCCTCAACGAAAATTCAAAATCATATTCCGGAGAGATTTTAAAAATGAATTCCAGTCTTGCTTCATTGAATTCATCCTATGAGCTTCATCTTCAAAATGTAAAAAAATTGACGGAAACTTCTTCTAGGAGCGTAACTGATCAGGAAGGGTTACAAAGATTGGTCAACGATACCATGGACGAAGCTAAAAAATACCATCAATTAACTGAGCGCATGAACAAAAATCTGGAAGCACTAAACCAGGTTTACGGGAATATGCTTGGGGCAATGAATATCAAAGGTTAATCTAATCAACTGCAACCCTCATGGGAGTAAAAAACTGTCCGGAAACGCCCCGGCAACGAATGATCAGCCTGATGTACCTGGTTTTAACGGCTATGCTGGCACTCAATGTTGACAAATCCGTTGTAGATGCATTTGCACTGGTTGATCAGGGATTCATGAAGACAATTGAAAATTTCAACAACAAAAACCAAAGCGTATACAGCAACTTTAACAATGCCGCTCAGGAGAATCCCGAAAAAGTCGGAGAGTTAAATCGCACAGTTCTCAAAATCAAAGAACGCACAGATACCTTGTACAATTATATCACACATTTCAAAGAGATGATTGTCAAGAAAGCTGATGGTCCTGCAGGAAAGGTGGACGATATTGTCAACAAGGAAGATCTGAATTTTGCCGAGGAAATTATGATGACAAAAAAAAATGGTCTTTTGTTGAGAAAAGCAATCGAAGATTATCGGGCGTTCCTGCTTTCCAACATTGATACAAGTCAGACCTCTTTGAGGGCTTCTATCATGAAAAGTTTGGACACATCCGATCCTCCGGGTGTTGAAGGTACCTCTCCATCCTGGGAAAGCAGCAAATTCCAGGGGTATCCATTGATCGCTGTGGTGACGCTGATGTCGAAAATGCAAAGCGATATCCGCAACAGTGAATCAGATGTAATCAACTATTTTTTCACAATGATCGATGCATCTTCTTTCAAATTCAACAATCTGAAGGCACAGGTAATACCCAAATCCAACTACGTTCTTGAAGGGGACGTATATGAAGCCAAAGTATTTATTTCAGCCATCGACACTACTGCAGTTCCTGAAATTCTGGTGAATGGCAACAAACTGCCTATTATTCCTGGTGAGAATGCCGGATTGTACCGGTCAACGGTAGCCAATGAAGGAACCTATGTCTGGAAAGGAGTAATCAACTATAAAAATCCCAGCGGGCAGATAGTACCTTATTATTTTCAACAGGAATATCAGGTAGCTAAACCTTCCATGACCGTTTCCCCAACCAGGATGAATATTCTCTATTTTGGTTTAGCTAATCCTATTTCAATCTCTGTGCCAGGAATCTCATCAAGGGATATTTCAGTCACAATGACAAATGGACGTATTGAACGGACTGCCAGTGGATTTTTGGCTTACCCCGAAAAAATCACTGAAAAATCATACATTACAGTTAGTGCCACCATTGATAAGGTGACAAAACAAATGGGAACAGCTGAGTTCAGGGTAAAACGTGTACCAAACCCAATTGCTACTGTGGCCGGAAAAAATGAGGGATTAATATCCAAGAATGAATTGATGGCCGAACAAGGAGTCTTTGCGGAAATTCCTGATTTTGATTTTGAGATGAAATTTCAGGTTCTTTCATTTATAGTATCCACATCCAAAGGCGGATTTATTGTCGACAAACCAACAAATGGAGCCCGCTTTTCGCAAGAGCAACAGGATCTATTTAAAGGTCTGACCCGCGGAAATCGCCTATATATCGAAAACATCCTGGTCAAAGGTGAGGACGGACTTACCAGAACCTTATCTGCAATCAGCTTTAAAATTAATTAAGCGATAAACAACCAATGAGCAAGAATTACACCAGGTACATTCAAGCATATTTTAGCAAGATACAATGGCAATTGAAAAACAAAATATAAAGCTATGAGACAAAAATTGTTTTTCTTAATGATCTTTTTAATTGGGGTATCCTCCTTTAGCTCCCTGATGGGTCAGGGTATAGAGGATCTCGTAAAAAACAGGAATGCAAGTGCTTACGAAAAAAAGATCACTTTAGAGCGTAAACCCGCACCATTACCCGGTGTTCGTGAGGCAGATGTTACCTGGTCGAAGACTGTATGGCGACTGATAGACCTGCGTGAAAAAATGAACCAGAAATTCTATTTCCCCACGGTGGAAATGCAGGGAAGAATAAATCTTATTAACCTGCTTTTGAAAGGAATCAAGGAAAATACGATCACAGCCTTCGATGCACCTGTCAATGATGAAAATGAATTTTCTGTCCCGATAAGCTATGATCAGGTAAAATCTCAATTTGGCGCAGCTACAAAGACAGTGTCTCGCAGAAACTTTGAGACTGGTCAGATGGAAGATGTAACTATTCAGCAAGAAATACCCTCTGAAGAGGTCAAGCAATTGATTGTAAAAGAGATCTGGTATTTTGACAAGCAGAAATCTACCTTACAGGTTCGCATTATGGGCATTTGCCCGATCCGTCTATTCTACCGGCCGGAAGATGTTGCACAAGAAGTTGTTCAGAGGAAGAAACTATTCTGGGTATACTATCCCGAGATCAGGAGTCTGCTTGCCAGGAACGAATCGCTGAACCAACGGAATGGGGCAAGGAATTTCAGTTTTGATGATCTGTTTTTGCTGCGAAATTTTGATGGTTATATCATCAAGGAGGAGAACGTATATGATAACCGCGCAATCCTCCAATATGCTGCTGATGCATATGCTTCACAAGAATCGGATAGGATTAAAAATTTAATCTTTAATTACGAGCAGGATTTGTGGGAGTACTAAACAAGGCTCTCACCAATTTCTCTACCCGTTCGATCTGGTGAATTTTTATATCGAATCGGGAGAAATCTACCCCCTTGTTGTATTTCGATATGTAAATCTCTTTAAATCCAAGTTTTTGGGCTTCTGCAATGCGTTGCTCCACTCTTCCTACAGGGCGAATCTCTCCGGTCAATCCTATCTCTCCTGAAAAGGCAATTCCCTTATCTATCGCCACATCAAAATTGGAAGAGAGAATGGCACAAATGACAGCCAGATCCATGGCCGGATCATCTACCCGCAATCCTCCTGCAATATTCAGAAAGACATCTTTGACCATTAATTTGAATCCTGCCCTCTTTTCCAGAACTGCCAGCAGCATATTCATTCTGCGCAGATCGTAGCCTGTTGACGAACGTTGCGGTGTGCCATATGCAGCAGAGCCAACCAACGCCTGAACTTCAATCAGGAAGGAACGCATACCTTCAATGGCTGCTGCTGTAGATGTTCCGCTTAATCCTTCGTTATGTGAAGAGAGGAGCATCTCGGAAGGATTGCTTACCTCCCTCAAACCGGTTTGCTGCATCTCATAAATCCCAAGTTCAGATGTAGAGCCAAACCTATTCTTGACAGATCTGACGATCCGGTATAAATGGTTTCTGTCTCCTTCAAACTGCAATACTGTATCGACGATATGCTCGAGCACCTTGGGGCCTGCCAGACTACCTTCCTTGTTAATATGTCCGATCAGAATCACCGCAATATTTCTTGCTTTGGCCAGTTTCATGATAGCGATGGTGCACTCTCTGATCTGGGTTACACTACCGGCTGTCGACTCAATCGTCTCACTGCTGACGGTCTGTATGGAGTCAATAATCACAATATCAGGCGACTCCCGGTCTATATGAACCAGAACAGATTCGAGTATCGTTTCACAAAGGAAAAAACAGGCCGGATTATTCCCTTCCAGGCGTTCAGCACGCATCTTCAACTGTTGCAGACTCTCCTCCCCTGAGATATAAAGTACCTTCCGGAGTTTCAGCTGCAACGCAATCTGGAGCACAAGCGTAGACTTTCCAATGCCGGGTTCGCCTCCCAGTAAAATCAGTCCGCCGGGTACCATCCCGCCACCCAGCACCCGGTTAAACTCAGCATTCGCTGTGTCGATCCGGGGCAAATCAAGCAGATCAATCTCATTGAGGGTAACAGGCTTGGAGGATAAAGGCGCTGCCGAATTGAACGAAAGACTTTTTGAAGGTTGAGATACCTCTTCCTGAAATGTATTCCACTCTCCACAAGAAGAGCAATGCCCAATCCATTTAGGAGAGGCATAACCGCAATTCTGACAGACGAAAGATGTTTTAAGCTTTGCCAATTTATTCTATACCAACCTGTTGGTTTCTGTGTCCGGAAATATTATACAAGGTTCAAAAATTTTGGCTTCTTCAAAATCCATGGAAGCGTAGGAAACAATAATAACAACATCGCCCACAACCACCTTTCGTGCTGCAGGACCGTTGAGTATAATGTCACCAGATTTCCTTTTCCCTCTAATGACATAGGTTTCAAAACGTTCTCCATTGTTGATATTGACGATCTGCACCTTCTCATTTTCAATAAGGTTGGATGCATCCATCAGATCCTCATCAATGGTTACGCTTCCAATATACTGGAGATCAGCACCTGTTACAGTGACCCGGTGAATTTTTGATTTGCAAACTTCTATAAACATCTGGTATATTGTTATTTATCAAAAACGATATTATCAATTAAACGGACTGATCCGGCAAATACAGCGATGCAGCCCACCTTTGTCCCCTTTTCTTCCCATGAATTGACAGATTTGAGCGTCAGTTCATCGGCGATTTCAAAATATTCAACGCGAAGTAATCCGATCGAATTGATTTTTTCTGTTACATGTCTTTTAACTTCTTCGGGAGAAAAAATCCGGGCCTCTTTTTGTGCCTCCTGCAAGATACAGTAAATTTGTGGAGCAACAGCCCGGTGATCTTTTGAGAGCAGCGCATTTCTGGAACTCATGGCAAGCCCGTCTGCTTCTCTCACAGTATCACATCCAAAGACCGCTATCGGAAGTCTCAACATAGCAACCATTTTCCTGATAATTGCATATTGCTGGAAATCTTTCAGTCCAAAGTAGGCTTTATCCGGACCAACAATTTCAAATAACCTGCTGACGACTTGTGCAACTCCATTAAAATGGCCGGGTCTGAAATGTCCTTCCATTACAGTTTCTAAAGAACCAAAATCGAACTTACGGGTATCCGGGTAAGGATATATCTCATCCGCGTCAGGCGAAAAAACATAATCACATGGCAATGTTGACAGCAATTTCAGATCTGCTTCCAGCGTTCTGGGATAGTTCTTAAGGTCGTTTGGATCGTTGAACTGATTGGGATTTACAAAAATTGAAACCACTGTACGATCATTCTCCTGCCCTGCCCGCTCCACCAATGAAAGGTGGCCCTGGTGCAAAGCGCCCATTGTTGGAACGAAACCAATCGTAAGACCGCTGTTTCTGTCACGGCTGAGTACCTGCTGCAACCTCTTTATCGTCTTCAAAAGTTCCATTGTCATATTGAAATCAACATGCAAAGTTATAGAAAATATAAGTGATTCGCGTGAGCTTAAGTGACTAAAGTACGAATGGAGTCTCAAATTTTGTTTAGTTAACTTTAGGTCGCTTTTGATCGCTACAGTTAACTTTAGTCACGCTGGTATCTTTTGTCACTTTTGTCACTTTCACTTTGTTTAACTTTTAGCATATTGAAAATGATTGAAAGTTGCGGAAATTTTATATATTTTTGCAAGATATTTTAAGTTATAGAAATGGAAAAAAAGAAGGTTCTATTTATCTCACAAGAAATCACGCCTTATCTCCCTGAATCAGAGATTGCTGAAATTGGCCGCCATCTGCCACAGGGAATACAGGAACGGGGAAAAGAGATCCGCACCTTCATGCCACGCTTCGGGAATGTGAACGAACGAAGAAACCAGCTCCATGAAGTGATTCGCTTATCAGGAATGAATTTGATCATCAATGACAACGATCACCCTTTGATAATAAAGGTTGCATCGATTCAGACAGCTCGTATGCAGGTTTATTTTATCGACAATGAAGATTACTTTCAAAGAAAATATTCACTGCAGGATGAGAATGGAATGGAATTTGAAGACAACGATGAACGTGCTATTTTCTTTGCCCGTGGAGTTCTCGAGACAGTTATCAAGCTTCGCTGGTCACCAGACATCATCCATTGCCATGGCTGGTTCACTGGCATGGTTCCACTTTTTGTTAAGAAAACTTACAAAGACAATCCATTGTTTGCCAATACACGAATCGTTTATTCCGTTTACAACGATGAATTTAAGAACCCTCTAAACAGTGAGATGGCACGAAAAATTGCTGAAGATGGCATTGATCTCAAAGATATTTCTGTTATCAATGATCCAACATTCGAAAATTATACGAAGCTGGCGCTCTCCAATTCGGATGCGGTTATTCAGGGAAGTGAAGTGATTAATTCAAACATCGAACAGCATATCAAGACCTCGGGAATGCAATTTCTCGACTATCAGCCGAAAGAAAGTTACATTGATTCCTATTTCGATTTTTACAATAAAATTTTATAATTTGCGCCGATTTTACTAAAAAGTTGATTCCATTGAAAAATCGAAATTTTGAAGCTTTCGCCCTGATAGGGGCTTTATTTATTGTCTCTCTCCTAATCACCAGTTGCAAAAGCGGGGATGAAAGTCTGGGTCTGAATCTTATGCCCGGTAATACTGAAATATATACCAGAAACTTCACAGAATCAGAATCCATACGATCTTTTACCTTTACCGATGAGAAAATCAGGGTTGATCACCCGGGATTTAACTACATAGGAAGTTTCAACGATCCACTATTTGGCCGCACCGATGGTGGATTCGCAGCCCAATACAGGATTTCATCCAATCCTGATTACGATAACACTTCCAAGCTTGATTCAATTATACTAAGATTGACCTATAAGCGAATTTACGGTGATACTGCCACCAAACAAACATTAAAAGTATTTGAACTGACCAGTGACATGGATTACGATGCCAAATACCTGTCATCATTCAAATTGAAATCCCTTGCATCACCTACCGTGATCGGAATTTCCAGTTTTATTCCAAAATTTAAAACAGATTCGTCCCAGATAGATACAACGTCGCAATATATTCGCTTCAGACTTAGTCCTGCTCTTGGAAACCGGTTATTAAAAATGGATTCACTGAGCATGATATCGAACGAGGAGTTCCTGAAGCATTTCAAGGGTCTTTATGTTGAATCTGATGCTGCTGAAAGAAAAGGAACCCTCGTAGGGCTTTCTGCTGCCGGATCAGCGATCGGAATCTATTACCATACGGCAACCAAAGATTCGCTTTTCTATGCGTACAATGTCACATCAAATTCTGCCAATGTTGCTGCATTTTCTCATGATTACAGCACCAGTATATTCGGACTTCATCTTAACCAGGAACTGATTCAGGATTCACTGACCTACCTGCAGCCCACAGGAGGCACAAAAGTAAAGATCAATATTCCATCCTTGTCTAAATGGAGAGATTCTACAAATTTCATTATCAGCAGGGCGTATATAACCATTTACGTGGATACATTGGTATCTGATCCACGACGATATGGTATTCCCTCGAGTTTGTACCTTAAATATATTGACGGTACCGGTGCTGAAGTTTTCCCCAAGGACAGCGAATTGTCCAGCGCATATTATGGGGGGCGTTATGATCCCATTAGTACCAGTTACTCTTTTAATATCACACGGCACTTAGAGCAAATCATTAAAAATGAAATAGTAAGCACCAGTTTGTACCTTGTGCATGCCGATCGGAAAGGATCCCCATACCGTGTTGTCCTCAAAAGCGGAAACAGTTCCCGTCCCATTGTACTAAACGTTAAATATAACCGGGTGAAATAACTGTCCGGACTGCTTTTTGTAAACGGCTGTTGAACCTTTTAAACAGATCGGTACGTTCAGAATGAATGTCAAAATAAATATATAACGAACTGTGGTAAAGAAGGTTTTACATAAAATAGCTTCGGTTTTGATTCCGTTAATATTGGTCTATTCCTGCGCCAACATGGGTATGCCCCGGGGCGGACCGAAAGATAAGACACCTCCGGTTATCGTTAAAAGTATTCCTGAGGCAAACCAAACCAATTTTAATGAGAACAAAGTCCGGATAACATTCAATGAATTTGTTGTACCTGAGGAAATGACGGATAAATTTATTGTCTCACCTCCAACAACCAAAAAACCCCTTTTTAAAACAAAAGGTAAAACCTTCATTGTTGACCTGAACGAGAAATTGCAGCCGAATACTACCTATTCCCTCGATTTTAAAGACGGGATTGTTGACAACAATGAGCGGAATAAAATCAAAGATCTTCGTTTAGCCTTCTCCACAGGACCCAATTTGGACACGTTGCGTATCGTTGGTTTTGTAAGAGATGCTTTCAGCCTGGAACCGGCAAAAAACTGTTTTATCCTGCTTTACAAAGGAGACTCCGACACACTGATACACAAAACACGTCCGGATTTTGTTGGAAAAACAAATTATCAGGGATTCTTCGCCATCACCAATCTTCCTGCAGCAAACTTTATGCTTTATGCCCTGAGCGATATCGATAACAACCTGAAGTATTCTGCGGGTGTTGACTCTATTGCCTTTCTCGAAAAGCGAGTTACACCTTCTGCCGAATTTCAACCACAACGTGATACGGTGGTCACAGGTGCTGATACACTGGTAGTGCTTGGAAAAACAAGGTTCTATCCTGATCCGCTCAATTTTTCTCTATTCTTTGAGAAGGGATTCGACCTCCGTCTTGATAAATATGAAAGGCTAACCCGCAAAATAATTGACCTTACTTTCACCTCCTCTACAGCCGATACCTTCAACATCGAATTGCTTAATATTCAACCTAAAAGCACCTGGAATCTGATTGAAAAATCCAGAAATTCTGACACTTTAAAAATCTGGATCACAGATTCACTCGTCTATAAAAGAGATACGCTGGCTCTTAAACTATCCTATCGCCAACAAGATAGTTTGGGCGTATTCTATACTAAAAAGGATACAGTAAAATTGTATTTCACAGATGATCAGGCAAATAAATCGGATAAAAACAAACATAAAGAACGCAGGAAAATTGTCACTGAGCTCACAAGTGTCAATCTCTCATCCAATCTGGGCAGTATTTTAGACCCATACCGGGATATACGGATAGAATCTCCTGAACCCATTTTAACCTTCGACACTTCCAAAGTTGAACTTTTCGTGAAAGAAGATACCACCTATATAAACATTGCTCCAAAAATCCGACCGGATTCAACAAATAACCGGAGATTTCTGATCTCTTATCCCTGGAATTTTGGAACATCCTACAGACTAAGTATTGACTCTACAGCCTTGAATACCGTATACGGGCTCTATGGCAAAGCATACAAAGTTGATTTCATGACGCAGGTAGAGGAGCATTATGGCAAAATTATCTATTCGATAAAGAATGTAAAAGGGCCAACTATTATTCAAATCCTTGAAGTCAATAAGGATGAAAAATTGGTAAAATCAATTAGAATAGAGAAGGATGAAGAGATCACCATCCCCTTCCTCGAACCCAAAAAATATTTGATGAAAGCAATTTTCGACCGCAACAACAATGGTATTTGGGATTCAGGAAACCTGGCGGATAAAACTGAACCCGAAGAAGTTTGCTATTATCTTAGTGTACTCAAAGTCCGTTCCAACTGGGACAACCAGGACACCTGGACGCTACCTGATCCTGTCGGTTTCATAAAGAAAATTATAGACGAAGACGCTGAAGCAGCTAAGCTTACCAAAAAGCAGAAGAGTCCCCAAAAAAAATCAACGCTTTTTTAACCAATTCATTATTATATTATGGCAAGTATCAGACAACTTAAAAAGGAGATAGAATTTCTATCTTCCCAAATGATCGGTGATTGTATCGATTTCGTTCAAACATTCAACGGCAAGGAGATGGAGGCGATGGCAGTGATAGATGAAATCGTAATCCTTCACAACAGTACCGTAGACAAAATCAACAACCCGGACGGGAAGGATAATCCCAAACTGGTTAGGGCTTTTTACCAGGAATTGAAGAAAGAATATGTTGCGGGTGTAAACGAAGCATACAAAAGACTGGAAAGTCTGGTAAAATAAAAAAAAAGAAGGATGAGCTGACTCATCCTTCTTTTTTTTATCTATGTCAAAACTATTTTACACTGACAAGTTTATCCTTGCTGTTAATTGTTTTTACAGCTTCCAGCAAGGTATTGTCTACCCTGCTGATTATACTGTAGAACCCCTCTTCACCAATGATATTTCTTGCTATATAGGCCATTAATTGCGTTTCAATAATTCTCCCGGATCTCTTTATTCCCGCTTCATTGGTTGGAATTCCATTTTTAACAGCATATTGGGTAAATTCATTCAGTATATTTCTATTGTGCAGAAGATCTGAGAATTCGGCTCCGGATTTCAGATGAGCTAGCTCCGCCCTGTGCCTGTCAGCATATTCGAATGCATACTGGTAAACAAGACCCTTTTGCATAATCTTAAAAAGGTAGGATGAGTTCCCGGTAGTATCAGCAGGGACAAAAATATCTGGCATAATACCTCCACCGCCAAAAACGACACGTTTCAACCGTGTGAAATACTTCACCGTGTCTGCCTGGTGAATGCTGTCTTTTTGCTCAAATTCACCATGCACATAACGTCTTGTTATGTCTGCATAATACTCGTCTGTTCCTTTCAGATAGGATTTCTGAATGCACCGGCCCGATGGCGTATAATACCTGGCCACAGTAAGTCGTATGGCAGAACCGTCGTAGAAAGGAATCTGCTCCTGGACCAGGCCCTTTCCGAAAGTTCTTCTCCCAATAATTGTTCCACGATCGTTATCCTGTATAGCTCCGGCAAAAATTTCACTGGCTGAAGCTGAGAATTCATCAACGAGTACCACCACATTTTTACCAAAATATTTACCACGGTTTTCTGTTATAGACTCTCTTTTCGGTTGAGTTCTGCCTGCCGTATATACGATGAGCTCATCTTTGTCAAGAATTTCACTCACCATATGGATTACGGAACTGAGATAGCCTCCTGGATTTCCACGAAGGTCTATGATCATTTGCTGGGCTCCCCCGCGCTCTAATTTGGCCAGAGCTGCCATAAATTCCTCATAGGTCCGCTCAGCAAATCGACCCACTTTCAGGTAACCGGTTTTATCGTCAATCATGTAAGATACATCCACACTGTATATTGGTATTTCACCCCTGGAAATGTCAAAATTAAGCAGATCAGGCAAGCCCTTACGCCAGACGCCCACCTTTACTTTGGTGCCCTTGGGCCCGCGAAGTTTTTTAAATACCAGTTCGTTCTTAACATTTTTACCTACCAATGTCGAATCGTCCACCCGAACAATCCTGTCGCCGGCCTGAATGCCTAACTTCTGCGAAGGTCCTCCCGATATCACATCGATCACCATAACAGTATCATTCTGGATGGAGAATTGAACGCCAATACCACCAAAATTACCTGACATCCCTTCCGAAACTTCCTGCATATCTTTGGCAGGGATGTAAGTTGTATGAGGATCCAATTGTTTCAGTATTTCCGGTATAGCCTCTTCAACCATTTTCTTTGAATTGACTGTATCTACATAATTCCCTTCGACCAGATTCATGACAAGATCCAACTTGCTTTTGCTGCTTATATGGCTTGGTAACATGGCACTCAGTTTTCTGTTCTGCAATTTAATTCCGAGCCAAACCCCAAATATCAGCGTTATCGAGATTATTACCGGCATCCAGGTCGAAAGTTTTCTATTGTTATTTTCCATTTAACTAATTGTATACTATATTTTTACCACCTCAATTTTAGCTCTTTCCAACAACTCAATGCCATCGTTCATGTGATATGGCTCAGAGAATACTACTCTTCTAATACCTGCCTGTATAATAAGCTTGGCACATTCGATACATGGTGAGGAGGTTACATATAGCGTTGCTCCATCACTGCTATTGTGTGATTTGGCAATTTTAGTTATTGCATTAGCCTCAGCATGAAGAACATACGGCTTAGTCTTGCCATTCTCATCCTCACAAATATTTTCAAATCCGGATGGTGTACCATTGTAACCATCTGAAATAATCATTTTATTTTTAATTAGCAAAGCCCCTACCTGACGTCGGGTGCAATATGAATTTTCTGCCCATATTGAGGCCATTTTCAGGTAGCGCTCATCGAGTTTCAATTGTTTATCGGTCATAAATTAGCGTAGATATAGATAAAAAACATGGGCACCTAAAATGAATGATAGTTTTTCAAATATATTGCATCTTAGATAAGAAATTAACTAACTATTTAGCCCTGCGTTGAAATTTTTGCTGATCAATGAACATGTCAAAAGCAAATGGATTCTGCAATTTTGATACTGGAACAGCAAGCAAATTGTTTATAGGGTTTCCTAAATTAAGGGGTAATGATTTATTTAAATTACCCAGTGCAATGTTCAGCAATGTTTCATTTTCATCACCCAATGGGAGCATATTACCAATCCCTTTTACTTCAATATCAGGTGTAAATCCTTTTACAAAACCTGTCACATTCAATGAGTTTGCATATTTGGCAACAATTGGCTGTAAGGCATAATTGTGCGTAGTAACCAGTACCCCGTTCTGATCGTAATCACGGTAGGTACTGGATGCAACATATTTACCATAAGTAGTCGTTCCTATCAATTTAACATTCATGTAGGGTCGGAGTCCATTAATCAACAATTCGCTTGCAGAGGCGGTCTCATCAGAAACGATAAAACTAATATCTGTAAGATTAAGGCAACCAATGGTGGTTGAATTTATCTTGTCTGCAAAATTGTCTAAAAAGACAGAGCTGCCGTATTTACTGGTATAATAGGATGTAAGTATGGCGTTGAAAATGCTTTTTGTAAATAATTTGGTGGTATTGGTTGTATAAATCATGCTGGCCAAATAAATAGCGGTTTCAACATCACCACCGCCATTATACCTCAAATCAAGAATGAGTTTACTAACTCCATCCGTCTTAAATTTTTGAAAAACACCATTTAGCTCTATATCAAATTTTCGGCTATTATCGTTGGCAATGAGCGGATCGTTCCCTGAAATAAATCCATTGTAAACAAGATAACCTATTTTTGTTCCGTTCGATGTGATTACTTTATTTAAAAATATTGGATCTTCTGTAATTTTAACTGCAGTCATGGTCGAAGTTTTGCCAGTTAACTGATAAGCCCCATTGACCAGACTAGCTAAAGAAATCGTCATAGTTGCCTTGCTCGTTAAAGTTTGGTAGTTGGATGCCGTCAATTGTACGCCATCTACCTTGGTGAAAATATCACCTCTTTGAATTCCGGCCAAATCGGCAGGAGAATCTTTTATAACATAACGGACCACTTCCAGAATATCGGTAGAACCACTTGACATATAATATGGACGGATATCGTATCCCATCGAATTTGAAGTACCGGTTATCCAATCTACTATAACTGAATAATCCTGAATAAACGACCATTTGTCAACTACCCCTTTTTTATACAAAACATTATTAAAGAGCACATTGGGATCGCTAAACTTGTTAAGGAAAAAGTTTAAACTGTCCAAATTCCTTTTATAATTTGGACTACTTGTTGTCAAAGGCTGGTAATATGTGTTGGTTAGATTACCTACACTGTCGTTCCACAGGTACACATCATGCATATAACTCCAGACAAATGTATTCACCTCTTTGGCTGGTGGAATCACTGACGGAGTAACTGGCGGATCAACCGGAACCTCAGGTGTCGGCATCAATGCCTCTTTTCTGCATTGGGCAAAGATTGCCAATATTACTATAGACCAAAGAATTAGACTCCCAACTTTATTAATCTTCATGTACTTGAATTTAAACCAGACGACAAAAATACGATATTCACAAAACTGCTGAAACTATTGGCTAATTTTTTAATTCCCTTTAAGTCTATTTCAGCATATTTAACTTTTATATTGAGACGAATATAAAACAAAAAGGTTTCTTATAACCTCTGCAGTTTAATAAATATCATTACAAAAAACATGCCACTGTAACTTTTTGAACAGTTGATCGTCTTATTGCAAAACACGGATACCTGACGATGACCATTGCCGATTACAACCAGGCTGTTGATGCATGGGCGGATGCCCTCTACCGGTTTTCCCTGAAGAATCTGGGGAATACAATGTCTGCACAGGACATTGTACAGGATTGTTATGAGAAGCTTTGGATTCACCGCAATCAGGTTGATTCGCTCAAGGTAAAGGCTTGGCTTTTCACTACGGCTCACCACTCCATGATTGATGGGATAAGAAAATTGCGAAAGGAGATTCTGGTCGAGTCCCGGAAATTTTCTGAGAATATTTCCGAGCAGGGCTACAGTGATGTACAGGAGATCCTGAACAGGGCAGTTGACCAACTTCCGGAAATTCAGAAATCGGTATTGTTGCTTCGCGATTATGAAGGATATTCCTACCGTGAAATCGGGGAAATTACAGGTCTTTCCGAAGCACAGGTTAAAGTATATATATACCGGTCCCGGATCTTTCTGAAAAATTATATCGGGACAATTGATGTGCTTATATGATGATAACAAGTGACAATTATGAAATCTGGTTCCTCGACTATCTGGAGGAAAAACTCGATCCGGTGCAGAAGGAAATGGTTCGGCAATTTTTGATAGTAAATCCTGATCTGGCAGGCGGGCTGGAAGGGTATATACCTGCACTTAAAGCGGAAATACATCCTTCTTTCCCTCATAAAGAGCGGTTGAAAAAAGTCTTGTACGAAGACCCTGCTATGCTGGAATCGACCGCACTCGCAGCCCTGGAAGGAGATCTTGCGGAGGGAGAAAGGAATCAGTTCGAAAGATGGATTGAAAACAAACCCGATTCCCGGAAATTAATGAATATCCTTGGCAGCACGAAGCTGCAGCCGGATCTCAAAATTCATTTTCCTGATAAAAACCGTTTGAAAAGAAAATCAATGCCCTTGGCTAACGGGATCAGGATTGCTGCTGTGGCAGCCATTCTGATGCTTGCCTTCTTCATCTTTTCTCCATCATTAAAAAAAGAGGAGACATCTTCCGCGTTGACAACCGAATCTAAGGTCACAGTTCAGAAAAATGATCCGGTAAGCTTACCAATTACGGCTGGTAAACCTTCAAATTTTCCGGCAGAAAAAATTAAAACCCGTAAAATGCCTGCAGCCGCCCCTGGTGCGGGAAGAATATCAAAGCATCCTACAGCGGAGCCGTTACTGGCAGAAACCCGCACATTTGTTCCAATCGGCAAAATGGAACCAAAATTAATTGCTGTAACATCCAATGCGCCGGAGTTTGCTGATCTGACACTTATCAGGAGATCCGCTCCGGTGTACTATGCTTCCGGCGATATCCCGCTAACTGAATTCTTCAACATCAAGCTTCAGGAATTGAAGGCAGGTCAGCCGAAAGAAGTGTTTACCAGGGAGGAGTTTAAAGTCGCCGGATTGCGCCTCTTTTCCTACATACCGGGGAATCACTTAACAGGGAAAAAAGGCAAAGACGGCCGACTGAAATCGATCTCATTCAATACCCAAATACTCGCATTCTCTATCCCTGTAAACCAATAATGTAACTTTTCAAGGGGTTGAACGTCTTAGGGAAAAGTTTGAAGGGTTTTCAAACTTTTCAAACATTATAAATATTATAAACTTTTCAATCTTTATATCTTATGAAAGTAATTTATCTTTTTGTTCTGCTTACGCTGGTTTTGGGATTGAATTCCCGGTCACAGGATACAGTGCGCGTCAATGTACTTGGCAAAAATATGGTCACAGTAGTAGAGACTGACGACAAAACGGCTGTAAAGATTGGAGACAGCACGATAGATATCAGTGAAGACCGTGAAGACACCGTAAAAATCAGAGTAGGGCGCAAAACTGTCGTGATAGCAGAGGGGCACCATGGTTCTTCCATCAAATATGACCAGCTCGATGATGAAGAATACAAACACTGGACTGGTCATGCACCAAAATTCAAGGGACACTGGTCAATTTTTGAATTGGGGGTCAACTCTTTTGCCAATGTGGATTATACCGGCTATGATACTCCCAATTTTATGGATCTCAACCACAACAAGTCGATGGAGGTAAACATCAATATATTCAAACTTAGCTTCGGCTTACAGGAGAAGAAAAACAACATTGGGATGGTAACAGGACTGGGTCTTAACTTCAACGATTACCGTTTCTCCAACGATTACACGATAAAAAATGAAGAAGGTTACATCGTCCCGGTTCCGATCACAGACCAGGCTTTACAGAAAACGAAATTGTCAACAGGCTATTTAACAGTACCCCTTCTGCTTGAATTTCATGTTCCCAGGGGTTCAGGTCTTTGGATGTCGGTGGGAGTAATTGGTGGAATCAAAATGGGATCACATACCAAAGTTAAGATCGGTGACACCAAGTACAAAGATCACGATGATTTCAATATCAGCCCATTTAGGGGAGGAGCCACAGCCCGTTTAGGGTACAAGGGGGTCAACCTTTACGGAACCTACTATTTTACGCAGTTTTTCAGGGATGGCAGAGGTCCGGTCATGAATCCGTTTGCCATTGGAATAGGTATTCTGAACTGGTGAGAGTAAAAGGAAAAGGGGTGATTTTCAGCCCTTTCCCTTTATAATGGAATATTTCCGTGCTTCTTGAGCGGATTTGATTTATGTTTATTCTGGGTCATCTCCAATGCCTGAATCAGTTTGGCCCGGGTTTGGCGAGGATAGATTACCTCATCGATGTACCCCAATTCGGCCGCTTTGTATGGATTGGAGAAGGTATCACGGTAATTCTCAACAGCTGCAGCCCGCTGATCCGGATCCAGCTTATCCTTGTTAATGATCCGAACGGCTCCATCGGCACCCATCACGGCAATTTCGGCTGAAGGGTATGCATAGTTGATATCTGCACCAATATGTTTGCTGCTCATCACATCGTACGCACCGCCATAAGCTTTGCGCGTGATCATGGTAATTTTCGGCACGGTAGCTTCGGCAAAAGCGTAAAGCAACTTGGCTCCGTGCCGGATGATACCTCCAAACTCCTGAACAGTTCCGGGCAAGAATCCGGGCACATCCACGAAAGTGATCAATGGTATGTTGAAAGCATCGCAGAAACGGACAAAACGTGCTGCTTTCACCGAAGAGTTAATATCAAGCACTCCTGCCAAAAAGGCAGGCTGGTTCGCAACTATCCCAACACTGCGTCCGCCAAGACGGGCAAATCCTATAAGGATATTTGGAGCATAGGCAGGTTGTATCTCAAAGAAATTCCGGTTGTCAACCACCATGGTGATCAGCTCATGCATGTCGTAAGGTTTGTTAGGATCAGCGGGAATCAGTTGATCCAGTTCCGGCTCTTCGCGGTGGATATCGTCCAGGTTTGGAGCAAAAGGAGGATCTTCCATGTTGTTGGAGGGAAGATAGCTGAAAAGCTCCCGTATCATCAGCATGGCATGTTCATCATCGTCGGCGGTGAGGTGGGTAACCCCGCTTTTGCTTCCGTGCGTAACCGACCCGCCGAGTTCCTCTTTGGTGACCTCTTCGTGGGTGACCTCCTTAACAACATCCGGCCCGGTAACAAACATATAGCTTGACTCTTTCACCATGACAATAAAATCGGTGATCGCAGGGGAATATACAGCACCACCTGCACAAGGACCCAAAATGGCTGAAATCTGGGGAATTACCCCGGAGCTCATTACATTGCGATAGAAAATATCGGCATATCCTGCCAGGCTCTGAACTCCTTCCTGAATACGTGCCCCGCCGGAGTCGTTCAAACCAATGACAGGAGCACCCATATTCAGAGCCAAATCCATCATCTTGATGATTTTGTCGGCATTTGTTCGACTCATGGTCCCGCCAAAAACAGTAAAATCCTGTGCAAAAAGATAAACCAGCCGTCCCTCAATTTTGCCATATCCTGTCACAACCCCATCGCCGGAAATAATTGTTTTATCCATGTTAAAATCGTGGGTTCTGTGCACCACAAACTTGTCGAACTCCACAAATGAATATGGATCAACCAAATCCTGCAATCGTTCCCTTGCTGTCTTTCTGCCTGCAGCATGCTGTTTATCAATACGATCCTGACCACCGCCCTTTTCGGCTTCAAGATTTCTTTTTTCCAGCTCTTCAAATTTATCTATCATCTTATTCTACGTTTATCATTTTTTTTTCACATCTTTTCCAATGACCACCATCAACTGATTTCCATCGACGGTATCACCCTCTTTTACTGCCACTTTGGATACTACGCCGTCGCAACCTGCCTTGTATTCACTCTCCATTTTCATCGCAGAAAGGACGACAACCGTCTGACCTTTTTCTACATGATCTCCTTTCTGAACCAGAACCTTCACGACCTTTCCCGGCATTGGAGACTTAATGGAATCCGTAGTCCCGTCACCCTCCTTCTTCTTCCTTTTTTGCATGTAACGTGCTTCTGCATCATTCACACTGATATCGAATCCAAAATAGATGGTGTTGACCCGGTAAATCTTTGGATCATCGGTTGGGATTACCTCCACATTGTAGGATTTTCCCTCTGAAATAATTGAATACTCCTCACCGCTGACTTTATCTATATCGACCTCGTAAATTATATTATCAACCGAGATAGTCACAAGATTACCTTTTCTCCGGATCTCCCGGACAATGGCGTTGCGGTCATTGACTTTTAATTCAAGTTGCATATGTCTGTAAATGAATTTTTAATTTTTTCCAATTGTAGTGCGCTTAGATATTATCGGGCACTATCTTCAGAGCCGCTGCATTCCTGCTCTCCGGCCACGGTGTTTCCATCCTTTCACTCCAAGTGTCCTTTCGTGGGGAATCACCAGTTTGGATTTTTGCAGTCTGCCCGCATGTTCAACGAAAGCAGCAATCATGGCAATATCTTCACAATGTTTGTCACATTTGATCTTGCTATTCAGAAATTCTTCATTTTTCTCGATGAAATGGGTGTTGTAGGTCCCGTTTCGAAAATCTGGCGTTTCCATGATTTTCACCAGATATTTGATAGAAGTCTTCACTCCCGATATTTTGTATTCAAACAAGGCACGTCTCATCCGTTCGATTACCTCTTCGCGTGTCCTACCCCAGATAATCAGCTTACTGATCATTGGGTCGTAGTAAATTGGAATGGTGTATCCTTCATGAATATAGCCGTCACAGCGTACGCCAAGACCCATTGGTTCAGTAATATGCGTAATCTTACCTGGATTAGGCATGAAATTATTATCGGTATCTTCAGCATAAATCCTGCACTCCATAGAATGCCCGTTCATTTTAAGATCCTTTTGTTTGAAAGGAAGTGGGAATCCTTCCGCAACACGGATTTGCTCCCTGACCAGGTCAACACCTACAACTCTTTCTGTAATAGGATGTTCTACCTGCAAACGAGTGTTCATCTCAAGAAAATAGAAATTTAAATTATCGTCAACGATAAACTCAATAGTACCTGCTCCTTCGTAATTGGCTGCCTTTGTTGCAGCGACTGCACAGGCACCCATTTTCTCCCGGACCTCGGGGGTCATTATGGGTGATGGGGTTTCTTCAATTACCTTCTGGTGACGACGTTGCACTGAACATTCACGTTCAAAAAGGTGAACAGCATCTCCGAATTGGTCGGCAAGTACCTGAAATTCAATGTGATGGGGAGATTCAATATATTTCTCTATGTAAAGCGAATCATCTCCAAATGCAGTCCTGGCCTCTGATTTAGCACTTCTTATGGACGATTTGATATCCGCTTCCTGTCTTACGAGTCTCATCCCTTTGCCTCCTCCGCCTGCAGATGCTTTGATCATCACAGGCAGACCGATACCCCGGATAATCCTGACGGCTTCCTCTTCATCCACTATTTTTTCGGTGGTTCCGGGCACTACCGGAACACCTGCTGCAATCATCCTTTTCCTTGCACTGATTTTATCACCCATCGCTTCAATCGACTCGGCCGAGGGTCCTATAAATTTCACTCCTGCCTCCCTGCATTTTATTGCAAATTGCGCGTTTTCCGAGAGAAAACCATACCCCGGATGGATCGCGTCAGCACCGGAAATACGCGCTACATCCAGAATTTTATCGATACGGAGGTAGCTTTCTGAGGAGGCACTCGGACCTATGTGATAGGCTTCGGTTGCATATCGGACATGTAATGAGGAACGATCTGCATCGCTGTATACTGCCACTGTTTCGATACCCATCTCCCGGCATGTACGCATAATCCGGACCGCAATCTCACCCCGGTTGGCAATCAATATTTTCTTAATTCTGACAGGACTTTTTGCTTTCCCCATATTTATCATTGCAATTTTTGCGCGGTAAAAATATTTATTTATCCAACGGAATGACGCATCGGAAGATTTCAAAATTCCGATTTCCACCTGAATATACGAAAAAATGGGAACATTGGTACATTATTTACACTTTTTAGACTCAGATGTATAAAAAGTCGGTGGAAATTCGGGAATTGGGAAATGTGAAAATTAAGTCAGTTTAATCCTTGGCAGGAGAATGGGGTTATTTGTGATCTTATTGTGCGATTTGTGGCAGGTGGGGCGTTAATTGCGTTGAATCTGTGCTATCCGTGGTTGAAAAGGGGTTATTGGTTTATATAATCAGCAGATATGGCAATATTTCATGCTATTCATACCGGAAATTCTGTAATTTAGCATAAAATGATGCAATAGATGATGAGACTATTATTGATCAGCAACTCCACGATGCCCGGAGAACCATACCTCAGCTATCCTATGCCTGAAATAGACAGGTTTCTTGGTAGTCAACCTCTTAAAATATTGTTTATTCCCTATGCAGCTGTCACCTTCACGATGGATGAATATGAAAACCGGGTCAGGGAACGTTTTGCAGGGTTGAATCATGTTCTCACAAGTATCCATCGCGTGGCAGATCCTGTTAAGGCTGCAGGCAAGGCCGATGTCATCGTCACAGGAGGAGGCAATACCTGGCAGCTGGTACGAAAGATAAATGACAACAGCCTTTTCCCGGTAATCCGGGATCGCGTCATGGCGGGAATTCCTTATATTGGCTGGAGTGCCGGATCGAATATCGCCTCTCCGACCCTGCGAACCACCAACGATATGCCGATCATTGATCCCAAGGGGTTCGACTGCCTCAACCTGGTTCCGTTTCAGATCAATCCACACTACCTCGACAAGAATCCTGAAGGACATGGGGGTGAGACCCGCGAACAGCGGATCATGGAGTTTATCGAGATTAATCCGGAGGTTTACGTTGTCGGATTGAGGGAAGGAAGCATGCTCAGGTTAGATGGGAAACAACTTAGCCTGATCGGCTCCAATTCATTAAGAATATTCAAAAAAGGGATTTTACCGGTTGAATTAGCCCCTGGCAGCGACCTCGGGTTCCTGATCAGATAATAAAACTTATTAATTGGATTATTGCTAATTTATTATTTCCTTTATTCTATCAAGCTTCAACATTTGATGTGAAAAATTTTATTTTTTAAACTCAATACTTATTTGCTATGAAAAAAACATTTTTGACGATGGCCTTTTTAGCGATAGCCATTTTTTCATTTGGGGGAATTTTTGACCTAGGCCTCAAAGCTGGTTATAATTCAACAAAATTAACATTCAATCAAAGTGCCCAGGATGGTTTCTCTGATGCAAAAGGAGGCTATGAATTGGGAGCTTTTATGAGAACAGGAGGAAAACGGTTTTATTTTCAACCTGAATTTTTATGGGTGGAAAAAAACACGATGATTAATAACCAGCAAACAAAAATCAAATCGATGCAGGTTCCACTTTTAGGAGGATTGAGATTCCTGAACCTGAAAATAGTCTCTCTTCATCTGGTGACTGGTCCATCCGTAAGTTTTTCTCCGGATGTAACCATGAATGATGTTAAACAAACTCTTACCGAAAAAAGTGCATGGTCATGGAAACTGGGCGCCGGTGTTGATGTACTGATTTTTTCTTTCAATCTCAGATACGATTGGGGATTAACAGATCTAACCGTTAAAAATGTTCAGAATACAGTTTTAAAAGATGGTAAAACTTTCACTGTTTCGCTGGGTATCAAAATACTCTGACTGGAGCATATAAGGTATAATTCCTTCTGCAAATAATCAGGAGTAAAGCCCGGGACATTGTAAGACATGTCCGGGCTTTTTATTTGGAAGGAGAAGATACCTTGCTGTAATTTAAAACGAAGAAATTCAGGTATTCCAGCAAATCCTGATCGGCAACAATTTTCCGGTAATTCGGCGAAGAGGCTATAAAATAATGATAATCAATTCCTTGCAGTGATTTAAAAACTTGTTTTTGCCTGAGAATATTTCCAAAATAGCCCAATCCCTCTTCCTTGTTCGGCAAACTCCTTACCACTACCAGTGTGGTCTGGTCGTTCAACTTGATCTCTTCAACTTCAAAGTCGAAAGAGGTATAGAAATCAATGTTAAAATTGGCAATATCAAATATCAGCCTGTTGATATCTACTTTTGCATCCCTAGGAAAAGAGAGTATGAAATAGTGGAATAGTTCTTCGTCATAGGAGTATTTCCCGCCAAATGGATCATTCGGTTTGCCGGACTGCAAGCTGGTCTGTTTGTTGATAGCAGCTGAATCCATCCTGGCAATTGTCTTCTCCAGTTCTGCAAGTGAATTCTGACGCACCAGATCGCGGATTCTGAGTACTGTTGGATTTGCTGGTGAGCCGGGGAAATCTGCAAGATACTGATCAAGCATTTTGGTAAACTCTTCGGCTGATGAATTTTTCCCTTTACCCACCAACTCAATAAATTTCACTTTAGGCATCAACAAACTATCCGGCTGTAGTTTCATCACCTCTCCTGCCAATTTACCAGCCGACTGATAATCCCCCTTTTTGTAGAATGCCAAAGCTTCTCCATATTTACGTTCCCTCAACTGCTTCATTACTTCCATCTCCTTGAAGAAATCTGGATTTAGTAGAAATTTGGCATAATTCGATTCGGGGTACTTTTGTGTTATTTTACCACGGAAAAGTTCGGTGTTATACTTTATTTTGTGTAATTCAATCCATGTAGGAAGCTCATAGATACTCTCCGGATACCTGTCGTTCAGTTCTTCAAATAGCTCTATTGCACGGGCTTCATCTTTGAGTATACTTACATAAATTCTGCCGGCACTAAAAAATGCAGATTTGATGCGGTCGTGCGAAGCTTGCATCAAAGAATCAGTCAAAGGAAGATCCTGGAGATAATATTCGACGGATTTCGGATCGGATTTTTTTGGTTTTGCGGCCTCGTTAATAAGCTGATCCGCTGTAGCTTCCGTTTGATCACCTTCTGCCTGATTGAGCGAAATTTTATTCTTCCTCCTCCAGTTATCCTCCAGCTTGCGTTTGCCCCATATTTGCTGAAATTCTGTTTTCCCTAATCCCGCGGTGACCGGATTATAAAAATACCACATGCTGTTGTTAGCCTGATTCCCGATTGCAGCGGTACGGTATTTCTGACCCCTGAAATAATTTTGGCTATTCTGTTCGTCTTGCTGCTCTCTTAGCACCAAATTCTCCTCTTCCGTTATCCGGGCGATGATGTTATCGATCATTGCCAACCGGTCGGGTTCAGCCATCAGGGCAAGCTGCTGCAAACTATCTTCCCGTGATATCAAATCGAGATTTCTAAGCAGTCCTGTCAAACCATTGGCTTTGTTTATAATCTCTTCGTACCTTGGATATTCCGGACCTATCACAGCCATCGCGCTATCATAATAACAAGACGAAAGCTTGTAGCTACCCTCATCAAAAAACAGATTTGCAACTGTGAGGCTGGAGAGTGCTCTTTGATTGTCGTTGCTGATACTGTATGCCACAGAGGTTTGAAAATCCCGGATAGCATCCTCCCTTCGATCCGATTTTAAAGCGATATCACCTTTGGCATAATAGATTCTGTCGAGATAGGGCAGGTTATTCGCGTTTCTGATCATTTTCGCAAGTGCCCGATCGATCTCTTCCGGATTACTTTTTGAGTACTCAAGCAATGAAATTTTTGCCTCAAAAGCCAGCCTGAATGTTGGTTTGGATTTAACTACCCTGTTGAACGCCGCAACTGCTTCCTCCGTTTGACCCTGCCTGAGGTAAAGTTGTCCCAGGATAAAGTTGTATCTGCCCTTTTCCTTTTTACTAAGGTCCAGTTTAAGAGATAGTTCCAACTGAAAGATTGCCTCTTTCCAGTTGCCGGTCGCCATAAAGTAATCTGCTTTAATTACAGTCAGATCCTTCTTAATATCTGGCGGCAAGCTCCCATCCCGCTCCAGAACTTTTAGTATCTGAAGTGCTTTGTCAAACTCTCCATTGTCGATGTAACATCTCGAAAGCCAAAGAAAAGCTGGATTGCGCGTTGGCTGATCGGGAAAATTGTAAAGAATGAAGTTGAAACTCTCCTGCGCAGTGTGAAAATCGCGCAGAAAATAGCTTGCTTCACCCATCAAAAGATAGGTGTCGTCCACCCATTTGTTGTATTCACTTTTATATGCAAATGCCGTGTAGGCTTCGGAAGTGTTCGTTTTCCGTTTCGGACTCTTGCTGATGGAGTGCGTAGCAATAAGCTTCTGGCACTTCTGAACAGCGTACTCCATTTCAGAAACAGCCATCCGGGCAGACATGGGATTTGTTTCGGGGAAAATAGGAAGAATCTGTGTATAATCTTCGATAAGAAGCTCTTCCACTCTGTTTAAACCCTCTTTGACACTCTCTCTTGCATTAAAATAGACATTATAGTGAGCGTTCAACTGATGGTAAAATCTGGTTAATGCAGTATTTTTCTGTGTGGAACATCCAACAGACAACCCCAGAACCGACAGGTAAAAAAACTGTTTAATACTGAGCCCCTTCAAGCTATTTTGCATTAATGTGTTACACAAATTAACTCAAAATTGCTGAAAAATCACTTTCGTTTGACCTTTACTTTTACGGTGGGTTCAAAATAAATATTTCGGTGTTCCAGCTGAACGATTAGTTCAACGGCCAATTGTTCAAAGGCTAATCCGGTAGCACTTTCTTCATCCCAGGCTGCCGGCAAGCCTGAATCTCCTCCTTCGCGGATACTCATCACAATTGGAACTTGTCCAAGCAGCGGAATGTTCATCTTATCGGCAAGCTCTTTTCCTCCGTCTTTCCCAAAAATATAATACTTGTTACCTGGTAGTTCTTCAGGTGTGAACCACGACATATTTTCAATAAGTCCCAAGACAGGAACATTGATTGACTTGCTGCTAAACATAGAAACTCCCTTGATGACATCTGCAAGAGCAACATCCTGGGGAGTGGTGACAATGACTGCACCCGTAACAGCAAGCGTTTGTACAAGGGTCAGGTGGATATCGCTGGTCCCCGGGGGGAGGTCAACGAGCAAAAAGTCCAGCTCGCCCCAGTTCCCGTCAGAAATCAGCTGCTTCAAGGCATTTGAGGCAACAGGACCCCGCCAGATCAGGGCATCGTTCTTATTGGCAAAGAAACCGATTGACAAAAATTTCACACCATATTTCTCAATAGGGATGATGCGGTCGCGTCCATCTATCTTTTCAAAGAGCGGACGGGAATCTTCCTCTCCAAACATCTTTGGGATGGATGGACCAAAGATATCAGCATCCACCAATCCAACTTTTGCTCCCTGTTTAGCCAGAGCAACAGCAAGGTTGACGGCCATGGTGGATTTTCCGACTCCGCCTTTGCCTGAAGCTATCGCTATGATATTTTTAACACCCGGGAGTACCGGCGGGCTCATCCTTTTTGTACTCTTGGGGGTGATCGTTACTTCACAATCTTCTCCATGTTCACGACGGATCTCGTCTACACAAGCTTCAGAAACCGGACCGATTGCCGGATCATCCTCTTTTTGAAAAATCAGGGTAAAACTGATCCGCTTACCTGCAAGGCGGATCTCCTGAACCATCTCCAGATCAACAATACTTTTGTCTGACCCCGGGTAAAGAATGCGCTTCAGGGTATCTGAAATATTTTTTGGTATGAGTGCCATATTTAATTTTTATAATTTGTTTACGATTGATTTTCTTTAAAGTTGCATGGTTTGAAAGCCCTTTTAGCCGGATTTAAATAAATAAACTCATAAGAGCTCTCTCATGGGATCCCAAAAGAGTCTTCCGAAATCGACGACTGCATCATCTTCAATTTTTATTCCTTCATTTTCCAGCAGCTCCTGCATGGCTGACGGAGGATGAAAATGTACCTTCCCTGTCAGTAGCCCATTCCTGTTCACAACCCTGTGAGCCGGGACAAAAGGCTCCTGTTCGTGCGAATTGTTGAGGGCCCAACCGACCACCCTTGCCGACAAACCGGTACCCAGATATCGGGCAATTGCACCATAATTTGTTACCCTCCCTGCCGGAATTAACCTCGTGGTCTCGTATACCTTTTCGTAAAAATCATTCATCATTCTTCCCATTTATCCTGCTTCGACGATCTCTTCCAAAACTTCGGTACTCATCCCATTCAATTTCCATCTCAGGCTCCACGAGATTCTCATTATGCGGAATAAATTTCAGGTATTTAATTTTTAGTCCCCTGTCAAGCCATTGTTGCTCATAATAGGTCCGGATGCCCCTAATATCATCGGCATATTCTGATGAATACAGGTCTTCTGTTTCTGCTTCGACTTTAAATCCGTTGAGGTGAACCAAAGCAGTGGTATACTGAAAAAGAAAGTTGCTGTCAGTCTTGAGATGGATGACTCCTCCCGGTTTCATTACCTTGCCATAATGAGTAAGAAGTTTGGTAGAAGTTAGTCTTTTACGCTGTTTCTTCATCTGAGGATCAGGGAAAGTAATCCAGATTTCACTCACCTCTCCCGGACCAAAAAATGAGGGCAGCAATTCGACATAAGTGCGTAGAAATCCGGCATTTTTTAATCCTTTCCCTTGAGCTGCTGTGGCCCCGGTCCATATTCTGGCACCTTTGATATCGATACCGATGAAATTCTTTCCAGGAAAATTCTCGGCAAGTCCAACGGTATACTCGCCTTTCCCGCAACCCAGTTCCAAAACCAACGGGCAATTATTTCCGAAAAAGTTCCGGGCCCAGTTGCCTTTGAGCAGATAAGGACCCTGTTGCAGTTCGGCATAAGGCACTTCCACAACATTTGGCAGTGCATGTACCTCGGCAAATTTGGCGAGTTTATTTTTACTCATTCGACAAGTTGACGATTAGTTGATGTGTTAATTTGAGGATGAGAGGATTAGCTGCTGTGCTGCTTAGAAAGAGACAAAGCATATTTTATCACGCATCACTTAAGACCCTTTCAGTTGCTTCGTTCCAGTGAAATTCCAAAGTCATGAATCCCTTTTAAAATCCCATCCTCTGTCCGCATACCTTGTCTTACCTCAAAACGATAATAGCCAGCAGCCGGGAAAAAAGTAGTTTGCTTGTAGGGGTATTTCATGTCGTAAAGATCTCCAAGACCATAACCGAGCCATTTGCCCTCGGGTGTGGCGAGTGAAAGTTCAATGGTGTCATTGATTGCCTTTCCCTTGGGGGGAATGATTTTTACGAACAGCCATAGATTGCTGTAGTTGTACTTCCCTTCGTTTCTGACATTCAAAAAAAGGTTATACATTTTTGTGGAATCGGGAACTGTCATGTCGAAAATCAGAACAGAATCCTGATGCCATCCGGAACCTTTCAAGGCTCTGTAATCGCTGAAAACGCTCTTTCTGCTGCAGGAGCCAAGCATTACCATACAGCCAAAAAAAAACGCAGCGTACTTAATCGGCTGGAGAATCGTTCGTACTGTCATTTTCTGTATTCGAAATATTTTTACGGGTCAGAATTGGCTTATGACGTTTCTTTCTCCTAATTTTATTAGGATTTTGATCAAATCGGTCGAGAGACTCCTGTCCAACTGAGTTTTGGTACGTTGGAGCTGTATCTTCAGGTATTTCCACCACATCTCCGGTCAGGTCGGGGATTCTCTTGCCACTGCGGTTTATTCGAAGGATCTCTTTTACCTTTTCGACAGAGACGCCGATGAATCCGCCACCCTGGTAGTTTTCCCTCACATACCAGAATATTCCTTTGAAAATATCCGCTTTCAGGTAATTGAAATTCCCCTTTTCAGTCTCGATCTGTACATTGGTTGGAGGAAAGTCCATTTGTGCATCAATATAGCAGTCCAATTCATAGTTCAGACAGCATTTTAGCTTACTGCACTGTCCGGCAAGCTTTTGGGGATTCAGCGAGATCTCCTGGTAACGGGCGGCATTGGTAGTAACCGACACAAAATTAGAGATCCATGAACTGCAGCACAACTCCCTTCCGCAAGGGCCAATTCCACCTATTCTTCCTGCTTCCTGACGTGCACCAATCTGACGCATTTCAATCCGGATTCTAAAGGTATCCGCATAAACCTTGATAAGCTGGCGAAAGTCAACGCGCTCATCCGCGATATAATAAAAGATGGCCTTGGTTTTATCTCCCTGAAATTCAACGTCCCCAATTTTCATATTCAAACGAAGATCTTCAGCAAGCTTACGTGCCTTCAGCATCGTTTCATGCTCCATCTGGATTGACTCTTCCCATTTCTGGATATCCACAGGTTTTGCCAACCTGTAAATTTTGCGGAGTTCACCATCCACGAAAGTGGGTTTATGCCTTTTCATCTGCTTGAGAACGAGATCTCCGAGCAGTGACACCACGCCAATATCGTGACCGGGGCTAGCCTCAACAGCTACAATATCGCCTTGTTTCAAGTTAAGATCGTTGACGTTCCTGTAATAATCCTTTCGTGTATTTTTGAAACGGATCTCAATTATATCGTTCGTGTTGATGGTATTCGGAACATCATGAAGCCAGTCGTATACACTCAATTTGGCGCAGCTTCGTGTTTGCGATGAACCAGGGCATCCGCTAGCTGCTTTTTGTATTGGGTTCATTTATATGTCTTAGTTATCTAATAGGCATGTACTCTGCCATTTTTCTCCTGCTGCACAAAAATAATGAAATTTACCAGAGCGAATCGCATGGTTTACCGCTAAAAGATCGGATTGTTAAAATAAGAATTTGATTCACCTGTCTACCGTGAATTATAACCTGATCAACTTGGAGATTTTGAGAGCCATGTCGGTAAATACTGCCTTGACATTTCCGTTTGAGGCAATATCTTTCAGTGATTTTTCAAACTCTGCAAAAAGGTGCATCACGTTTTTTTCATGGATGAACGGAGAAAATTTTTTGGCAAAATTCCCTTCATTTTCATCCAGGGTAACCAACTTGGGTTGCTTAAAATTAGACATGAAATTTTCTCGTGTAAACTCGCTGCAATACCTGAGAAAGCTGATTTGCCTGGTCCTTCCAATAGAAGAAAGCTCATCAGACCATGCCAGCAACTCCTGCAAATTCCGGCCATATCCCGACCGCATCATGGAAGTATATTGGTTGTGGTTATATTTCCTGACCTCATCCTCTCTCAACAACTCTTCTGCCAGAATGTAGTTCCCTTTAGCCATCCTGGCAATTACGGCAGGATTATTTTCCCCCAGATCCGGATGATTTGCAAGGGCATCTGTAAGATCCTGTTCCGCTATTTTGGGAAGCCTGATGGTTTGGCACCTCGACCTGATGGTACTGAGCAATCTTTGTTCTTCTTCTGAAACCAGCAGAAAGAGTGTGTTTGCCGGTGGTTCTTCCAGTATCTTCAGAATTTTATTTGCGCAGGTCGCATTCATTGACTCCGGAAGCCAGATCACAGATACTTTGTAATCAGCCTCGTACGACTTTTTACTGAGTTTTTGAATAATCTCGGAAGCTTCATAAACATAAATCATTCCCTGCTTGTTGTCTTCGGCAATGGCCTGGTTCCACCGTTCGTACAAAGGGTAAGGATTGGTAATAAAGAACTCCCTCCACCTGGAAATATAATTAGAGCTGGTAGGTTTGGAATTGGCTGAAGTAATGATGACAGGAATGGTAAAATGCAAGTCAGGGTGAATTAATTTTTTATATTTAAGACACGAACTGCAAACCCCGCAGGAATCAGACACAGTTTTGCTGCTGCAATTCAAGTACTGCGCAAAAGCCAGTGCCATGGCCAGTTTCCCGTTTCCTGGAGGACCTAAAAGTAAAATAGCATGGGGAACACGTTGCTCCAGTGCCAACTGAATGAACAGTTCTTTTGTCGGACGTTGTCCGATAACATCTTTAAATTGCATACCTAAAAGAAGAGACTTTCTGAACCTCTCCGGCTCATTCCTCAAAAGTAAAAAAAATTGAACACCGGCTATCCAACCCATCTCAACTCCTGCCGAATTAGTAATAAATTAACACTTAAAAGAGGCTTATCAAACAGATATCCACTATCTTTGACCTTACTAAAAAATTTAATAACAACGATATGCAGACAATTGAATCTTATGACTTTTCAGGCAAAAAAGCCCTAATCCGAGTTGACTTCAATGTTCCGCTCAACGAACAATTCGAAATTACAGACGATACCCGCATGACCGCAGCGTTACCAACCATCAATACCATTTTGGGTAAGGGAGGAGCCGTGATTATCATGTCTCACCTGGGTCGTCCGAAAAAAGGCCCTGAAGACAAATTTTCGATGAAACATCTTGTACCGCACCTCAGCGAATTACTGGGTGGAAAAGCCATTAAAATGGCACCTGACTGTATCGGAGAAGCAACCAAAGCAATGGCTTCAACATTAAAAGCAGGTGATGTAATGGTTTTGGAAAACCTGCGTTTTCACCCCGAAGAGGAAGGCGGAGATGAAGATTTCGCCCGTCAGATTTCTGAGTTGGGCGACTGCTGGGTCAACGATGCATTCGGGACAGCACACCGTGCGCATGCCTCCACAGCTGTAATCGCCAAATTCTTCCCCAACGACAAACTTTTCGGCTTGCTTGTTGCCAGCGAAGTTGAGAGTCTTGATAAAGTGTTAAAAGCCCCGCAACGTCCGTTCACTGCCATTATGGGAGGTTCAAAGGTCTCGTCAAAAATCACCATCATAGAGAACCTGCTTAATTCGGTTGATCACCTGATCATTGGAGGCGGAATGACCTATACCTTCGTCAAGGCACAAGGCGGTAAAATTGGCGGATCAATCTGCGAGGATGATTACCTGGAGCTTGCCAAAAGTCTTTTAATTAAAGCCAAAGAAAAAGGAGTTCAGTTTCACTTTGCAGTAGATGTTGTTGAAGCAGACGCTTTTGCTGAAACAGCCAACACCAAAGTGGTATCATCTTATGCCATCGACGACAACTGGTCCGGATTGGATATCGGACCGGAAACCATCAAAAACTTCAGCAAAGTGGTCCGCGAATCCAAAACAATACTGTGGAATGGCCCGGTAGGTGTTTTCGAGATGGATAAATTTGCTGTTGGCACAAAGGCCATTGGGGATGCAATCGTACAGGCAACTGCCAACGGTGCTTTCTCTCTTGTTGGCGGAGGCGACTCTGTTGCTGCTGTCAACAAATTTAACATTGCAGACAAGGTATCTTACATTTCTACAGCAGGTGGTGCCATGCTGGAATACCTTGAAGGTCGAATACTCCCGGGTATCGCTGCCGTCCAGGAATAATATCATTCCGTCAAATCCCAGATAAACCATAGAATTTCGGGTGCAGAGGATATCTGCACCCGTTTTTTTTTAGATTTGCAGGAAGAAACTGACTACCGAACTAAAAATCAGATGCCAAAAAGCGAGGAAATAGTATGGCAGGTGATTCTGAATCCCCACGCAGGTGGCGGAAAAGGAACTCTGGATAAAAATAAAATTGAACACCTGCTGAGGACATCTGACGTTCCTTACCATTTATCCATATCCCTCTATCCATGTCACGCCATTGAACTGGCCAGAGAACTGGTCAGCTCAGGAGCTACTCACCTGATTGTAGCAGGCGGTGATGGCACCCTCAATGAAGTGGTCAATGGTATTTTCCTGGCTGATCAAGCGTCTCACCATGAGATTACACTTGGAATGATTCCTGTCGGAACCGGAAATGACTGGATAAAAACATTCGGAATTCCGGATAATTACCAGAAAGCAATCGACATCATTAATGAATACAAGACTGTCATGCAGGATGTCGGAGAGATTACCTGCCGGATTGAAGGACAAACCAGCAAACGGTACTTTGTAAACATTGCCGGATTTGGATTTGATGCTTTGGTTGCAAAAAATGCCAACGACTTAAAATCCAAAGATATAACAGGCATCAGGGTCTATATCCAGAGTTTATTTTCGGGATATCTCACCTACAAAAGCCGTCATACAAAGATTACGATTGATGACACTTCATTCAACGTCAACTTATTTAGTGCCAGTGTGGGGATTGGCAAATTCAACGGTGGAGGGATGATGCAGGTGCCGGAAGCCAATCCGCTTCAAGGACTATTTCATATAACAGTGATCCGCAAAATCGGAATCTGGGGAATCCTCAGAAATTTCAAGGGGCTTTATTCCGGTAATTTCGTTAAAGATAAAAGGGTGTCCACCCATACAGGGAAAGAAATTGAGATCACATCACCGATCCCGATGCCCGGCGAATCCGATGGGGAGACCCTTGGAAACGGGACATTTACAATCAGCATCATTGCGCACAGACTGCGTGTTATCTACGGTTCAGACAAATTTCTTGGAAAGGTTAGGCCTGAAGTATTGGATTGCCAGTAAACAGATTGCTTCTCCCCAAGCTGGCGGATCGCAATGACGGTTCATTTTTATTTAACTTCTCCGGACTTAAAGGTTGTCCAGGGTTGTGACGGCCGGCTTGGCAGGAGTCCCTCCATCCAGTAGTACTGGGGATGTTCTTCAAGAAATTTCGCGCCGTCGAAAGCCTTGCCGCAGGCAGATCCCCAGCGGGCAGAAAACGACATCTCCTTTGCCATGGCAGCATCTACAACTTTCCCGTCGAGAGTCCCTTCAGGACTGTAGGGAATACCAGGTCCAAACTCTTGCGCATCAATCTCCCAATGACCACAAAGAGTCCGGCCTCCCGGATTTTCTTTCTTCAGATAACTGTCATAATGATCTGCCTCAAAAGCCTTTGCCAGTTTCAGATTGATTTTACCCTCATACCTTTTCATGAGTTGTTTCCATCTTACGCGTCGGGCTATAGAGGAATATTTGATGTTGGTTTCATCTCTTTTGGTCTCAAACCTAAGAATTTCGAGATTCTCTGCTACATTGGATCCGATAAAATACCCATCCTTCTTCTTTTCGAATCCAATATATTTCAAACCCAGTTCGAGTCTTGCAATCTCGTTGGTGTTGATATCTCCAAGCAACCAGGCATTGGCATATCCACCGTTGTTGTCTTTTTTCATGATGCCGCACCACTCCTCAATCGACGAGGCGTACTGGGTTGCATGGCGCATCCGCGAAAATTCCGGCGAGCCTTTCGGATCGAACGGGAAAAATTCTCCGATTGTTGTTTCAGAGCCAACCAACCCAGCATCTGTAATAAAGAAATCCGTTTCACTGTGGATAAAGCCTGCAACCGACTGCATCAATATACGATGACCCTTTTCAGGGAGGATATCCATGATCAGGTTACACAATGGATTATGATACAAATCCATCGTGTTGTGTCCCAGCACAATTTTTCCGTCAGCTGTCATCTTTCCGTTGGCGATGAATGAACTGCAGGACTCTTTGGGCTGATCAATGGAATGCGAATGAAGGGAATCCCTGACGGTTGGCCACCAGGATCCTATCAACTCAGGATATCCGTTGAGTCCCACCAACTCATCACGGGAGCTCTTCACTCCGGCAGCCAGCATTCCTTCAGCTATCCCGTCAATCTCTTCCAGATTTTCAGCATCGACCCTGACACGAAGGATTTCCCCGGCTTTTTGAACATAAAAAGACCAGTCAAAAGCGGTCTGGTATTCCCATCTGGAGCGCAGCAAACGAATGTTCTCCTTAATCTCGGCAGCCATCAGGTACCCGTGCTGGAAACCGCGTTCCCTGGGTGTTCCTTCGATATGCAGATAGGTCCAACCGTTTTTTTCATGCCTGTTGCCCCTGGATAAAGAGCTGATCGGATTGACTGTAAGTACTGTTTCCGACTGACTTCTGGCATTTGAAGCCCAAACAACAAAGGATAGAAAGAGGATCGTAATTTTTTTCACTGCTTCATGATCTTTGGTCGATTCAAAGATATATTTATAAGGATTACCATCAACCACTGCCTTTTACAAAATCATTCCATCCGCTCGCAAAATTAAATCAGTTTTTATCTGATAAATATTTGTTTTTTAATTACCAAATGAAATTCCGCCAGCCGGCGGATGGCTATTTCTATTGTATATTATTTTTTCTACTTTTACATAGGTACAAAGGATGCGACGTTGTTCATGCAATCATATCGTGCGACAACTATAATACAAAATATTAACGCCTTTTTGTATATCCATTCCTTTTAATTTCAACATGTTGAACTTATTTTAAAACGTACAGTCATGAAAAAAATTATTGCAATTCTAATTGCGGTGTGTTTCAGTACTACAATGATCTTTGCCCAGGAGGCAAAACAGGCAACGAAAGAACCAGCAAAAAAAGCACCTACCGAGTCAAATGCTGCCAAGGGGGATGCCAACAAGGCGAAGAGTGAAACAAACAAGGCCAATGCGGATGCAAATAAAGCCAAAGCAGATGCCAACAATGCTAAAAATGATGCCAATAAAGCCAAAGCCGATGCAAAGAACCCTACTGCCAATCCGACCAAAAAGGATGGAACACCTGATATGAGGTACAAGGAGAACAAAGATGCTGCAAAACCTGCACCGGCGGGACCAACAAAAAAGGATGGAACTCCTGATATGCGGTACAAGGAAAACAAAACACCCGAAAAGAAAAAATAGACCACAGTCTACTCCTCAACAGAGAATTTTAATTCAAAAACAGGTCTGCTGCCCACATTTTCGGGTAGCTCCTTGTTTGGAACTGTAACTTTTATCTTCGTGGAGTCACTGAAGCTTCGCAAGGCTCTTTCAATTCTGCTTACCCGGTAAAGGGAGATACTTTGCTGGATCGAATCAAGTTTTGACTCGCCAATTAAAAGGCGGCTTCCGGTTACGGCGCTCAACGTATCCCTGTGCACCTTTTCGGAAAGAAAGGCTACAAAACTTGCATTATCTTTTTTCGCATCAGTGCCGGTGGCTTCAAAAAACAGCTTCCCTGCTTCCTGCAGTGCAATTTCTTTCTTTTCCAACCCGGAGTCATTAAAACCAGTCACCTCAATCTTCAGGTCAGGCTTTTTCTGCTCCAGGTCGGTGAAGAGTTTGATCCGGCGCAAATGCACATCTGTCAATGTAGTATCGGCATAATTAAACTCAATTCCCTTCACTTCTGCAGGCTCGACACCCAGCAATCCCGATAAAGCTATAAAAGGAGACGCGACCACTTTAACGACCACATTTTTCAGCATTTGCCATACCAGTCTGCCGATTTTAGTTTTTGGGTCGTTCAGGTCGCCTGTAAGCGGCAAATTCAGAATAATATCTCCGTGAATGTCTTTCAGCAGATAGAGGGCCAGTTTAAGCGGGATATCAAGTAATCCCCCGCTCTTTTTTCCCAGCCGTGCATCTCTGATGATCAGTTTGTTTTCGCTGTTGAGCTGTTTGTTGGAAATGACTGTATTGCCTTTATAATACATATTTCCGAGCAAGATGGGAAAACCAACAAAATGTAAAGAATAGATATTCAGATCACTAAGCAGAAAATTGGTAATCACATAATTGAGTTTTATCTCATAGGGATCAGAAGGATTTATCCCCAGTTTTGCCTGAAGATTGCCTCTTTTATTGAGTTTCATGGTAGTACTTGCATTCAGCCAGTTTGCTGCCGATGAGACAGAATCAACATTCATCTCAATCTCACTCAAATGATAATCAAAGGGAGCTTCATAGGAATTGTCCCTGAGATCTAAAACGCCTTGCTCAATACTCAACTTGCTGATCTGGTAATTATAGTCAGAAGATACTGTGTCACCGGGTGACTCAACCATCAGGTGCAGCAAATTGATGGTCGAATCTTTCATCTCCACAAAGAGATAGGGTTCTATAATTTGAATCAGTCCAATCTTGAAGTCGTTCTTCATCGGATAGCTGTCCAGAATAGTTACTCCGGCACTTTTTGCCCCAAGAACTTTTTGTCCGGAGAGTTCGTTGGCGGCAAAGTCTGTAACATGTCCCTCTCCAAGCAGCAAAATGGAATCAATATGATTGATATTTCCTGATACATGAAAATCACCACCCAGCAGTCCACTGAGACTACTAAGGTGGAAATAGCCTTTGGCATAGGGCAAGAAAGGAGACAATCTCAGTTTATCTATCGAAAAATCAGCACTGTAACTTCCGCTTTTCTGGTTAAAATCTGTTTTAGCCTGAAAGAAACCTCCGTTTTCAAAATTGAATTTGATCCCGATCTCTTTAATCTCATCCTGATTGAAGCTGAGTGCTGGGATGAGAAAGCCCAGATTGTTCAACCTGGTAGTATTTTCGACCGTCTTATCTTCAAAAACCAGTGTTCCGTACTCCATGGAAATATCCTTCAAAATATATTTGAACGGGGAAGAGGGCTTATCCGGAGTCTCTGCTTTTGGCTTAGGTTTTCCATCCATAAATGCAATAATGTCATCGAAGTTGAACACTGAATCTTTCCGGATGATGGTGACAGCAGGATGAACCAAACGAAACTTCTCTACAACCAGTTTGGAGTTCAGTAGTGGAAATGGTGAAATATGAACCAGGAGGGTATCGAACGAGACAAACATGGCCTTCCCGTCTGCTTCATACAGTTTGAAATCAAGGACGCTTAGCGTGGAAGTAAAATAATTTAATTTAATATCCCGGACGGACGTTTTTCTTCCTGTATATTCAATTCCGTGGTCGTTGATGTACTTTTTTATTCCATAAGGAAGAATAAGCAAAACGATCAGTATCAGTGCCAGAATCAAGGGAATAGCGTAGTATAGAATCCTTTTTGCAGATTTTTTCATTCCCAAAGGTTTGTATGTAATCCCACATTTCCAGGATAATTTTCCATTTAAACTGTTGGTTTATGGAAACAAAATTAAGTTAAAATTCGCACGTTTGGATCATATTTCAACGAATTTTATTTAAAAAAAGACCACCTAAAATAAGTGGCCTTTTATCATCATCAATTTTGCGTTCTGTCACTGTACGATACAAGGAACTTGAACTTTTAACTGAACATCCAGATGAACTCCATAAAACCTGGCAGCAGGGACTGTGATTGTCGCAGTAGTTCCGCTTCCGGTCAGTTTATTTGCAAACAAACCTGGTGATGGATTGTATGCCGGAGGTGTACTGGAATAACCCTGTATTTTTACGTTTTCGACACCAGGAACCAATTCCCAGCCAGCTGCAGTGATGTTGACACTTATTGTGACCTGACCGGAAACATTGGCAGAGAAAGATGCTGTTCCGATGAGTTTCGTCTGACCAGCGTATAAATTAACTGTTTTTGCAGCATTAGCATATGGCACATAGGTTGCCCAGTTCCCTTTTGTGACATATTTTGTTCCTGCTGCCCAGGCTGTTTCGGAAGAAGTGTCATAACACGGTGTACCACCGGTGGGTGGTCCGGAAGGACAGTTTTCCGTAATTGTTTGCGAGAGGGAACCAGATTTATTGTTACACGCATCGGTAGCAAACCAGGTACGGGTAGTTGAAGTGCTGATTAATCCATTGGCAATTACCGGGGGAGCAGTTACATCAGTGAAAGAAAGAGAATAACCATTACAATCATTGGCCTTCGGTGTATCGAAAACAATTAGTGCTCCGCAATCCACTACTTTGGGTAAAAGTGCGATTGAAGTATCCCAAACCGGTGCGGTAACATCATTCACAACAATGGTAAATTTAACTGCAGTGGTATTACCGGCAGCATCCGTTACGAGATAATTTCGTGTAATTGTCGTTGGGCATGTTCCTGAAGTCGTTTCATCTACGAAAGTTACCGGAACAGATGCAAGTGCACAATTGTCGGCTTCATCTGTTATAACTTCTGGTGTCTGTGCCGGAACATCGCTCAGACATCCAAGAGTTGTTGTAACATTTGATGCAGTAGGTGGTGTTTTATCAGTTAATGTAACCGTGTAGAATGTAAACCAACTATTCCCGGTAGTTGTTCCTGCACCAAAACCTGTCTGTTTGCCTAATGTTGGGGAAGAAAGTTCAGCGTGTGCTGCGACATTTAAAGGCAAAGCTGTACAACCCTGAAATCCCAAATCAGAAAATGGTACATTGAATGAAAATGGATTACTGGTTGCCGTTAAAATATAAGGAAAAGCTCCCGGCACAATATTACCGGCTGTGTTTGTCGGTACAGGACCTGTTCCAATATAGAAATGAACTTTGGTATCAAAAGTCCAATCACCTGTTAAAGTATAGGTAACTTTAATTGCATCATAGGCAAGATCCGCATTGGTGTCAGTCTGACTTAAGGTAACAGTACCCGCATTCATGGTTTGTCCTGCATAAAGTATTACAGATGAAATCTGTACATCAGGTAAGAGGGAGGCAGTTTTAAAAACAGATGCAGAAGGTGCAACATTTGCCTGCACGCTCATGGAAGTCTCGTCCGAAGCAATCTTTTCTGAACAGGCATAGAGTCCTGCAAATAAAATCACGAGAAGAAGTGCCGCGAGATAAAACCGGCTTTTAAAGAATTTGTTTGTCATGGTATTTAGAATTTAATTTTAAAACTTTAATAATTATGTAACGCAATTAACAATTTTTGTACCATTTACATTTTTATTTAAATAATAAATAGGATTATATGTTTTATTATACTGTTATTCAGTCGAATATATTACTTAATTTTATTATTATTTTTTTATGTTAATTATAAATATTAAAATTTTTTACATGCAGCCACGCACATGTGTGCGCACTATATTTATTGCGTCTAAATAAAAATAACTTGATTATTTTCAGAAATGATTCCAAAAAATGATAAATTTTGACAGCTAAAAAAAAATGCAGTAATTGCAGCTGAATATTTTTGACAGGATGGAATATCTTCCGCTAATTGGAACCGTTGCACTTTTAAATTTACTGGCAGCCATGAGCCCTGGTCCGGATTTCGTGATGACGGTAAGAAACTCGCTTTGTTATTCGCGGCGGTCCGGCATTTTTACAAGCCTGGGTATCAGTACTGCCCTTGGAATCCACCTGTTTTACTGCGCAGCAGGTGTCGGATTCCTCATCTCAAAATCCATTGTTCTCTTTACAATGATTAAAATACTGGGAGCAGGGTATCTTATTTACATGGGTCTTGGATCAATCGTAGCAAGAGGTTCAAAAATTGATGTCCATGCAGAGCGGAGTAGTGCAGACCTAAGCCGCGGACAGGCTTTCAGGATGGGATTTCTTACCAATGTATTGAATCCCAAAGCCACCCTGTTTTTCCTGAGTCTTTTTACTTTTGTGATTGGTCATTCCACGCCTGTTTACATCATCCTAGCGATTTCTGTAATCATCATTCTCACGGCATTTATCTGGTTTAGCATTGTTTCAATATTTCTGGCACAGCCAAATGTTCAGCGGGTCTTTTTGAAATACGAAAAGGGAATCAACTATATACTTGGAGGGTTTCTTATCCTTCTGGGGGTAAAGATTGCATTGACATTCAGGTAATTATTTAAGCATTTTTAAGCATAATTAATTTGAATCCAGCCGAATATCTGCTAAATTTGTGTCAATCGTAAACTATCTGTTATGGCAAATACTTTGTCAAACGCAACTTCTGATCTCCCCGAACGAAAGTTGATGGATCTGATATCGCACGGTGACGACTTTATGAAGATCGAGCTTTTCAGACCGGCATTGAGCTATTACCGAAGAGCCCTTGATTTGAATCCCGGCAACAAAGTAATTGGGCGGAATATTGAAGAATGCAAAAGGTTACTGGTAGTTGAAATAAAGGCAATCCGGATACTTGTAGCAATTGCGGCAGTAATAATTTCACTTTACCTGTTGCTCTGATCTCAAAGGTCTGTGCATACCTTGCAGACCCTGTTAAAAACCAGGTAATCCAGCAATTCAACATCTGTTGAAAGAAAATTCTCTTTGACAGGTTCGGTACGCAAAAGATCCGTGCTGAGGTATTTTTTATTGCTGTCGGAGAACACCGTAGCGACAACCGCATCTTTTCCCATGTTATTTTGAATCTTCAATGCTCCCAGAAAGTTGGCCCCGGATGAGATCCCGACAGCAAGGCCAATTTCGGTTGCCAGTTTTTGTGCCATAATGATTGAGTCTCCGTCATCCACGGCAACCACTTCATCCAGGTAAGCCAGATCCAGGAGAGGGGGTATAAATTCATCAGAGATACCCTCTATCCGGTGTCGGCTCACTTTATGGCCGGTTGAGAGCGTAGGTGAATTGGAAGGTTCCAGCGGATGGATTTTTATATGCGGATTCCGGGATCTAAGGTATTTGCCTGCACCCATCACAGTTCCCCCGGTGCCAACACCTGCTACAAATGCATCCGGACAAATCCCGTTTGAATGAAACTGGCACCAAAGCTCAGTACCTGTAGATTTTTCGTGTGCTTCAGCGTTAAAAGGATTGGCAAATTGTTTGGGCAGGAAAATATCAGGCTGCGATGCTGCAATTTCTTCGGAAATACGGATACTGCCCAAAAATCCACCTTGCTCCCTCGAAACTGGAATAATTTCGGCACCAAGACTGCGAATAATGTCAATACGTTCTTTGCTCAGCCAATCTGGCATAACGATTTTTACCCGATGTCCCAGTGTTCTTCCGATCGCTGAAAAGGAGATCCCGGTGTTACCGCTGGTAGCCTCCACAATGGTGTCTCCCCGCTTGATCAGACCACCCTCGTAAGCTTTTTGTAAGGTATACAGGGCCATCCGATCCTTGATACTGCCCGTAATGTTGTATTGCTCCGCCTTGGCATAAATAACACGTTGCTCGCCTTTGTACCTAAAGCGGATCACCAGCATGGGGGAATTGCCTATCAATCGCCACATCGCCTTGAACCTCGAGGAAAGGGCTTCATCGATTATCTGATTGTTCATAAAAATCCGATCTGTTGTTGCTAATCTGCATTCCAGGATCAAGGGAAATTCTCATCTAAATTAACCCGGATAACCAAGTTGCTGCAAGTCAAAATTGCGTAATATTCCACATTAATTAGATGAGTTTTCTCATCCTGTGGCTCTCTCTGAAACTATAAAATAGATGAAAAAGTTTGGTGCACCCCCACCCAATATATCTGCATAAAAACCGGCTTTCTTGTTTAACTTTAGCCCCGCAAAATGAATTGTCTTGAGTAACTTTAGTCCCGATATTAAAGAATTTCTGGAAGAAAAGGTTGATCTGTACAACCGTCCAAACTTTATTGAGGATGATCCGATTGCCATACCTCATCATTTTGAACTCAAGGAAGACATTGAGATTTCTGCCTTTCTTGTGGCTTCCATTGCATGGGGAAACAGAAAGATGATCGTACAAAATGGCTTCAAACTGATGAATCTAATGGGAAACGCTCCCTGCGACTTTGTACTGAATCACAAAGAATCTGACCTGAAACGTCTGGATGGATTTGTACACAGGACTTTTAACCGGATCGATCTGGTCTATTTTATCCGGGCATTAAGGAACGTCTACCTGTGTAACGGAGGACTTGAAACCGTTTTTTCAGGATCGGTGACCGGAATCTCCACCCAGCCTGCCATTCATCATTTTAAAGAAGTATTTTTCTCCCTTCCTCATCCGGTCCGGACCTTGAAACATGTTTCGGATCCTTCCAATGGTTCGGCTGCCAAAAGAATCAACATGTACCTGAGGTGGATGGTCCGAAAGGACGGATGTGGTGTCGATTTTGGACTGTGGAAATCGATCTCAGCCAGCCAGTTATCCTGTCCGCTGGATGTGCATTCAGGGAATGTAGCACGAAAACTTGGATTGTTAACCAGAAAACAAAATGATGCAAAAGCCCTGGCTGAGCTGGATCTCAATTTGCGGCTGATGGATAAAAATGACCCTGTGAAATATGATTTTGCGTTATTCGGACTAGGCGTTTTTGAAAAATTCTGAATTATACCGCTGATAATCAGCTCTAAAAGACAGAATAGTTTGTTTTTCATTTACCAAATACAGATTTAAAGTGAGACGGTGATGATTCTATCAGAGACAAAAAAAGATGCCGGGTTGGGCATCTTTTTTTGTCTGTTTGCAGGAAGCAATTTATCCTGATCCCTACTTTTTCGTCTCCTCATTGACATCAACCTGAACTTTAACCTCTTTGGATTGCTCATTTTCAGGTTGTTTCTTCCGCACGATCGTGATCTTTTCCAGTCCCTTGCCGATGTCCTTCTTTTCGTAGGTTATAATATCCTTGTTGTTGGGATCCATGGCAAAGGGATCTCCGTCCTGCATCTTAAAGCTTCGTACATGCACACCAGGCATTGGCGGCGGAGGTGGAATCATCTCTCCATTATGGTCAAACATTACAACTTGCTTTTCATCATCAATCTGGACAAATTTTTTCTCGCCCTTCATCCCACCGCCATCGCTTTTTATGTAATACACGTTATTTGGCTCTCCGCCTGGCATGTTGGCACCCTCATGCTGACTCATATGCATGTTTTTCCCTTTCCGGATAATAATTACCTTATTATCATCTGATTCTGAATCAGATATATCAAGTTTTTTGAGCATGGAATCAACCTTAAATTTGATAATCTTTTCATCAGAGAAATTAAAGGTGGTGTCAATCTTTGTTACTTTGCCGTTCTGGCTGACCATTACTTTTACATGTTGCTCCTTCTTCTGCTCACCATTTGGAGCCGGGGCTTTTTTCTCAGTTGTCTGACCGTAAGAAAAAAAAGCTGTGGTTAGAAATAATCCCAAATAGAATACCATTTTCATAATCTTCCTGTTAAAATTCAACATCATTTTTTTATTACACAATGATACCAGTTAAAATCAGGAAAAAGGGTTAAGGTCGTTTAAAAAAGTGTTAAGGCTTAGTTAAAGTTGAAAACGTGGTTAAATAATTGATTAATTTTGGGTTATCAGGACTTTCCTCACCGAAGAACGGAGGGTCAGACCTTCCAATAAGATATTTATATGAACAAGCGCATCATCATAGGATTGGTTCTGCTAATGGGCATCTCGCTGCTGGGAATCGTGGCTGTGCAACTCTATTGGTTCAACAATTCGGTCGATGTAAGGAACGAACTGTTTGACAGGTCAGTAAACGATGCGATGAACAAGGCGGTACGCCGACTCGAAACCGGCCACGACCTCAAGGTAATCCGTCGGGTTGGACAAGTGGATTCATTGGTTGTAAATCAACATTTAAACGGTATTCCTGTTCCACCACCTCCCCCGCCACCAGGGTTTGAAGATCAGGATTATGTTGTCAAAAGGGATACAATAACCAGAACGATCAGTTTTTCAACCTCAGATTCACCACTTGGTAAAAAGAAGAATTATATCGTGATGTCGGCGTCTAAGTCCGGCAAGAAAAACAATTCTGTTAAGATCCTCACAGAAGATCATTTTAGTATCTTAAACGACTCCGATATTAATACCGGACCAGAAACGGATACTATTATCGGGAGGAAGATCAAACAACTCAGGACCCTCTCCGATCAGATCAGAATAGAGTACAGCGGCTGGGAAACCGGTCGCCACATTGATGAACTCCAGCTTAAAAAATTTCTGCAGGAAGAGTTGCTGGACCGGGCCATCCCGATCGATTTCAATATCTCTGTTTTGGGAAGTGACACTCTTCCTGCATGGAATTCCAAAGGCAATGAAAACCGGAAATGGTATAAAGTCAACCTGTTCCCGGATGACATTTTCAGAAAAAAACTGGAGCTGGCAGTCAATTTTCCGGAAAGGGATCATTTTATCGGACGCAAAACGATGCTGCTGCTGGGGCTTTCCCTGGTTTTTACTCTCATCATTTTTCTGACCTTCATTCTGAGTATTTATCAGATAATCAGACAGAAAAAGATATCTGAAATGAAATCTGATTTTATCAATAACATGACACATGAGTTCAAGACACCCATTGCCACCATATCCATTGCTGCCGATTCAATCGCCAACGACAAGGTTATCCATGAGGAAGAGCGGGTCCGGTTTTTTGCCGGAATGATCAAGAAGGAGAACATCCGGATGAACGAACAGGTGGAGCGGATTCTCCAGATTGCCAGGCTTGACAGGAAAGAGTTTGAATTCAAATTTGAAGCAGTGGATGTGCATCCGCTGGTCGAAGCGGCAGTGGAGGGGATCGTGTTGCAGATCGAAAAAAGGGGAGGAACCATCGAGACCAGGCTGGAAGCCACTAATCCGGTTGTCACTACCGATCCCATTCATTTCACCAACCTGGTATTCAACCTTTTGGACAATGCCAACAAATACTCTCCTGAAGCACCGGTGATCAAAATCTGTACCACCAATGCCGATGACGGGATCCTCTTGTCTGTCGAGGATAACGGTATTGGAATGACCAAAGCTGTTCAGTCCAGAATTTTTGACAAGTTCTACAGGCTCCCGTCCGGCAATATTCACACCATCAAGGGATTCGGTCTCGGCCTGAGCTATATCAAGGCAATTCTGGAAGCCAACAATGGTCGCATCAAAGTACATAGCGAACCCGGAAAAGGAAGCAGGTTTGTGGTTTTTATCCCCTTTTTAAACAACCGAAAATGAGCAGCCCAAAATCCATATTTTTTGTGGAAGACGATCTTAGCTTTGGAGCCGTTTTAAAATCGTACCTCGAAATCTGCAACCATAAGATTACCTGGCTCTCTGACGGGAAGCATGCGGTAAGTGCCTTTCGGGAAGGCCATTATGACCTTTGCCTGCTGGATGTGATGCTTCCGAATGTGGACGGATTCGCCATCGGAAGAGAAATACGCTCGATGGATATCCGCATACCTATTATTTATCTGACAGCCAAATCTTTAAAGGAAGATATTCTGGAAGGGTACAGGCTAGGTGCCGATGATTACATCGTTAAGCCCTTCGATGCGGATGTATTGATTTACAAGATAGCCGTTTTGCTGAAGCGGGCTGAGGGAGAAGCGGGAAACTCAAACCAACAGTACAGAATCGGCAAATATGTTTTTGATTCCAGGCTGCGCGAAGTCAAACTGGGAGTAGCCAGACAGCTTCTCAGTCCGAAAGAGGCAGCCCTGCTGCAATTGCTTTGTGAACACCGGAACGAGCTGTTGCCTCGTGAACTGGCACTGAAAAGGATCTGGGGCGACGATGGATATTTCACCACCCGCAGCATGGATGTTTTCATTACCAAACTTCGGAAATTTTTCAGGGAAGACCCATCCGTCGAAATCCGCAATATCCATGGCAGCGGATTTATCATGACCTATAACAATTGATTAATCGAAAAATTTATTCTGAAAGAGGTTGATCGCGATGAATCCATAAATTCCGGTTACCGCAACAAATGCGAGGTCGACAGCATGTCCTTGCAGGCTGGCATTTCGCCTGCGCAGGATAACCAGATGAACTCCAACCAGAATCAGGTTTAGAAGCACCCATCCGATACCTCCGGATCCCTTCCAATAGAAATTGATGTATTTGCTGTTGGGATCTTCCAGCGATAGTTGTGCAGGAAAAATATATCCGAAAATTTTGCCTTCGGTATGTTCAGAAATTAGCGGCCAGCCTTCCTGGTAAGATTTCACCCTTTTGTAATCCTTATCGAGAATTACAACATCTGTATGATCTTCATGATCAATAGTGACATTGTAATTGAAGAGGTCTCCATAGATTTTCAGATCACAACTTTCTGCATTAAACGCTGTAATCGGCAATTTCACCAGCTCATATTCATCCTGGGTAAGAATGAAGATCTCATTTTTTTCGGAAAACAGGTAGGCATAGTATTTCTTATCCTTGAAATCCACACATTGGATGTGTTTGAATCTCAATCCTTCGGGGAGCGAAATTTTCCTCACATAAGGTTTGTCTTTCACCATTTTGAGATGAAACAGCTGGTTGGATGAATCCACGATGAGGTACCCCTCATCGCACGATTTTCTGGTTGTTGGCAATCCTTCGATCCTTGTTGCCGGAAATGCAAAACCATTGTGATACAATGCAGCCGAAAACAGCTGGCTTTTCTCTTCCCGAATCTTGTTGGTTGCCGCATCCAGAAACTCAACCCGCCAGGTAATCCGGAAAAAATCGTCAGGCATCCCGATGTTTGCCCGCCCGGATTGTGATTCAAATAACGGGAAAAGCGCGGGTTTTGGACCATTCATATCCTCCGGTTTGAAACGGGCAAATGATCTGTTCAGGCCTATTTCATGCATATCCATGGCTTTCCCCCGGATGGTGTCTGGCATCAGTCCGGAGATCATCAATTGCTGGAAATTCATCATAGGCAATTTTTGCTCGTATTTTTCACGGGTGTATTTGTTGCCGCGGGTATCTTCAAATGTATTGGGTTTCCCCTGGCGCATAATAAAGAAATCGTCGTCCAGGCAGCTGTAAAGAACAAAGGGCTTGCTGACGGGTTGCTCAAATGCCATCCAGTACAGCATGGGCAGTGTCATGGCCAGAACCAGGATGGCAACCAACACGAGTATTATTCTGCTTAACTTTTCCATCCTACATTTCCCCTTTTCTAAAACGGTATGCCGAAAACAGAAGCGCGACACTCATCAGGATCGTCAATAGGGATAATCCCGGAATGGCCGGTCCGTAAGCTGCAATAACCGGAGATTTTACATAAATAGTCACAAAGAACCCTCCTACGAGGGAATACATTATCCGGTACAACCAGGATGGCTCCATAACGATCAGCGCCACAAAAAAATATGCGACAAATCCTGCCATAAACCATGGAATAACCGAAACGATGGAGTCGTAAACCATTTCCGACGGAAAATAGATCGCGCTCAATGAAATAAATACCACCATCAAAAGCAAATAAGAGAGCAGCAGACATCCGGCACCAAAGGAATGCATCATCAGCAGCACATTGTTCTCTTTCAATGGAAGGTGAAATGTTAATTTGATTCTTTGATCGATGGTCTCAGGAAAATACTGTACTACAGCAATTAACAGTCCTCCGGATAATGGAATGAATTTAAAATAGCCAAAAAACTGCATTCCCATAAACAGGATATTGTACCAGAAATTCCCACCTCCCGAGAAGGTAAATTCATGTTGTACTTTAAGAAACAGGTACGCGATACCCATCATTCCCAGTATGGTAAAACCGATCAGGAAAAACCTGATCTTCAACCACTCTTTGTATATAATCGATTTCCACATGATCTAATATTTTCCTGTTAATCCGATGAATGCATCTTCCAATTCCATTTTTACCTGTTTGAATCCCTTGTAAGCTACCCCGTGGTTATCCAAAAATTGCTGTACAAACTCCTTTGTTTCATAACTATACAGCTCAACTTTGTTCTTAACCATCTCGAGATTGGCTACAAATTTTTCATTTTTCAGATTCACCTCATCGTTTTCAAGTTCGAAGTCAAATCGCTTGAATCCGGTCATAAACTCATTGATCGGACACTGGGCCAGAACCCGGTTATAGTCCATAATAAGCACATCATCTATTAGCCGTTCCATGTCCTGAATGATGTGTGAAGTGGTAAATATGGTTTTGTTCTCCGATTTCGCATATTCCCGCAGATAGTCGATGAAAAGGCGGCGATAGCCGGGATCGAGACCCATCGAAAAGTCATCAAGAATCAGCAGATCTGCATTTTGCGCCAAAATTAGTCCAAGTGCCACCTGCGAACGTTGACCACACGACATGGTCGAAATCTTCTGGGTGGGTGTGACTTTAAGTTTGGCCATCAGATCCCAGAAAGGAGCCGGTTTCCAGTTCGAATAAAAACCCGAATAGAATTTCTCGACCTGGTGGATGTTCATAAATGCATACTGAATATGCCCTTCTATCAGGAAGCCAATCCTCGCTTTGGTAGCGGGGGTGAGGTGCTGCGAATTTTCACCGTAAATCAGGCATTCTCCGCTGCGCGGATGGAGGAAGCCATTCAAAATATTGATGGTTGTTGTCTTTCCCGCACCATTTTTACCCAGCAATCCCAGTATACTACCATCCCTGACCTGAAAATTCAGGTTTTCAAACACCATCTTTTTGCCATAATAATGCGTCAGGTCATTGCACTCAATCACATTGCTCATGTACGCTATTCTTTAGACAGACTAATTTACTCATTTTTCCCTTCCGTTTTTTCGTTCTGATGCGCTTTCAAACCAGGGTATTCATAGGCTCCATTTGCATGATGAAAACCCGGTTAAAAAATAAATCCAAGTTTCGTACTGATCATGCTAAAATTCTGAATTCCATTGGTTTGACTGGCATGATCGTATCGAAAGCTCAAGTATGTTTGTCCGGCATTTTTTACTTTTAAAAGACTGCCCCCCAGCTTGATCTCTCCTCCTGCTTTGAATAATCCGGAAGTATCGTAATCAAACTCCTGCTGGTAAATATACTTGCGTTGCTTCTTTGTTATTTCAGGCAAGGTTGAAAGTTGAAGATCATTCGATAAATTAGCGGTATAACCGGAATTCAGGGTGAAGGCCAGGTGAATTTTCCCAAAATATTGATTTTTCTGTACCGACAGGTTTCCTGTTACATTGGTAAATCCTGACGTAAATACCTCCGGGATATAATAATAGCTTTCGCCATTGCGAATATAATTTACAGAGGCTTCAGCATCCCAATTGATCCGGTATGCATCCGTCATTTTTTGATAATTGTAATAGATGGTTCCGCTCAGCGTTTGCCTGTTGAATTTCAGGTTTTCAGCAATGGTAACGTATTTGGGAACATTCCAGGTTCCTTCATACACAATATTCTGGGTAAATTCATTCCCGTCCCCGTTAAAAAAAGAGAATATTCCCTTGATGCGGTGGTTGTTCAAGCCATAGCGCATGTTGATATGTTCGTTAAGTATCAGGTTGTAGGTTTTCCAGTCTCCTCCATCCAGTTTCCTGATAACTGAAGTGCCATCCTCAATCCTTTCCAGGTTAAAATCGAACCTTAGTTCAGTAAGTGTTGGGATATTTAGCAAATTTCTTTCATACTGCAAACCGCCGAAAAAGCGATTGGCCATCTGAAAGCGATAAAATCCTGTCCCGATGTCCATCGTATAAAAACCAAATCCCTTGAATGTAAAAAAGGTGGGTGAGAAATTGCTTCGAAAAACATCGTATTCGATCTCCTCTTTCCGGTTGCTATAGCCAAGGTCCACCCCCAATTTGAAATTCTCAGCAGATAAAATCAGCGCAGGATTAACAGTAAATTTTACATAAACATTTTGTGGTCTGGGATCTTTTTGTTTTGCCGCTACACCTCCATAATAGTCTGCACTGCAACCCAATGAGATCTTGTCGCTCAGCTTGTATCCGACACCACCTGCCAGATTGTAGTTTTCCTTGTGATAAGTTACTCCTGAAACCGAATCACCCAGGATATAAGGATTCCCGCTGTATGGATCGTAGGCCCCGTTCCATCGTCCGCCTGTATCATCTACATAATGATAGCCAAATTTCCCATACAAATACAACCTGTTTTTCCGTAACTGATAGCTTTCGGTTAAAAAGGAGAAGTCATTGTATTTATTGCCTACCCTGATAAGATGAAAATCACCATTCCCTCTGTCGAGTCCTGTCTCGAAACTTACCACTTTTTCAGATTTATTAAAGACCAATCCTGCAATATTTTCAGTGTCCAGCCAGGCATTGTCTGACTTTAAAAGCCTGATGGCGTTGAATGTATTCACATGCAGGGTATCACCGGCAAAGCAGTGATGAACCATGGCAAACAGCAGGATGAGAAAAAGCTTTTCTTTCAGGTCAATTTGCATCTGAAACAGGAGTTGAATCAACTGCCCAAGCGCAGGGCATGCACATTTTTAAACTTAATTTGTTAGTTCTCGGCAGCCGTAGGATTCACCCAGGGTGTCGGGACCAGATCGTGCAGAAAATCCGCGGTCGAATTGTTGGTATCTTTGTAAATAACACGTCCTTCTACAACCAGTTTGGCTTTCCGTCTGATGGATTTGGAACAGTAGGTTCCGCCATCGAGGTAGGTATAACCGGCATCCAGTTCGGTGGGCAACCTCTTGTAGCGCTTTGTGTCATCAGCTTGTACAATCTCAACTGCATCAATGACATAACTTTTTGGAATCATCAGGTACTGGGTCGAAGAGGTAATTCCCGGTCTGGTTTTAAAATTTGCAGGATCCGCAACATATAGTTCCCAGGCAACCGGCAATCTGAACAATATCACTGCCGATCCGAATACGGAATGCACCCATTCAATGTTTGCTGTGTTCGTTGTATACATCATGGTAAGATTGGGAACTCCGGGGGAATCGGTATCTTTCCCGGGAGCAGCAACATAGGTCTCCCATTCGGCTTTGCCAAGATTCACAGGCGAAAGTGGATTCCCGTTTGGATCCGTTTTGTGATCAATACCATCCTGAGCAATCACGATGCTTTTCCCGGGTGCAACAGGATGCTCTTTCCCTGTACCCGGAATGATCCAAGCCTGGAAAGTCACAGGCAATTTATCCATGATGGTTCCATCCGTATTCACCCAAACATTTGGATTCGACGACGATTGGTCCAGCACACCAAGGCAAAGCCCGTCGGCATACAATATTTCATTGGAATTGTTGTAGACTTCGTGAAACTGGTCAGAATAATAGGACTTGGCATCAGGTGTTTTTGAACCGGAAAAGTAGATCTCTTTGAAGATAAATCCGCCCGTGTTTTTTGCCAGAACGAGTGTCATGGGAGCATTTGTTTCCTTGTTCAAAATTACATTGCTTAATACACCATTGAATACAAAATCATCGGTGCCAACTTTCACAGTAAAACTGGTACTGCCATTGTAAGTACCTGAAGTTAAAATGGATGAAACGATTCCGGTTCCTCCTGTGGTAAAAACCACTGTCTCCCTTCCGGTCTGGGCCTCGATGAATTTCACTTCGGTTCCATCGGGAACAGCAGCAAGGTTAAATCCGGCCGGAAAGGTAAGGGGTACCGTCAGCTTGTAGGTCGGAGTCACATCCTTCCTGCAACTGAATGCAAGAAAACCCACCAAAATAATTGAGAGGACTACCAGTTTTTTCATAGCTAAATAATTGATATTAAATATTTTATAGAATAAATTTAAATTCTGCTCCAAAATATGCTGTCTGATTTCTCCGGGAATAATAATCAGTAACCGGATCCTTAAATAATGGCCTGTTATTGAAGATATTGTTGACGTAGAAAGCCAGTTTAGCCCGCTGGCCTATCTCTTTGGTCAGTTTAAGGTTGATTTGGCAGGTGACAGGGTAATTTATCATGTTGTACTTGTTACTCTTAAATTCTTTTACCATAAAAAAGTAGGGTGATTCATTGGTCATCTCATTCTGCCATGGATGATAGCTCATGTCAATATCATAATATCCGATTGGATCGACAAAAATTTTGTCAGTTCCTTCTGTCACACCATAATTTTTCTGGTTGTTTGCACCTTTTGAAAAATAGACAGGAACACTCTGGCTGTCTTCCCAGGAGCTGACAGATTTATCGAACCATATTACCTGTGTACTCACTGAAGAAATCATTTTTAATGCTGGGATATGGGTGATAATCTGAAAATTAGAGTTTAGCCTTTGCAACACTTCCCCAGCTCCTCCCGGGTATACGGGCAGGTAAGGAAAGAGTTGCCCCTGGTAGGACATATTTTTTTTCTCGCCAAAAGGAAGGACCTGAGAAACTTTCCCGATATGATAATAAGCCCCATCCACGGATAAGGTGGAATGCAAAGATTTCACACTTCCAAAATTTACGACGTATTCTATTCCCCTCTTTTCAATGTTGTAAGAATTTTTAGGAAGGTTGTAGCTGGCATAAACCTGGTTCATCCTGTGAGGCAGCCGAACCGATTGCCCGTTTTCCTGGTAAAAGATTTCGCCGTTGGAATAGTTTGGCATCTTCCCCGCCCCGTTCAATGGATTCCACAGTTTATAATCCATTACATAATATTGATTTTCCCAGCTGAATCCATTTTCAATTTTCTCTTTGAACCCTGTCAGCAGCACTTTCACCCCAAATATATTAAAATCGACGCCTGCTTCAAGTTTGGTATTGGTTATGGGTTTAAGTTCAGGATTGCTTGCTCCTTCAATGACTTTTGTTGTAATCACCAACAGATCCGGATAATAATTAAACCCGATCTCATCATGGTAGGCTTTATTCGGATATAGATAGATCATGGATGGTGTTTTGGAGGTTTGCCCGTACCCGAATCGCAAAGAGAGTTCCCGAATCAACTGCTCGTTTTTCTTATGAAAAATGTCATAAATAATATTCAGCCTGGGTTCCAGTGACATAAAGCCATTGGTCGAAAACAAACCGGCAGGCAGCATGTTATGGTAACGAAGTCCGGCTTGTGTTTTCATACTGGTTGAACCAATGGGAAAACTTACCTTTTCCTCCACAAACAGGGATAGGTTTTTGTTTGGCGGAACATCGCTGAAAGATCTCGGACGGGTTGATGAGGCTCCGGATGGCGGACGGTTTACATCATATATACTGCCTTCCCCGCTATTCCCGGTTGTTCGCCACTCAATTCCATACAACAGATTGCTACCCACTTCCCTGTATTTAGCTGTCAGATTTCCCTTTACCACCGCAAAATAGCTGTAGGGTTTCCCATCTATTTTTAACTCGCTGTCATAACTGGAGGGGAGCAAAGTTCCAACAGCCTCACCCGATACTGTTGCGACAGGCAGTGGAGTTGCTCCACTGCCGGAAGTAACCTTGTACTCGTAATACTCCTGCTTTTCGTAGTCGCCGGAGAAATTAAAGGTGACACTGGTCAGCCAGGGCTTTTTCACCGCCCAGGTACCAAATAGCTTGAATCCGATATTCTGCTCCTTCGACTGATAAATTTCACGTTGCAGCATGTCGGGATCGTTCTTTTCGTTGTCGAAGGTACTAAAATAGGAAATTTTAGCATTCAGACTCAATGGATTCGTCTTGCGGAAGAAGGTGTTCGAATATCCCAGTTGCCCGGTGAGCCTGTTGTAGCTTTCCGTAGGCTCTCTCATATCGTCGAAGGAGTTGGTATAATCCAGATCGACATTCATGGCTCCATGGTTATTCCCCGGTAACATAAAACCATTCGACAATGAACCTTGCCTGATCTTTGGATCTGCTTTCAGCTTCACATTCAACCTGGTCTTGCCGGCCCTGGTGCGCACCAATACAGCACCGGTAGTAAGCTCTCCGTATTCTGCGGAAGGTATTCCACGGATTACCTCAACAGATTCAATGTTGTCGGTGGCAATCTGACGAAGATCAACACCTTGTCCTGCTGTCGAATAAGGCTGGGAAGTTCCTCCTCCTGCAGTATTCAGCGTTTGCATGTTTGCATCGTTGTTCACCGGAGTGCCGTCTATGACGATGGCAGTACCCATGGCACTGTTCATGTCGGGATTATCTCTCGTATTATTATGGGATGTATTGATGTCGCGGATAGAAATCTGGTTGGTTTTGGACATATCGGGATTTAAAGTTATCTGCCCGGGTACCAGTTGCATGACATCACCCAGGCTGGTGGGCTGAACATGGGACAATGCAGTACGCTCAATTTTGGAAGAAGTACTCATGCCGGTGTTTTCCTCTGCTACGATAACTACCTCCGGCAAACCCAGCGTCATCTGACTGATTATCAGGTTATAACCTGTAATATCCCTGTTAACGGAAATTGTTGCTTCGTATGGCTGAAAACCCAGGCAACTTGCCTGCAAGGTATAGGTTCCGCCAGGAATTTTATCAAACAGGAATTCCCCATCCATGTTGGAGGCCGTCCATGCGTTGAGTTCCTTGATTTGAATGTTTACCATCTCAATCTTTGACCCGGTTACCTGATCTGTTGTCTTGCCTGAAATCCTGAAATGCACTTGTGAGATTGCAGACAAAGGCAGCAAAAGGCAAAGTAAGATCAAATATATTTCCCTTATCCCGGACATAAGTACACGTTTGGCTCAAAATTAGTTTGGAATCACCACTTCAGTATAAAATATGCTTTTGTCATTCACTCCGACTCGAAATCCATTTTGGAATAGTTTGTCTGAATATACCTGACGGCTTCTGCCCTCGTCCGGAACAGTTCTCCCTCTTTCTCCTCCCATACTTCACCTTTTTTCATCGAAATCTTTTCGCAGCCCTGGATAGGTACCATTATCAAATCCTCCATTGCTTTCAATTTAATCAGGTCCGGCTGAATTGAAACTACTTTTGCCTCAATTACTTTTACTTTTGTGCCATGGCCCTTTTTATTCAATGATATAATGATTCCGTAACAGGTCATCCCTTCCCTGATCCAGGATCCGGCTTTCCCGGGAATTGAATCCCTGACAGTTGCCTTTTCATCGGCGTATTTGTAGTCTTTTATTTGTTTTGATTTGTTGCCGGAACCACAGCTCCAAATTGATATTGCAAGAATAATCATTAAAGTTACCGAAATCAACTGTTTCATATTCAATGTTTAAAACTGTTTTCCGGGAAAGGACAAAATATATGACTTTCTAAATATAAGAATAACTGCAACAGGAACGGAACCACCAATCCAAATAAAAATTGGCTGTCTCAAAATTGAGTTACCCTTCTTTTTGTTTATCCTTAATGTTCTGTATTTTTACTCTCCACCAGCATTTTAAGTTCCGGATACGTTATCACATTCAAAATCAATGCAATAACAGATGAAATTACTTTTAGCTTTCACGCTTTCCTTTTTTGCCCTCACGGGATGCAGTGCGCAACAAAAACCTGCACAGGATTTAGTCCTCTGTTACGACAAGCCTGCCACCGACTGGTACGAGGCGTTGCCCATCGGAAACGGCACCCTGGGTGCCATGGTTTATGGCGGAATCGCGAAAGAGCATCTTCAGCTTAATGAAAATACACTTTACTCGGGTGAACCAGGGAGAACGGTGAAACTTGATTTCACCAAAAGTCTGGGGAAAGTCAGACAACTGATCAGGGAAGGTGACCTGAAACAGGTAAATGAGATCATCGCCCGTGAGTGGCTAGGCAGGGCTCAGGATTGTTACCAGCCATTTGGCGACCTCGAGGTAGCATTCGACCATTCCGACCAGGCTTCGGCTTTCAGGAGGGAGCTGGATCTCTCGACAGCTGTTTGCAAGACCGACTATATGGTAAACAACATCCGCTACCACAGGGAGGTTTTCGCGAGCCACCCTGATAAGGTGATCGTACTGAAAATCAAGGCAGACAAAAAGGGAGCCATCTCCTGCAGAATCGGATTAAAGGGGGCTCATCCCACTGCTAAAACCGTTTCAAGTGGCTCTGTTTTAATCATGAAAGGCCAGGCTCCGGCCTTTGTGGTGCGCAGAACCCTTAAATATTTACATGACACGAAGCAGGAGTGGATGTATCCGGAACTGTTCGATGAGAAGGGTGTCTTAATTCCCGGCAGGGAAACGATTATGTATGGTGATAAAATGAACGGCGAAGGCACCTTTTATGAGGGCCGGGTGGGTATTGACCTCCAGGGAGGAAAAATGGAAACTACTGCAGATCAGATTATTATTTCGGGTGCCGACGAAATCACCATTCTCCTTTCGGGGGATACAAGTTTCAATGGTTTCGACAAGAGTCCCAGCAGGGAGGGGGTAGATCCCTCCATTGAGGCATCAGCCAACCTGAAAAACGCCCTCGCCAAAGGCTATAAAGTGCTGCTTACAAACCATCTGAAAGATTATCAGGATCTATTTAACAGGCTGAAAATCAGCCTGGGCGAATTAACTGAACAGGGGAAACTGCCTACCAACAACCGTTTGGAAGCCTACAGAAACGGCGGTGATCCTTCGCTGCCTGCCCTTGCCCTGCAATATGCTCGTTATCTGACGATTGCATCATCGCGGGCGGGAGGTCAGCCCATCAACCTCCAGGGAATCTGGAACAACGAAATCGTACCTCCCTGGGCCAGTGGCTATACCATGAATATCAATTCAGAAATATACTACTGGATGACCGAGGCTGCGAATCTCGGAGAATGTACCGAACCGGTTTTGCAGTTTGTCAAACAGTTAGCAGTCAATGGCACGAAACATGTAAAGGAGAGTTTTGGCTATCCCGGCTGGACTGCACACCACAACACCAGCATCTGGCGCACAGCCCAGCCGGTAGATAACGCCAACTGCTCCTTCTGGCCGATGGCCGGAGGATGGACCTGCCAGCAAATTTGGACCCATTACCGCTACTCCAAAGACCAGGCCTTTTTGAGAGCGTACTGGCCTGAACTCAGGGGTGCTGCAGAATTTCTGAGCCACTGGCTGGTTAAGAACGCCAGGGGCTATTATACAACACCTGTCGGCTCCTCCCCTGAACATGGTTATTATCCTGACGGACAGAAATATACGACTCCTTTTTGCGAAGGTGCCGTGATGGACCTGATGATCACCAAAGAGCTGTTTACCAATTGTATAGAGGCTTCTCAAATTCTTGGCGTGGACAACGAGTTTATTGCGGGGATCAAAAATCAAAGGGACAGCTTGCAACCCTATTTGATTGGCTCGAAAGGACAGTTGCTGGAGTGGGACAGGGAGTACCTGGAAATAGATCCGAAACACCGCCACATCTCCCATTTATATGCATTGAGTCCGGGTTTCGAAATTTCAAAAGATGGAACCCCGGAGCTCTTCGATGCCGCCCGACGCACCCTCGAAATCCGCGGAGATGAGGCAACCGGCTGGTCTATGTCGTGGAAAGCCTGTTGCTGGGCAAGGTTGAAGGATGGAAACCATGCCTACAAAATTTTCAACAACCTCTTTGTGATGGGAGGCAGAAAAACCCCCGGATTGTTGCCAAACTTACTCTCTTCGTGTCCTCCGTTTAATATTGACGGCAACTTTGGTGCTGGGGCAGCAGTCATCGAAATGTTGCTGCAAAGTCAGGAGACCAAAATCGTTTCCGGCAAAAAAATCCCGGTGATAGAATTGCTTCCTGCCCTGCCGGATATCTGGAAAGCCGGAGAAATCAGCGGCTTACGGACGGCCAATGGTTTTGAAGTGGCATTCAGCTGGAAAGAGGGGAAACTGGCTTCTGCCACGGTCAAATCGCTCCTTGGCGAGGATGGAATCATACGATACAACGGAAAAGATGTAGTTCTTCATTTGAAAAAAGGGGAAAAAAGTGTTGTTTTATAAGCCAATCGCTTTCTTACCCGTACCACTTCCGCTCACGCCGGAGATTGCCCAGCACATCGATAGCGGTATTGACATTACTGACCACCTGGAAATCGAACATCCCGACGCAGATAAAATCGGCGCCGTTGCTGTAGGCCCATTTAAAACCATCTTTGGGTTCGATGGCACCGGCCGCAAGCACCTTAAATCCCATCACCGGAACGGTGGCTTTGCTTACAAAGTCGATGGTTCGCTCCGGGAAGAGACAGAACATGTTGTTGTGGAAGCGGTTGTGATCTAAATACTCTTTGCCGTCCACCTCGAACGGAAAGCGGAACTCGCGCGGATGAGCCGACCAATACTGGTCGTGGTGCATGGTTTTCATGTAGTAATCGGGGATGATTCCCTGGTCACGGCAGGCGATCAGCGATTCGACCGAATGTGCCGCCAGTCCCGCGGTATAGCCCTGTTTGCGTATGTGGCCAAGCATTTTGTCTATGACCTCCAGCTTGTGGTCGCGCACCAGCCAGTCGCACCAGTTTCCCTGTACCTGAACAATGTCTACCCCCCAATCGATGGCTTTGTCAATGAATTCATAGTACAAAGCGGGGTTGGTATCCGGACCAATTTTCGAAAGTTCCTTGTTATTCAGTTGCGGATTCACCTGAGAGATCACCTTGATCTTGCTGCCTGTCACCTTTTTATATTTGGCCAGCAAGGGATTGGAAGCAAAACCGATATTGATGGTATTGATGCCCGCCTGTTCGGCCAGAATCAGTGTCTCGTAAACTTTTTGTTCTGTATTGTATGCCTTGAAAAGGGAGGATACATAAATCAGGTCGCGGGAGTGCGCCCACCCGCCAATCAGATTACCTCCGGCGACAAGCCTACTGATATCGTGCATTCCAATCTTACCCTTGGGCAGTTCACCTTTAAGCTCGTTGAGCGCCGTCTCCTTTACCTGGATGGTAGCGCCGCTCATCACATCGGCGCCATACGATCTGAAGTGATGCACTGCCCCCCATCCCATGGCGCCGAGCAGGGGTATCGTTGCCAGGTTCTGCAAGGCTTCCCTGCGCGACTGACTTGCTTCCGGTTCAGGAACGACCAGGGGTTTTCTGTTGCGCCGGAAAGCTATAAAGTCATCCAGGCTGTAGCCTCTCTCCTTGTACATGCACAGGAACAGCAAGGCTGCTGCTTCAATAAAAAGTTTATCCACGACGAATAAATGTGCCTCACTGTTCATCAAAAGATTGCCAAAAGGCGGATAAGCAAAGTAGTACAAAATCATGAGCAAGGCTCCTGCCAGCGAGGCAAACCTGCTGAACAGGCCTATAAACAGGGCGATACCGATGAGTGTCAACCCGTATATATTCAGTAAATCCGTGGTATGCAACAGAATTGGGGTACTTGCCAGCCAGTGATAAAACGGAGAGAAGAATCCGGAGGTATGCAGTAAAAATCCGGAAGAACTCCAGTCGGTCTGGAAAAGCTTCGTTGCTCCTTCGTACAAAAAATGCCAGCCAATCGCCACGCGCAGGAGGGTAACAAAAAATCGCTCATTTACTTGCTTAAATTGAAACTTCATATTGTATCGAATTCGCTAAAGATTTCTGTGAGTTCCGTCACAAAACGGGGGATTTTTCGTGTGCTTGCATCCGCACAGGTAAGCCTTGCCAGTTTCCTTCGCATTGAAAAACACTGGTTTGAACTCACTTCCCCGGTGAGAACCATCGCAGAATGGCTGATTCTTACTCTGACCGCAGGCGCACCAGTGATACTCCTTACCAGCCTCAAGATCAACGACAAAAGGCCCTTTTTGCGCAATTTTTGGTTCCATAATATCTCTCTTTTAATAAATCAATTTGAGCATACAAGTTAGTCACAATTAATTGATTATTTCTGGTGCAAATGTGGAATTCCCCTCCCGGGTTTTACTTGAATATAGCACTGGCCTTGTCGAGTCTGTCCATATCCTCCCATGAAAGGCGGAATGACATGGTTCCGGTATTCTCCTTCACATGAATCTCCCTGGTGGCGCCGGGTATGGCAACCACCATATTACCATGAAAATTGATCAACCAGTTCAGTGCAATCTGTGCAGGTGTAGCTTCATATTTTTGAGCCAGCTCGTTTACCAACTTCACCACCGGCCAGCTTTTCTTCAGTCCTTCGGAACTGAACTGGGATCTGTATTTTCTGAAACCGATGTTCTTAAGAAGTCCCGGATTGTCATGAAATTTCCCGGTAACCAGGCCTTGTGCCAGGGGGGAATAGGCAATAATGGTGATTCCGAGAATCCTGGCCTGCTCGATCACCCCGTTCGACTCCATCCGGCGGTCGAGCAGATTGTACAAAACCTGGTTCGAAGCCAGCGGAATGCCTTTATTCTTCAGCGAACTATGCGCACTTTTCATGGTCCTTGCAGAAAAGTTACTCACCCCGATGCTTTTTATCAGCTTCCTGTCATAAAGCTCAGCCATGGCTTTCATCTCCGCTTTCTCGCCAGAGAACCCCCACGGCTGATGGACCTGGTAAAGATCAATGGGATAGGGCTCCAGGAGCCTGATGCGCTCTTTAATGGTTCTCTTTATATTCGAAGCAAAACGAAACATAGGCCACCATTTCGTGGCAATAACCACCTCGCCGGGCTTCTTGCCTGCTGCCATCAACGCTTTGGCGAGTGCTTTTTCAGATGCTCCGTTGCCATAAATCTCGGCGGTGTCAAACCAGTTGATACCTCCCTCCAGCGACAGCGACACCACCTTTTCTATCAGATCATCTTCCAGCGAAGGCCAGAATTTCCCGGCCATGTTGTTCCTTTTGCTAAACTGCCAGCAACCCAAACCTACCGGGGTGACCATTAAACCCGTTTTTCCAAGCGGGACCAAAAAATTATTATTACCAATCATAATCGTTTTGCTTAAAATTTATTGTCACATACATTTCTTGTATTACTCATATATCCAGCAAGATGCATCACTATAATTGTCAATGTAAAATCATTTCATCCCCACTGCCTTCCCTGTTTTGGCTGATTCGCGGGCTGCATCCAGAATCCTTACCACCAGCACATTATTTTTCAGGGAATAAAGACCATATTCCGGAACTGTAATTTTCCCCCAAATCACATCCGCAAAATAGGCAAACGGATCTTCATAGACCGCGACGTCCGCCGCAGTGATTTTTTCAACTTTTTCTGTTGCCATCCCCACCCCCCTGGAACGCAATTCATTTTTGTTAACAGAGATTACGGAGCCTTTGTCACCGTATATTTCCATATCCTTGCGGTCAAAAGGCCAGTTCCAGGAAGCCTGGATGATGCACTGCGATCCGGGATAAGAAACGACAATGGTTGCTTCGTCATCCACCTTTGGGTAAACATCCGGTTTAAACCGGCGCGTAACGGCAGTTACCGAAACGGGTTTTTCACCATTCGTCAGGGCCGTCATCAGGTTGGCTCCGTAACAACCAAAATCGACGATGGCACCACCTCCGTTCAACACAGGATCCGTGAGCCAGTCCAGGAAAACGGGATTACAACCAATCTCTTTCGGTCCTCTGTGACCGTCATGAATGACTACTTTTCTTAGCGTGCCCACGAAGTGATCTTCATGAACCATTTTAAACGATTGGGCTGTGGTCGGATACCACGATGTTTCGTAATCCGTGAGCAGATGAATCTTGTATTTTGCGGCAAGGTCAGCCATTCGTTGCGCATGTTTCATGTTTACAGCCAGTGGTTTTTCAACCATCACGTGAATTCCCCGGGGAGCACAGGCCTCTGCCACAGAGAGATGATCATATATGGAACCGAAGGCTACCACTGCATCCGGTTTTACCTGATCAAGCATCTCGTCCAGATTCTTGTATATCAGGTCATTGGAAAACTTGTACCGCTCCGATAATTTCCGTACATACTCCTGGTTGTTATCAAAAACTCCGACCAGCTCAAAATCACCTTTATACGCCCTGCCGAGGATAAATGAAATATGCCCGTGGGTCATTCCGGCGACAGCCAGGCGGATTGGCTTTCGAACTGTTTGGGCTTCAATGTGATAGCCGGACAGGGCAATCACAACCAGGAAAAAAAATCTTATTTTATGCTTGAATTTCATCCTGAAAAAAAAATTAAAGAAATTAGTGACTGTTCAAATTATCCTTTTTTAATCCCGACAGGGATTTAATAAGGCACCAGGATACGCCAGGAAACTGCTAAATATAATAATATTTATTGATAATGAAGATCAATCTTTCCCGGGTTTTTGCTTCCACTGTTCCATTTTTTTCTATCTTCCCCGCGTTACCTTGTACCCATGCCTGACGTATGATAGAAGAAATGTAATCTCCGAATATATGCTGAAAGACCTTGTACTTAAAAACCGCAGTTACAGACGTTTTTTTCAGTCTGAAAAAATCACTGCCTCCATGTTGCGCGAATGGGTTGATCTGGCACGCAATTCAGCTTCCGCACGTAACTCGCAATCATTGAAGTACATACTTAGTGCCGACGAATACCTCAACGCCATGATTTTTGATCAGCTGGCATGGGCCGGCTATCTCTCCGAATGGAAAGGACCGGAGGAGGGAGAACGGCCTTCTGCCTATATCGTGATGTTGCATGATACGGGGATTACCACAAATTATTTTTGCGACGATGGCATCGCGAGCCAAAGCATCCTGCTTGGCGCCGTCGAAGCCGGATACGGGGGTTGCATCATTCATTCGGTCAACCGAAAAAAACTCAGGGAGATTCTAAACCTCTCCGAACAGTTAGAAATTGTACAGGTTCTCGCGCTCGGGAAACCAAAGGAAGTAGTGGTTTTGGATCAGATCAAAGAGAACGATGTCAAATACTGGCGCGATGAAAACCAGGTTCATCATGTACCCAAACGCACACTGGATGAGATTATTGTAAGTGTCATTTAGGGATACTCATGCTGGTCAAGATTTGATCCACTCTGCTGGTGCGGATTTGCAATCCGCGCCCTGCAAATATTGGATTTGCAATCCAAACGATCCATCCATTTTCAATAAAAGTATGAATGCTGCAGACCAATACTGGTGCAGACCTTTTTCCTGGGTAGAGATATAATCTTATTGAATTAGGGGATTCATTAAAAAATGGGATTGCAAATCCCTGGTCTGCGGGGTGCGGATTGCAAATCCGCACCAGCAGGTTGCAAATCCGCACCAGCACAGAGGAGATTTTAAATCTAACCTTTCGCGATTGGAAAAGTTTGATTAAATTTGTATCCAAATGAATACAAAAAGAAATGTTCAGTATTGAGAAAACAGAAGAATTTGACAAATGGCTGAGAAAATTAAAAGATTTAAGAGCTAAAGCCAAAATCTTATTCAGAATTCAAAAGATTGAGAATGATGAACATTTTGGAGATTGTGAGCCTGTTGGTGATGGAATTCGTGAATTAAGAATAGACTATGCAAAAGGCTATCGAGTTTATTTTAAAGAGGCAGATGGGAAAATAATTATATTACTCATCGGAGGAGACAAATCGACTCAACATAGAGACATTGAAATGGCCAAAGGAATTTTAAAAAGAACTAAAAAATAAGCATATGGAAGCTTCAAAATTTGATATAGCGGACTACTTAGATAGTAACGAAATGATTGCAGAATATCTTAATGCTGTTTTGGCAGAAGGAGATAATTCAGATGTGATTACAGCAATTGGACATATTGCTAAATCAATTGGAATGACAAAAATTGCCCAAGATACTGGATTAAGCAGACCAAGTTTATACAAAGCTTTATCTAATGGAGCCAAACCTCAATTTGAGACAATTATGAAAGTATTAAAAGCAATAGGCGGACAAATACAAATAAATCCAATGCCGGCTTAAGAATACACGCACGGCAGTTCTCCACCTCGTTTGCAACGATACGACAGAGACCTGAAAGAAGCGTGATAACCGTTTAAAAATGGATGCATTTGCATCATGTCGTCTCAGACGACTAATTGTGACCCCCTCGTTGCAAACGAAGGGGGAGCAGTGAAACCCGCGTGCACCATAGCATTTTTTAGTGCAAGTTATTTCTGCAATTTAATGGAAAAGTCAAGTTGTCCTCCCAATCCTAGTTGAACAATCTTTTGCAAAGTGGAAATTCTAACTTCTTTTAAATTATTTTCAATTTTTGAAATATATGATTTAGTCGTTCCGACTTTTTCTGCTAATTCTGCCTGGGTCAGTCCTTTTTCGAGACGAGCTTCATGCAAGAGAGTTCCAAGTTTAAAGTTTTCATAACCATTATCAAGTTCATCTCTCGATTTAGTTCCTTTAGCTCCATAGTGTTTGTCCTTGAATTGATCAAGTGACATAACGTTATTTGTTTTCATTCCTGTAATCCTCCATAATTTTAATTGCTCTTTCAATTTCTTTCTTTGGGGTCTTTTGTGTTTTCTTATGAAATCCATTTGCAAGAATTATCAGTTTCCCTTGGTCAAAAAAACAAAAGATTCTAAATACATCATTCCCGGATTTTATCCTGATTTCATACAATCCTTCAGTAGTTTCAATGTGCTTAAGATAAGTTTCCGGTATTCTTTCCAGCTCTTCAATCAATTCGATAGTCCAAATAATTTTCGACTTTACTTTTTCTGATTGTTCAATGAAGAACTTTTCAAAGTAATCTTTGTAAAAAATCGCTGTTCTATGTTTTCGTCTTGATTCCATCGTCAAAGATATAGAATGTTTCACTAAAGTGCAACCATGCACCCCAATAATTTTGGATTTGCAATCCGCATCCCCGCTAACTTTGGATTTGCAATCCAAACGATTCAGACAATTTCAACCTCCACCAATCCCTTCTCCCCCGCATAATCCCTGGCCGAACTGTATAAATAATTTTCCGGATTAGCCACAATTTCCGCCCTTACAGGATTATTATGGATATACTCCTTTTTTTGATCTAAAAAATCAACTGAAAAAATCTCCTTTGCCTCGTTCCCATTCTGCCAAACCTTATAATATTTAATCTTTCTGTTGTTTTTACCTGAATACCAAAATATATTCAATAACCAGTTCTGCCTGCTTTCAGGAATTTCCCTTATCGCCTTAATGATCGCCTTGCTGGTATATTTCTTGAAATCGCGAAGTATGTCGGATAAATTATCCTTTTCTTCAGTACCTGCAATCAGATGCAGGTGATTGGTCATCAGGCACCAGCAATAAACATGCAAGCCTTTGTTTCTAATACAATGATTCATTGAATCAACCATAATTTGTTTGTAAACCGGCCGGGTAAAAATATCGATCCACTCAACAATCGTCAAAGTGATGAAATAAGAATTTCCCGCCGATATTTTGTTGTTAATTCCCATGATATAATTTACAGCAAAAAAATCAGATAAAAGAAGGGATTGCGTTGCTGAATTGGATTTGTAATCAAATCTCGCTGGTGTGGATTTGAAATCCGCATCCCGTAAATTTTGGATTGACTCTAGCTGGTGTGGATTTGAAATCCACACCACGTTAATTTTGGATTTGCAATCCAATTTAAACTCCAATTCATCTCTAAAAAGTGATTGCAAATCCCTTACCTGCGGGGATGCGGATTGCAAATCCGCACCAGCTGAGGGTCGTTTCAATTCGTTTGGAACGAAAAAGATAAGTCAACAAGTCGTCGAAGAATACGAAGAATGACCCCCTCGTTGCAAACGAGGGGGAGCAGTGGATTCATTAAAAAATGGGATTGAAAATCCCTGGTCTGCGGGGTGCGGATTGCAAATCCGCACCAGCACAGAATCCGAACCAGCTGGGGGCGGCTGCTCCCTTACCAAAAAGAGTTGCAAATCAAATTTGCAACTCCCGGAAACGTGAGGCGAGGTGTTCAAAAGATGAAGTAAAACACTCAGACAATCAATCGTCTTCGGTTGTGCGCAGCAACAGACAGGTTGACCGTAGCCACGTTTATATCTTTAATGATGCGCAATCGGATCAGGCACTCCGTCCGGATCTCTTAAAACATAACCGTCGGTATGGATGGCACCGATGAGTAATAAACCGGCAACATGCGGGGCAGACATAGAAGTTCCTGAAAGTATTGCAAATGTGCCGTTTTTGTATGTTGAAGTAATATTAAATCCGGGGGCACAAAAATCGATGGTTGGATTACCATAATTTGAAAAATTGGTGAAATTATCATAATTGTCCATGGCTGAAACTGTATATACATTAGGTCCATTGACTCGTGCAGGCGACCTTTGATTGACATCATTGTACTGATTGCCAGCACACAATACAAATTTTATTCCTTCAGAAGTATTGGATGCGTTCAGTACTGCATTGTCCAGTGCTTCTGAAATTGTTGAAGTAGTGCTTATATTTGCGACATCACCGTTTTTACCATTGGCAGCAACATAGTCAATCCCTGCAATTAATTGAGAAACTGTGCTATTGTTAGCATCGAATACTTTTACAGCGACAACTGTTGCACCTGCCGCCACACCTACAATCCCAAAATTGTTTCCACCTATTGCTGCAATAATCCCGGCAACATGAGTGCCATGGCCATCTTCATCATTGGGAGTCGAGGTTTCCCCAAGAAAAGAGACCGATCTTGCAACATCTACATTCAGATCCGGATGGGTCAGATCTATCCCAGAATCAATGATCCAGGCCGTTTTCCCGACCGCATTGATTCCTCCTCCTACACGGGCAACTCCCCAGGGAATTACATCCGAGGTCACTGGGGCGGGAGCAGTAGTTACATCGGTGTTCGTTGGGGCGGGAGCAGTAGTTACATCGGTGTTCGTTGGGGCGGGAGCAGTAATTGTTGTGGTTACTTTTTTTGCCTTGCCTTTAGCCAGGCCTTTGCTGACTGATTCTGATATTACCGCACCATTATCATCTAAAAAAATAATCTGATCTGCTTCAATACTTTTCACACTGCCGTCACCAGCCAGCTTCTTGGCTTCACCGGGAGTCATTTTTAAGGCAAATCCCTGCAAGGCACTCTGGTAAATCTCTTCCGGATTGGAAACAATTGCATTTTTCTTCAGAAGGCCATAAGCCCTGTTTTTCATCTTCTCTTTCTTTCCGGCCAAATCTGAATGTGTGATATCATCATTGTCGTTCAGAACAACAATGTATTTGGCTGAAAGAGAAGCGCTCTTGAGGATGGAACCATGCTCTTCCTGAATTAAATTATTCTGCGATCCCTGAATCAGGCTATTATCTTTAGTACATCCTGCAAATAAGCCCAGGCATGATGCGATAATTAAATACAAGATTTGATTTTTCATGACAATGAATTATTAGGTTTTAACTTCATTGTCAAAAGTATGCCTGATACCTTCCGTCGGAAGTAAGTGAATTTGAGTAAACTCTCTTAATATCACTGATTTGCTCGTAAGGAATATATTTACAGTGACGTAGGGAAATTAACGATGTACTGGTCATGCTCCAGGATGAAACAAATCCAAATTTTCCTGACCATTTTTATGCTTAAAAGAAAAAAAAATATATTCATAAAATGAAAAACAACCTAAACCAAATTCCATTTATTGAAATAATCATCCGGCCTATCAAAGACACATTAAGGAATACCAAACAACCAATTAGTTAACTTTCAAAACAATATAAAAATATAATTTCCTGATTAATATTTTTTTTATCAAAATATTTTTCTTATCCTTGTAGGTGTTTCCCCTACGAGGAGTAGTCATATCCCTTACACAGGAAATTATAACCTAAGTATCAATAGTCAAAAATTTCTGGCTTTACAATGGAAAATCAAATTAATAACCTAACCAGGATGTACAATGAAAAGGAGTTGTACCTCTCTCCTCAAATGGAGGTCTACGAAATTAAAGTTGAAAAAGGATTTGCAGCTTCTTCCGCTCCAGGTTCAACAATCAACAATTGGGGTTCTGGAACCGGATGGTAATCAACAATTAATTAGACCCTAAATTTGTAAAAATTAATAAATCTAACCGATGAGAACAAAGTTTATCTATATCATTATAATATTAATTGTTGGAATTTCCTGCAAAAAGGAGGAAAGTGCCAACGTTAACCATATCACTTTTTCTGCCTATGATGGTACCTCAGTACTGAAAACAGCATTTGACGTAGTTGGCGGATCTGCAACTACCTGGAATTCAGGAGATGTAATTGGAGTTTATATGAGTACAGTAAGTGCTCCAACTTCAAATTTTTTGAACTATCCTTATACTGCTACTGCAACAGGTTCTACATCCACTTTTACAGGAACGTTGACATGGCAGGGAGCGGGAACTCTACCCACTTACCCAACGCATACTTTTTATGCTTATTATCCTCGTGCAGGAACAATTGGATCACCTGCATATACAGCGGTTCCTATTTCACTTAGTGCTGCTCAAAACGGAACTGTTGCACCTTATGATTTTTTGTATGCTACTGCTACGGCTGATCCAATTTATCCTATGGCATATGAGGCAAATGTTGCGTTTGCTTTTAAGCATGCGTTTACAATATTTGAATTTGATATAACTGTAGGAAGTTTAGGTGCTGGTTACAATAAACCATGGGAAATTATGCTCTCATCAACCTCACCAGACTATATTGGAACAACTGGTGGAACTATAAATCTTACAAACGGAATTATCACTCCAGGGACTGCAGTTCAATCAATTACACTTACAACCGCCAACGCTATATCTACTGCTGGATTGCAAAAGTTCTACATGGTAGTTTACCCAAAGAACTTTACTTCAGGAACAAATGCCCTAACTGTTTCTATAAAAACAACTAACAACAAAACTGTAACTACCCTTCCTGCTAATATTACAAAACCAGCAGGGTGGAGTTATTCCCAAGGGAATAAATATACATTAACTTTTTCTACCAATTAGAAAAATCTAGTTTTCAAATTAGACCATAGAAAAATAAAATTTGATTATAAAATAAAAGAAGGGATTACACAATGTTTTCCCTTCTTTTTTTTAAAGATTTTTTTAAATATCTATAAACATTGCCTAACATAGAACCCATACTCAACGGCCACTTGCTTAAAATTTTCACAAAAGACCAACTTCTGCTTAAAATCGTCCAATATTTGGAACCTGTGGATAATTCTCTACCTCCCGGATAAATAATTTTTCTCACAATCCCAACCACTTGTTCTTTTTTTACGACTTCTGTATTTTTGTATATGCCATCCCCCATAATCGTCAGCATATCACCATTTCGTTCAATAACCCTATGCACCAGAAACCTGTTCTGGTAAACGAAAACAACCAGTGTTTTTGGGATCAGCTCTTCATCTTTTGGGTAAGATAATTCTACCTGTTCACCCCTATTCCACATAAATGGGATCATACTGTAACCTGTCACTTTAACCCTTACCAGTTTACCTTCTTTCAGTAACTCTGTCAGCAGTTCCAGCATCTCCACATTGGAGGCCACCAACACCTTATCATTTCCTTCTTGCTTTGGATTATTTTCAGCCATATCAATTAGTAGTTTCATAATCGTTAATGCCGATGATAGTAGCGCAGCTTAGCCTTGCTGCATTCGCATCCGGCAAACAATTCAAATGATATACAGGCACTTTCCCAATTATTGCAGACAAAGTATGGCAAACATGATCTGTAAGCCCAGAATCAGCGGCAAATGATGGCGGACAGGATGGATAAAGCGCAGTAAACGCCTCTAATTTACTCAGTAAGGCAATCTGATTAACCGGAGCCTGCTGCAAACGTATAATAGCTGCAACAGGGTATGATTCATTCAAATAACAATCCGTTTTGCCACTCCAGGGAGAACCGAAACAGATCAGATCACCATCTACTATCCTTATGATGGGACTGTCGTCGTTCAGCAATTTGCATCCCGGGATATGTTTCAGCCAGCGTTGTGTATGGGTGCTTTTACCTGTACCGGACTCGCCCAGGAATAAAACGGCTTTCCCTTTGTAAACTATCACGGAAGAATGGATGGCGACTGTTGAATAAGCCGCAGAGGCAACCCCAAATGCCTTCCAGAGCAAAAAACGGAATTCGCTGAGGGTTTCCCTGCCGGCATACAAATTTGTGGTATAGTAAGTTCCACTGCGGGGCATTTTCAGGATGATGGGAGCACTGTAAAGTCCTTGTA
>JANYKW010000032.1 GCA_025358025.1 Bacteroidia bacterium | reverse complement strand
CAACAAAAGGAGCGTTGTTAGTTGGAGCCGCAACCAATACAGCAGGCTGCGTGATTTGCAGAGCACCGTTCAGAGTCACAACACAACCGGTATGAGCGGCATCACGAATCCGGACATCATATGTTTTGTTGATCAAAGCTGCATAGCTGCCATTTGTTTGCCAGCTTGTTCCACCGTTGATGCTGTATTCATAAGTTCCGTATCCGCCTGCCGGTGAGGTGATGGTTATTGTACCGTCACTGGCACCGTTACAGGTGACGCTGGTTGAATTAACCGTTGCCGTCATTGCAGCAGGCTGCGTGATTTGCAGAGCACCGTTCAGAGTCACAACACAACCGGTATGGATTTTATCACGGATCTGTACATTGTAGGATGCATTGACAAGCCCGGTGAAGCTACCAGTTGATTGCCATCCGCTGCCTATACTGTATTCATAAGTTCCGTATCCGCCTGCTGGTGAGGTGATGGTTATTGTACCGTCACTGGCACCATTGCAGGTGACGTTGGTTGAATTAACCGTTGCCGTCATTACAGCAGGCTGCGTGATTTGCAGAGCACTGTTCAGAGTCACAACACAACCGGTATGAGCGGCATCACGAATCCGGACATCATATGTTTTGTTGATCAAAGCTGTATAGCTGCCATTTGTTTGCCAGCTTGTTCCACCGTTGATGCTGTATTCATAAGTTCCGTATCCGCCTGCCGGTGAGGTGATGGTTATTGTACCGTCATTGGCACCATTGCAGGTGACGTTGGTTGAATTAACCGTTGCCGCCAAAACTAAAGGTGCAGTGATCGTATAAGGTCCGCCGGTTGTAGTACATCCACCGGAGGTCGTTATTGCAACAGAATAATTACCAGCAGTAAGACCTGTTTGGTCTTCAAGGATTTCCTGTCCTGTCGGTATGCTGCCACCACTTGTTGTCCAGGCAAATGTAAATGGTGCTGTACCGCCGGTTAAGGTTAGTGCAATAGCCCCATCATTGCCCCCATTGCATGAAACATTAGAGTTTATATTTGTAATTGAAGGTGCCGTACATCCGGCACAGGGATAATTGTATGAAATACCGTCCACATAAAGAATTACCGCTTGATTCTTATCAGTATTCTCAATTTGTAACCAACGCGTATTCTCAGATACCGTAACTAAATAATCCTGAGAGGTAGTATTAGAGATATTGCCAGTGAAAACCTGAGTCCAATGATTATTATCAGATGATTCGGATACCTTAACAAGCGGATTACCCCCTCCACTTACGAACATTTTTAAAGTAAGAAGTGTGCTCACGGATTTATTCCCTCCGGTAAGGTCTAAAATTAAACCCGATTCCCAATATATAGAAGCCGCCTGACCATCAGGAATTCCAACGGCATTTTCAGGATAATAAACCTCTCCCCACGAACTGTTATAGTCAAATGCATATCCAATGCAAACCTTGCTTGTTACAGAAACTTTTGCTGTTGTTGCACTGCAGCCGGTTTGACCATCCGTAAATGTGAATGTTGCTGTCCCGGGAGCAGTGCCGGTGACAACACCTGCAGGAGTAACGGTTGCAACAGCATTGTTGCTGCTTGTCCAGGTTCCTCCGCTTGCCGGACTTATAGTTGTTGTTCCGCCAACTTCTATAAGCGTATTACTGAGAATGCTTACTACCGGAAGCGCTTTAACAATCACAGTTGCACTTCCATTAAAAATTTTGCTACAACTTCCAATATAAACACTGATTAACGACATTTGCAGATTTTCAGTAACTCCGGGTACAACAACTGTTGCCAGTCCTGAACCATCAAGACTTACAGTTTTAGTTGTTTTTCCTTCATCCAGGCTGTAGTCAACCGTAGCGTTAGCAGTCCCAGTCAGATAGAATTCTGCTTCGTCACCGGAACAAACCGGAGTGTTGGATGAAGTTAATGCAAAGTTGGCATCCGGTACTGTTGTAATTGTGATTGTACCGTTTGCTGTAGTATTGGTACAGGGTGATTGGATTCCGGTTGTTGTCACCGTGTAGTTGAAAGTTCCTAATGTAGCGTGTAAACCACTGATAATTACGTTTCCGTTGCTGTAGATACCATTTACACCATTTGGCAATCCGGATACCGTTGCTCCGGTTGCACCGCCTCCGACTGAATAGACAATATTGCTTACGGCAGAATTCAGACAAACGGTTTGATCCTTATTATTTGTGGTTACGGTAAGGATCCCATTCGAACATCCGGAACAAGGATAATTAAATGTTACTGATTTGACATACAACCATTGAGAAGTCTTGTTTTCAATTTTAAGATATCGTGTACTTATGTTTACAGGAATGCTATATTCAGTAAATGAAGTATTGTAAACATTATCATGTTTAATAAATTGCCAGTTTGCACCGTCCTGCGATTCATACATGTGTGCATCAGGCGCTAAAGCTTCACCTGCCCACTTGCTCCACGTAACAGTCACCGTGTTTCCCAAACTGAGGGCGCCCCCGGTAAGATCCAATGCAATAAATTCATTTTGACCAATTGCAGCATAGTTATTATCCGGATATCCGACTGCATTTTCAGGAGACATGTCACCATTCGGATCGTTATATCCAGAAACTGCACTTGAAGCGCCAAAGCAGAAATTAGAAGCATCAGAAACTGTAATCTGAATTTCAGCTTTTGCTTCAGAACAGCCACCAGATCCTGCAACTGTATAAGAAATAGTTGCCGAACCAACTTTAATGCCGGTCACCAGGCCGGATGAAGCATCAACAGAGACGGTAGCTGCATCAGAACTCGTCCAGGTACCTCCGGCATTGGCATTCTGCGAAAGTGTCAGTTTCCTTGTATATCCCAGATACAATATATTATCCCCAATAATCGGACCTGCAACAGGAGGAGCTGTTGCTGTTATAGCTCCGGAAACATTACTTGGTGTTGGCTGCGAACATCGACCACTGGCAACACAATAATAATAGAATGTACCGGATAAAGTGGATAAAGGCGAGTAATTGGCAGAAGTTGCACCTGTAATAGCAGTGCCTCCATTATTTGAAGCAGTATTATTTTTGTACCACTGATAGGTTAAAGCCGTTCCGGTAGCTGTTACGGATAATGCGTTGATTGTTCCGCCAACACAAACTGCCTGGGCAGCCGTTGATGGGTGTGCCGTAAAAACTGCAGGTTCACAAGGCAGAACATTGATCCCGAAATCCAGGAATGTTCCGTCAACCCTAATAGGTCCGCAAGCGGTAGCATACTCCAAACTGGAAGACGAAACTCTCATTCTGGTTTTGCCCAAAGGTGCATTTGCCGGTACTGTTATAGCAAATGGACAAAGACTGCTTTTTTTGTATGGCCATGTATCTGCACCACCCCGATTGAAAGCTTCACCCAAATCATAAACTTCCGAATTACTAAAAATTCCATCCTGGTTCCAGTCTATCCATACCTTTTGGTAATATTGGGACCAACAACATTCCATTGGATCTGTATCTGCATATACTGTTAAATTATATATTGAACCCTGTACGACAGATGTCTCGGCATTAATTGTTAAATCCACATAACCTGCGTTATATAAACCTTCCTCATCGAGCGTATTAAATTCAACACTGAAAATTCCTCCATCATGATATTGAGAAGTTGGTATACAATAACAAGCAGTGTTTTTTGTTGTAAAAGTCCAGGTTGCAGCGTTTGCTGCCTGACCGCAAAAGTTTCTTGGGATAACTTTCCAGTAATAGGTCTTGTTTGCTGATAAGGTGACTGCATATGAATTTGAAGTGACATTTTGTGTAACAACTGTCGGCAAACTGCCTTCGCCAAAATAAAAATCATAGGAAGTAGCCGTTGTTACTGCAGCCCATGAAAGTGAAGTAACTGCTCCACCGCCCGTGTAGCAGACATCGATCGTATTATTTGCCGGATTTGGCGTACCTGTAGCAGTCGGAATATCATGATCGGCATCAACTTCGACCGGAATTGAGGCAAGGCTCTGGCAGCCGTTAACATCGGTCACTTTTACCCAGTAGCTTCCTGTTGCGGTTACAGTTATGCTCTTCGTAACTGCACTTGTGGACCAAAGGTAACCTGTTGATTCTGTAGAAGTAAGAATAACCGAGCTACCCATACAGATAACAGGAGAAATATTGGTCGATATTGTCGGTGTGGCAGGCCGGGGATTTACAGTCACCACCACCTGCGTTCTTGATATGCTTTCGATCCCTCCTATTGTCTGGCTGGCAAAATAGGATTGAGTTACCAGCAATTCCGTTCCGGTAAACTGTATCCCGTTATTGGTTGCAGCGTACCATTTGATGCCGGAACCTGTCATCAGTGATGTAAGATCATTGACAGTCTTTTCTTGTGAAGCGCAATAGGTTACAGATGTCGGGCCCGTTGGTGGAGTGATTATTGTAACTTCTGCTGCTGCATCTACAGGAGCGCAATCACCTGCTGCCGGTATTTGATAATGGATGGTATAAATTCCTGCATTGCTTGAAGATGGAATGATTTCACCAGTTAAAACATTGATTGATAACCCTCCCGGATTGGCTGAGAAAGTACCACCTGCTGAACCGGTTAAGGTAACAGAAGCTGAGGATACAGAAGAATAGAAGTAAGATGACGAATAGGAAATTACAGCCTGTGGGCAAGACCAGGTAATTTTTACCTGACCCCTGGCGCCGATTCCGCCCGTATAGGCAGTCTCCATTGTAGCCCTGTATGCTCCGCCACCGCCGCCGCCCGGAACACTTCCGGCAATACCGGCTCCTGGTCCGCTGCTGCCGTTTCCTCCTGCTCCACCGCCGTCGGGTGCAGTTCCTCCGGTTGCGCCACTTCCGATGTTTCCATTGAACTCAGTCCCGGCAGAAGATCCGCCGCCACCACCCCGGTTTCCTACGGTATTACCATCTGCACCGGAACCCCCGCTGAATTTTGTGTCTCCTATGCCACCGGAAGCTAATCCGCCGGATGCTCCATCTTGATTACTGCCTGAAACACCGGAACCCCCTTTGGCCAAAATTTTTATCGTTCCGGCAGGGTAAAACATATAAGAATCACCTCCGGTGGCGTAATCGGGAGTGCCTCCGTCTCCGACAATTATTGAATAAGTACCCGGAATAACGTTAAAAGTGCTGCGGGAATATGCCCCGCCGCCACCGCCACCGCCGGCTAATTCAGCATAAGAGGAATTCATCGCCGCCCCTCCTTTTCCTCCGGCTCCCCAGGCCTCAACGGTAAGACTGGAAATTCCTGTAGGAACATCGAAGAAATTGCTTGAAGAGTAAGTTACCCATGATGCTGGAGGACCGACAACAATATCTTTTGAATTATTGCTTGTGACAGCGCTGCTACAATCGGAAGCATTTTTTACTGAGGTAATTGTAATCGTAGTAAGTCCTTTATTCACAAGGTTTGAAATAGTGAAACTGCCGCTGTGTGAAACAATTTCCACCGAAGCGTTCACGTTGGCCGCCGAATTGGCCCCTGTTAGATTATAATTGACAGTATAAGTCCCGTCAATCATATTTGGAGAATTAATTGTTAATGGTACCGGACTACCAGATAATACTGGTGAAGCTGCATTGGCTATGTTGAAACCGGTAACTTCGGGTTCAGCGACCGGAAGTATCACAAAATCGACTGCTGTGCGGCAGCCTGGATTTGCCTGACATTCGGCATAGAAAGGATAGGTTCCCGGAGTGCCTGTGGTTGCAAGGTTTGCATAAATTCCGCCCTTGGCAATGACTTCGGCATCACCCACCGGGTCGAAAGAATAAGCAGATTGAACGGGCGTTCCGCCTGAGGATTGCGTAAACCAATCAACCATCCCAGGCACACGGTAGGTTACGGTCAGATTGATGTAATTAACCCAGGCCCTGACAGAACCACCAATCGGAGCCGTCCCCCTTATACTTAACAATAAGCCAAAACCGCTATTGTTAACAACCGAAGGAGTTAAAGAAGTACCCCAGGCATTGCTCTCTGTAGAGCCGTAATTCTGAGCTGTTTCAACGACAGGCCAGTTTGTTGATGTAAGTCCTAAATTTTTACTCGCGGCTGTACCCCCTACGAACAGTTGAACATTATTTTCCCTTATAAAATAGGATTCACTATTTGCTGTAGCACGGCGCCCTATGGTTGCTTCCAATCCCATAATGGTTGCGTTTGCCGGGATATTAAATCCGAATTGAGTAGCCAAAATTGTAGGAAAAACAGGGCAATCTTCGTTACCAGAATCATGATAATATTCAGCATACGCACTTTGATCATCATCATTTTTTACATAATCTAGCCAATTCCAGGAAGTAAGATATAACCATGGAGGTTGAAGGATACCAGTACCAGAGCTTGTAACATTATGAGGAAAAACGGCTCCGGTTGTTGAGTTTTTTGCCGGCAGAGGACATTCGGCTATCATCTTTGAGCTGGCTGAGTTATTGCAAATTGTGGCACCAGTCGCTGCCGGCCCATTAAAGAATGTAATGGGATAGTCTTGAGAAACTGTTCCGTCCCCGCAAACATTAACTCCTTTTACCGTAAGATTGCCGGCTGTTGCATCGGATGCAAAATCTATGGTCACCGGATTTGTTGTTCCATGGATGGTGGCCCCTGTGCCCGAATAAGTCCATGTATAACTTGTGGCATTGTCAAAGCCTGTTGCAGAATAGGATACGCCAGTACTGCCGAAGCAAACAGGAGAAGTGCCGCTGATAGTACCGGTTGTTGGTGTAGTATTTATTGTGGCAATAACTGCAGTTCTCTCTGATGAGACGCATCCCGATGAGGTATTCCTTGTCTGTGCATAATATGTCGTGGTATTGGTGATGACCGGTGTTGAATAGCTTAATGTACCCCTTCCGCCTTCCAAAACTGGTCCACCTGACGGATTTGCGTACCAGTCAACGGTAAGGCCCGTTCCGGGATCTGAAACAGAAATTGTGACTGAACCTGTACCACATCCGGCGGCACCCACCGCACCAGTTGGAGCAGTGGGCGGCACATTCACTGTAAAAGTTGATCCGCTGGTAACTGTAGAACAAGTCGTAACCGTAATATTCCCTGTGCCGATTGCTCCTGAAGGCAGCGGAACAGTAATTCGATTGCTATTGATAAAAGTAACCGGTGCTGCAGAAATTCCGTTAACAGTTACACCAGTACCACCCGAAACATAATTGGCTCCATCAATGATTATTGTACTTGCACTTCCCGAACAAACACTTGTTGGAGTGAAACTTGTGATCGTGGGCTCGGGACATAAAGTACTTACTGATAATGAAGAACCGGGGGTTTTATAACAACGGTTTAGATCATTAAATTCATAAACAGCAAAGGAATAGTTTGTGGCTGGCATGAGGTTTGTCACAGCAACACTGGTTCCCTGGCCAATATATATAATATAGTTTCCCACGCCGGTTGTTGTTCCTGAACCAAATGCGGAATGTGCAGGACTATAACTCATATCGTAATAATAGAAATTCACAGGGTCTACACCCACAGCGCTTGTTAATCTGGCAACGACAATAACTCTATTCCCATTACCTCTGCTCCAGTTTACTGTAGTACCGGCAATTCCGGTTTCAGTGAAAGGAAGCATGGTTGACTGGGTTCCAGGATCGACACAGGCCGCGTCAGTTGTTCCCGAAATGACTACATTGTTGATATTAAAATAATTGTCTCCGGTAAGATTCCATCCGTATATCCTGATATATCCTGTATGCCCGTTACCAACGGCAATTAAAGAATTTTGAACAGTGAAAGAAGTTGTCGCGATATTGGGATTATTAAAATTTGCACTTCCGATTTCGTAGTAATTTGCAAAATTGGGATCTGTTGAAAATAAAACCGAAATATTAATATTTGCATCCCCAATAATTGCACTAATGGGTACTGCTCTTCCAAAAGAAATAGAGGAAATATTAAAATTAAGGCCATCTGCGGGTGAAACAGTGAATTGCAGGTAATTGTTTCCGGCTATAGCATTGGACAAACTACTTTTATTGTAAGGGCTGGTGGAAAGACTTTCTGTAATTAAATACGTGTTAATGCCAGTACCATATGTCATGGCATTAGCACCAACTTTGCCTGTAACAGAGCTTGAAAAGTTGTTGTTTAATGCCCAGGTTGCACTCGCAGCTTCTTGCCCAAAAGTACTGCTCACAAATAATAAATTCGTAACAAGCAAAGCAACAGCAATTGCACCTGAAAACAGGGGTATCATTTGCAGGGTAAGTTGCTTTAGCGATCGTTTTGCCCTGCCGCTGAAAAGAGCTGCTAACTGCGGAGCGCTGAAATTCACTGCTTCGGTTAATTTGCCGGCTAAATTTTCTGTAAAGGATAAGGTTGAGGTTTTCATCTATTTGTTTTTTAGTTTTTTGTGCTGTGTTATTGGTATGCGAGGTGGTGGAACCACGGTATTTTTGGAGTGAAGTAATTCCACTGATGCTGTATATTAATTCGGAATAAAACTTCATCAAAAGTTAATCCAAGCATAAACTTGCTGAGAAAAACTAATTGAAATTTTACCCTTCTAATAAGCGGGATATTTTAAACAAGGGATAAATTGAGCACAGGCATCAATCAGGTGCGAAGGTTAAAAGTAGGGATTGTGTTGGGGAGGATAAATAAATAAGGCAATAGATCTGCATCAATTTTATAAAATTGATGCAAAGTTTTGAAGTCCGGGATGGAACCTATTTTTTTAGTTTGGACATAAAAGTACTCGGAGATACTCCTTCAACTTTCTTAAAGGTGGTAAGAAAAGTATTGCGTGTCGAAAATCCGGAAAGTAATCCAATTGTTTCCAGTGTCAACAAATCAGCTTTGCCCTCGCTGATGAGACTTTTTGCATGGTTGATACGCCATTCGTTCCGGTAATCATTGAAGTGCTGTTTTTTTTCTTCCCTGAAAAAATAGGAAAGATGGTGGACCGGGATTTGGGTATGAACCGACAGATGAGCAAGGTTAAAATCGGGTTGAAGATAGGGCTGAACTTCCTTCATGCAGAATTCTGCTTTCTGATGAATGGAAAGGAGGTATTCGGTTTCAAAATGATTTGCATTTTTTCTGTGCTCTTCGTGAATCGAATCAAGATTCTCTTCAGGGGTCTTAGGCGTTGTCTGTGATCCCCCGAAACGGGGTAATCCGTATAAAATGGCCGGGAAAAAGAATGGTGAGATCAACAATCCCATCAATCCGGCAACTGATAAAATACGCAAAACATTAATGGTGAAATACAAATCGGAAAAATGCATTTCAAAAGCCTTGATGATGAGAAGAATTTGGGTTGCTTCAAGTATCAATAGAAATCCCAGGAAAAGGAATAGCCATTTTTCCATAAAATGCTGTTTCGATAAAACCAGGGATATTTTCTTTTTTTTCAGAAAGTTGATGAATAATCCTGCCGACCAAAATGTATATCCCAAAACCAGAATTGGACGAGTAAGGTATTCTAAAGCAGAAGAGAATATTTTGTCCAATAAAGTGGCTCTGTAAACCGCCATGTAACCCGCATCCTGAACAACTGTTCTGGCGGCTTCAACTTTCTCATGCCATGGAACAAAAGCATGAGGAATTGAAGCAACGAAGAAAATAATCATTGGCAGCAGATGCCAGAGATCCCTTCTTTTTAAACGTGAATTATCTGTCAGTACACTCCGTATATACCAGTAAAGCATCGGCCCAATTAAATAAAGCGGGGAACAAATAATTGCTATATTAAAAAGAAAGACGCTTACAAGTAAGACCGATTTTGAATAAAGCAGTACATATTGATAGAATCCGTGTAAACTTAACAGTAAAAAGAAAACACCAAGATATAGGGTCGATGCATTTTTTCGTGGATTGAAAATTAACAGGATGCCCGACAGTATAAGACCAATTATTGATAAAGATAAAAGCATTTTCTCGTGTTTTAAAACAATTTTGTCTGTTTCGCAATAAACCCGCTTATTCATTCTTATGGAATCCGCCTTTTTCGGGTTATTCGTTTAAGGGCTTTATTTTTCAAATACTGAGGGACTAATCAATCAGAATTATAGTCTGAATAAAGATGGATTTTGGAATAAAGTAAAAGAACGAGTATGCCCCCCCATCTAATCCCACGGGAAACAGAGATGCCTATTACAAGCTATTAGTTAAAACTTTTGAAAAGAGTTCTGCGTGTATCAAAGTTATATTTTTTTAAGTATATCACAATAAGGACATAAGATTTAAAATTCGCATAAAAAATTTCAACCTTACTTCCAAAATAGACAAAAAATTAACTGCAATCACCAATCCTAAGCTGAAGTATTCGGAGTTTATTAACTTTGGCAGTTATTTGTTAAAAAAGAAATTTTAAAAAAGATAAAAAATCATGAGGAAATTATTGTGGCCTGTCATTCTTATTCTGTTATTCGTACAACCTCTTATTGCACAGGATAATACCACTGGCTGGGAGAAATGGCAATACCTTTTGGGCGAATGGAATGGTGAAGGAAGCGGTCAGCCCGGAGCAGGTGCCGGATCTTTTACATTGAAAACAAAGCTTGGAGGGTGTATCCTGGAAAGAAAAGGCAAAACGGAGATTTCTGCAACTGCTGCGAGTCCTGCTTTAATCCATGAAGATGTGATGATAATCTACAAAAACAGGGATGGTAATCCGGTAAAAGCAATCTATTTTGACAATGAAAACCATGTGATTAATTATGAAATCACCTATTCAGATAAAAAGATTATCATGACCAGTGAGATAAATCCTGCCATGCCCCGTTTCAGACTGGCTTATGAGATGCTCGACAACAATCTGATGAATACCCGTTTTGAAATTGCGATGCCCAGCGCTCCCGAAGCGTTTAAAATGTATATGGAAGGGAAGAGCAGGAAAAAGGAGATATGAGACATGAGATATGAGACATGAAAGCAAAGTGGAAATTGATTGGAAGTTTCTTTATCCTTTACCCTTTACCCTTTATTGCCAGGAACCGTTTGACGAAATTTACCAGCGAGGGAGCACTTGCCATTCCATGATTCATTCCTGCCATTGGAATGTATGTTACAGGCAAAGTCGCATCCAGTTTCATCAGATCCTCATACAGTTGTTTGGACATCTCCGGTGATACATCAGTGTCTGCCTGCCCGTGCGTCAGGATCAGCGGTGTTTTAATCTTCCAGGCAGCGACACTGCTTGCTGCCAGGGCCTCTCTCATCGCCTGGAATTTGGCATTGGTTTTCATGGTTGTCCTGAATTCGCTTGTAAATAACTGTGACATATTGGTCGACAACTGATCATTAATTGTTCCTCCGCTGTTGATGCCGTTAAACAGTCCGTCGATGCGGGAGGCATACGGCTCATTGAAAATTTCGGCGTATGCATTTGGAAAGGCTCCAACAGACTTGAATCCTTTCATGATATAGGCGATATAATAGGGTTGCGGATAGGTTGCTGCGGTAACTACCAGCTCAGTTATTCCTGTGAGGTTGTACGGCCCGGCACCACAGCCTGCAGCTTTCAGGTTAAATTCGGCGGAATAGCTTGTTTCTATTGCCTTTTGGAGCTGTAAAGTTGATAACCCTCCCTGCGAATACCCCATGATATAAAGATCAGAAGAGAGTCTGAGGTTTAGTTCTGCTTTGTTGCCCATTTCTTTTACTGCCCTGAAAAGATCTAGAATGGAAGAAACGGTGGGTTCCTTTTGCAAATATGGATGAAAAACCTCCGTTGAAGTTCCGAATCCCAGATAATCCGGCAATACCATAACGAATCCTGTTGCAGCGAATCCGGATATCAGTTGCACCGTGTAGTTGGTAGCATTCAGTGAGGGAGCATTGGCATTGACAGTGTTCGTGCCATTTTGGAAACTAAGAATGGGACAGGTGACCCCTCCGTCAGGAATGCACACCAAGCCGGAGGCAACCAGTTTCCTGGTACCCAAAGCAGTATTGTAGGAAACAGAATAAACTTTCGCTCCGTACCTGACAGAAGGGAGTATCTCTGCAACATCCGGATAGACTGATTGAACAGGACTAAACATATTCCTGACATCTGTAGCCGTCATGGACCTCACCAAAGTGTAACTGACCAGATACTTATCTTTTATCTGTTCCTCCTGGCTGACTGCCATGTCTGATTGGCAGCTGGAGAAGAGGATTGTGCCTGCCAGCAGGAAAGCCATAAAGTATAGATATCTCATATTTAAATATTTAAATAGATTTAGAATGAAGAGCAACCGTTTCCTGGATTTGACTCCGGATGGTCGAATTAAGGAGTTCCGGAGTCATCCCGGCAGGTTCAACGGGGGGAAGAAAAGCTACAATAATTTTTGATCCGGACTTGATTTTCTTCCTTCCCGACGACATCGCTTCATAGGCTCCGGAAATGGCAACCGGAACGATCGGGATATTCAATTCGCTGCTTAGAATGGCATAAGTTTTTTTAAAATCGCCCATTGTACCCGACATGGTTCGTGTCCCTTCCGGGAAAATCAGGACCTTCATGCCAAGTTTCACCACTTCGGCCATTTTGTGAATCGACTCTTTTAGGTCTCTGGTAAGATCCATGACAATGATGTTGGTCCTTTTGGCCAGGAATAGACGAACCCGGCCTTTTACATGATCTTTCTTGGCATAGGAGTAGGTGTCTTTCAATGTCTTTTTGTCCAGGCAGGAGAGCACCAGGAAGGCGTCCAGTTTAGTCTGGTGGTTGGGTGCGAAGAAACAGGGGCCATCCGGAATATTTGCGATCCCTGTTACCTCAAATTTGAAAAAGAGGCTGAAGAATCCTCGTACCGAAGAGACGATGAATTTCAAAAGGAAGGAGGATCCTGGAAGCTCAACCGGTTGATCGTCTTTCAGATTGCCTGACCAGGTGGCGGTTTCTACTTTGTGAAACAGTTTATTGGTACGGATGTGCTCGGCAATTTTAGCAATGGAAGGGAATTTTAGCAACTGTTCCTCGTCAAATTTGATGCCGAAAGTTTTTTCAATAAAGTCGATCAGACCCATTTTCCCGAGAGAATCCATGGCAATATCAAAAACAAGATGGTCGTCAGGAGAGATATCCAAATCTGCCTGACTTTCAATAAAGCTTTTAACTGCCATATATTCAGCTGTATATTGATCGTCCTGGGTGTTTTTTTTGTTTCCGGAGTTCTGAATCAACTCCTCCAGTTTGAAGCGCTGCAGTTTGGATAACCTGGTTCTTGGAAGTTCCTCTTTCATCAGGGTAAACTGCATAATCCGTTTGTATGAGCTCATCTCAACATTAAAAGGAGTGATGACCTCTTCCCTGAAATAGTGATTTAAATCGGTTATGCCTTCATCGGCAATAAATTTGTAATCAGGTACGATCACCGCGTGCAGCATCTCTTTATAGATAAAAATCCCTGCCTCTTTGATGGCTTTCGAGTAAAATTCCAATTTTTGTTCCAATTCGACAGGATTGATATTTTTCCCGTTAGGAAGTACAATAATCTCCTTTTTCCGTCCGGTGATATATAAAAATCCCTCTTCGTCCATGCGTCCCAAATCCCCTGTGTAAAGCCATCCTTCTTTCAAAACTTCGGCTGTCTCTTCCGGACGGTTGTAATAACCCTGCATAACATTAGGTCCTTTCGCCACGATCTCGCCATCCCTGATTTCTACTGTCATGTTGGGTAATGCCTCACCGGTTGAACCGATTTTTATCCTCCCCGGACGTGGAAAAGTAATCATAGGCGCAGCTTCAGTCATACCGAAGCCTTCGAGTATATCGAATCCTATGGCATAAAAAAAAGTCCCTACTTCCTTGTTGAGGGCTGCACCACCGGCAATCATGAATTTAAGATGTCCTCCCAGTCCGGTGTGTACTTTTTTGAACAGGGTTTTACCCAGTTTCCGGCTTTTCGTCAGATAAACCAGTTTCAGCATTGCACCGGCCAGAAAATTTTTATTGATCTTAGCCATCAACCCTCTGTAAATAAGCTCATAAAGTCTTGGAACTCCAATGAATACAGTAACCTCATTGTCCGCGAGGGTTTTCATCAGATCTGAAGACTGCATGGAAGGTGAGACAACCGTAGCCCCTCCGGAATAGAAGGTAACCATCAAGGATCCCAGCAAGGGGAAAATATGGTGCAGCGGGAGTAGCACCAGCACCTGACTTTCCGGATGAAAAATTTTAGCATCGATTACGGCTCTTATGTTCGCCTTCAGGTTGGTGTAGGAAAGCATCACTCCCTTCGGGCTTCCGGTTGTGCCTGAGGTATATATAATTACCGCGGTTGTCTCGTCGTCATCGGGACCAGTCCAGTTAGATTCAGGCTGGTCATGAACAGGAGGATGATTTTCAAAAACGATTACTTCAGGTTGGAAATTGCTTTTTGTCAGAACCTTGGAATAAGACTCCTTCATCCCTTGGCTGATAAAGATCAGCTCCGGATTGCAGTCGTCCAGCATGTAGGCAACATCCTCGGCTGAGGCCATAAAATCAATGGGTACTGCGATGCAGTTATTTTGTAATACTGCGTAGAAAGCGAAGAACCACTCGACCCTGTTTTCTGCATAAATTGCGACCTTGGAATATCCTTTTGTCTCAAACAGCATTGCATATTGTTGAATGTGCTGCAGCAACTGACTGTAGGTGAAGTCTCCCTGCTGGGAAATGATGGACTTTTTGCCTGGACTATCCCGATATATCATAGAAAATAATATAGTAATTTGTTTATTTATATCAGAAAGAGTTCTTTGTATTATGTTTAATTTCCGTGGAAAATCTTTTTTCGTGGAACAAATGGATCAATCCGGATTCACGTTTATACAAAGTAAGAAATTATTGGGTTCAATTCCAAAATAGTCTGGATGCATTACATATATTAAAATATTAACCTATCTTACTATTTATCGTAAATGTGTTTGATACTTTCACTTATAATCTTCTTTTTTGTGTACTAAGCAGGAAGAAATAGAATATTCAAATAACTTCACTATTTTAGACAGGATAAATCAAATAAACCCGGATTTCAGATGGAAAAAAGCGATGAGAAGACACTGTTTTCACCCTCTCAGGAGGTTGTAAACCAGGCGAATGTTAAAGAGTACGATCAGCTGTACCAATATTCACTCAGCCAACCGGAAGCTTTTTGGGCTGAACAGGCAGAATATTTGTCGTGGTATAAAAAATGGGATAAAGTGTTGGATAAAAGTAATCCTCCCTTTTTTAAATGGTTTGAAGGTGCCAAAACCAACATTATTTTAAATGCCATCGACCGGCATCTAACCTCCGCGACCAGGAATAAACTGGCAGTTATCTGGGAAGGTGAACCTGGAGACTCCAAAACTTTTTCCTATCATGCATTGAACCGTGAAGTATGTCAGTTTGCCAATATTCTGAAGAGCATGGGTGTTAAAAAAGGAGATGTTGTCACGATATACATGCCCCAGATTCCGGAACAGCTATTTGCCATGCTTGCCTGTTCAAAGATTGGGGCCGTTCACAGTGTGGTATATGGTGGTTTTAGTCACGAAGCCCTGGCAGACCGTATCAACGATGCTAACAGCCGGGTGGTGATCACAGCAGATGGGGGGTACCGCAGGGGCAAGGTAGTTGAGATGAAGAGTGTTGTCAATAAGGCGATGGAATTGTCCCCTACCATGGAAATTTGTATCACGGTTAAACGTACAGGGATAGATGTTTATATGGAAAACGACCGGGATTACTGGTTGCATGATCTGAAATCATTGCCTATTGCATCAAATAAATGTGATACGGAAGAAATGGAGTCATCTGATATGCTTTTCCTTCTTTATACTTCCGGCTCTACCGGACGTCCCAAGGCACTGGTTCATACACATGGTGGATACAGTGTTTACACTTCCACCACGCACAGAATGGTCTTCGACATCAAACCGGAAGACCGGTACTGGTGTGCTGCAGATCCGGGATGGATTACCGGTCACAGCTACATAGTATATGGTCCGCTAATCAACGGTGCAACCATCATGTTGTACGAAGGGGCTCCGAACCATCCTTATCCCGACAGGTGGTGGAAAATGGTTGAGAAATACGGGATCAATATACTTTATACTTCTCCAACTGCTATCCGCGGATTGATGCGCTTCGGCGATTCGTGGCCTAACCGGAACGACATCAGTTCTTTAAGATTACTCGGATCTGTGGGTGAACCCATTAATACAGAAGCCTGGAACTGGTTTCACAAAGTGGTGGGGAGAGGAAAATGTCCCATCATGGATACCTGGTGGCAGACAGAAACCGGAGGATTTGTCATAAGTCCGCTTCCTATTACTCCATTAAAACCGGGGTCTGCCACCAAACCATTCTTCGGTAACGATCTGGCAATCGTGGATGATGCTGGAGTTGAAGTTGCTGCCGGAGAGGAAGGTACACTGGTTATCAAAACTCCGTGGCCGGGAATGGCAAAATCTGTGTTCAATGATCCGCAGCGCTTTATTGATACTTACTGGGGAAAGTACAGAAAACAGGGGTGGTATCATACCGGCGACTCTGCCAAAAAAGATGAAGACGGATACTACTGGATCATTGGCCGGAACGACGATGTTATAAAAGTAAGTGGTTACCGGCTTGGATCAGCTGAGATTGAGGGTGTCATGGCGCGTCATCCTGCAATTGCCGAGTCTGCAGCCATTGCGCTGCCACATCATCTGAAAGGGAATGCTATTCATGTAACTGCTGTACTCAGAAACAACTACCAGCCAAGTAAGGAACTGGAACTGGAACTGATGGTTCACATGGAAGAACACCTGGGTAAAATTGCTCGTCCGGAAACCATTCAATTTGCAGAGATCCTGCCAAAAACAAGAAGTGGCAAGATTATGCGAAGATTGTTGAAATCCAGGGCTTTGGGACTTCCAGATGGAGATCTTAGTACCATGGAAGAATAATAAATCATTTTGCTTTCTTCATTTTGACGGATTTCAACCCGTATTCAATTATCAATCAAAAAAACAAACACTTCCATCACCCTTGGAAAGGTGCCATTAACAACGCAGGCATTTCAAACAACTCAAACTTTTCAACCAAATTAAACCCTTTTAGAAAAATGATCAGACGAACAATCGGCATTCACGAGAAGCTTCCTTTCCTGGAGAGCTTGCCACTCAGTATTCAGCATTTAACAGCCATGTTTGGAGCAACAATACTTGTTCCGATCCTTTTGGGAATAGATCCAGCCATTGCCTTGCTGATGAATGGTATAGGCACCCTGATCTACTCCTGGGTAACCAAAGGAGGCATTCCTGCTTACCTGGGATCCAGTTTTGCATTTATAGCCCCTACTTTGCTTATTGTTAGCACCTTTGGGAATTTTGGCAGTGCCCAGGGTGGTTTTATCTTTTTCGGTCTCTTTTTTGTTGTAATATCCTATGTGGTCAAACAGTGGGGTATCAAATGGATAGATGTTGTCATGCCTCCGGCAGTGATGGGTGCAGTGGTAGCCATCATCGGACTTGAGCTGGCACCTGTAGCCGCCCAGCAGGCAGGTCTGGCTCCCTGGCCAACTGCTGTAGGACAGGTGGTACCTGTGTTTGAGGTTGCACCCAATGTCTTGATCGTTTCGCTTTTTACACTCATTACCGGGATTGCCGGCACCGTCCTTTTCAAGGGTTTTATGCAGGTCATTCCGATACTCTTTGCCGTGATAGCCGGTTATGTTCTCGCGTTCTTTATGGGTATGGTCGATACCGTTGCTATCAGCAATGCCGACTGGATCTCCCTGCCAAAATTTAATACTCCGGTATTTAATATGAGTGCCATAATCATTATTGTACCGGCTTGCATTGTCGTACTTGCTGAGCACATCAGCCACCTTATTGTTACAGGAAAGATCACCGGTGAGAACCTGATGGAAAAGCCCGGCCTCCACCGCTCATTGCTGGGTGATGGTATCAGCAATATGCTATCAGGCTTTACAGGTTCACCCCCCAATACTACTTATGGTGAAAATATTGGTGTGATGGCGATCACGAGAGTATATTCCGTATGGGTAATCCGGGGAGCAGCATTGCTTGCCATTGTTTTTTCCTCCATTGGCAAAGTATCTGCTGCTATCTCAACGATTCCCGAACCCGTTATGGGTGGTATTACCATACTGCTTTATGGAGTGATTGCAGTGCAAGGTTTTAGGATGTTTGTGGAACAGAAGGTTGATTTCAGTAAGAATAGGAACATGGTGCTCGGAGCCGTTACATTTGTCGTAGGGGTCAGTGGCGCAGCCATCAATATTGGATCAGTGCAACTCAAAGGAATGGCTTTCGCTGCCATCGTCGGAGTCGTATTGTCGTTGATTTTCTGGACCCTGGATAAAATTGGTATCATGAATAGTGAGTCTTAACAGACTTGTTTGCACCAAATTATTTTCACGATGGCAGATCAACAAACTGTTGTAAGTTCATGCATCTCTTTTGTCAGGAAGGAGTTGCTCGATGGCGAAAAAGGCCACGACTGGTGGCATGTAGAAAGGGTGTGGCGTACATCCGTGTTAATTTCAAAAACTGAGCCCGTCAACCTTTATATCGTCGAACTTGCTGCTTTGCTTCACGATATTGCCGATTCCAAGTTTAATGGCGGGGATGAAGAGATTGGTCCGATGAAAGCAACAGAATTTTTAAAATCAATGCTTGTTGAATCCTCTGTTTCAGAACATGTTGTTCAGATTATCCGTCATATTTCCTTCAAGGGAGGCAACAACCTTCCCGGATTTTCCTCCCCTGAGTTGCAGGTAGTTCAGGATGCCGACAGACTGGATGCCATGGGAGCTATCGGGATAGCCCGGGCTTTTCATTATGGAGGGTATAAAAATAGGTTGCTCTTTCATCCGGATATCAGGCCTAATCTCAAAATGACCAAAGAAGAGTACCAAAAAAGTGATGCACCGACGATTAATCATTTCTATGAGAAGCTGTTACTTTTGAAAGATCGGATGAATACACCCACGGGGAAGGCTCTGGCTATCAGAAGACATGCTTTTATGGAACAATTTCTTGATGAGTTCGGGAGGGAATGGAACGGAGAAAAATAATATTTTGTTGGTGAAGTATTTGATACTGCTAACTGATATGAGGAATAAAAAGCCATAATATTCATTCGTTATTTTCATAAACAGCAGAATATGAAAAAAGCAAAAAATATTTTTATTTTGATTTTTAAGAAAATTTCAAAATTTTTCAAGGACCGAAGTATCTCTTTGACATTTATCGGAGAGAATGGCAAGTTGATCAGTCAGGGCATATTTACCATTTTATCTATTGGAATAGGTATCTGGTTCTTCAAACACCAAAAAACAGAGTTGGTTCAGATTAATATGCTGCTTCGTTCTGCCGGATGGCAGCTGGTATTGATTGGTCTTGCGCTGACGGCATGTTACATTGTGATTCAGGGTTACATGTACGTAACTTCTTTCGCTGTTTTTCACCATAAATTGCCCATTAAGTTGGGAATTATTCTATTCCTGAAGAGAAATTTCATCAGTGTTTTTCTGCCGGCCGGCGGCGTATCTTCTCTGGCATTTTTCACTGCGGATATTGAAAAAAGAGGAATAACAAAATCGCATATACATTTTGCGTCTACTGTTTACGGTTTTGCAGGTATTCTTTCTGTCGTCCTTGTGGCAATTCCGGCATTTATATTTGCACTTACAGATGGCAGCATCGGAAAAGGAGAATGGATTGGATTATTCTCAGTGATGTTTTTACTTCTTATGTTATATGTTGCCTATTACTCTTTCTCTAAAAAAGGACCGGTTTACAGGTGGTTGGTCGGTTTTTTTCCTTCGATTGAAGAACTCATCGTAGCGTTGGATGATGCTGAAATCGATAAAAGACAGCTTGTGAGGACTTTGGTTACCTCGGTTTGCATAGAATTTATTGGTATTGCACATCTCTATGTGGCGATGATGGCCCTCCATGTGCAGCCCGCACTTTTTGCAGCTTTCCTTGGGTATATTATATCTGTTATCTTCCTGATCGTCTCTCCTTTTTTGCGGGGACTTGGACCAATTGAGGTATCAATGGCTTTTGTTCTGGCTAAATATGGATTTTCGAATGTAGAGGCCATTGCCATCACTTTTCTATACCGATTTTTCGAATTCTGGACCCCGCTGTTGTCCGGTGCAGTTACCTTTCTGTTGAAGATTAACAAATTGATTATGCGCATCATACCGGCGATGTTGCTTTTTTCACTCGGAATAATCAACATCGTATCGGTTCTTACTCCTGCCATCAGCGAACGCGTGATGTGGCTCAAAGATTTCCTCCCGATCGATGCCATGGAAGTATCCAATTATTTTGTTTTAGTACTCGGATTGATTTTGTTGGTTACAGCTTCATTTATGTTAAAGGGTTTACGATCTGCCTGGTGGGTTGCTGTTTTTTTGACGATAATTTCTTGTTTGGGAAACCTCACCAAGGCTGCAGATTATGAAGAGGCCATCATGGCGCTTTTTGTTTTGGCGGTACTCATCTATACTCGCAAAGATTATTACATCAAAAACAATCCAAAACTAAGAACAGTAGGAATACAGACGGCGGCCTTAAGTATTGTGGCAGTCATGATTTACAGTGTGATTGGTTTTTACTTTCTGGACAAGAAACATTTTGATTTAGACTTCAGCCTTTGGCAATCCGTCAGATATGCGCTCCAAAACTATTTTCTGGTTGGCAGCAGCGATTTGGTACCTGTCGACCCATTTGCATCAAAATTTCTTCTTACTATCAACGTAAGTGGATTTCTTTCACTTGCCTTCCTTTTTTATACCCTCATCCGTCCATATATTTTAAAAAATATTCCAACAAAGGAAGAGCTGGAGCGCCCCAACCGCCTGGTGAAAGAATATGGTAATTCCAGCCTGGATTATTTCAAGACTTATCAGGATAAGATGGTCTTTGAGCCGGAGGGTTTGGAGGCTTTTATCTCCTATCGGATAGCAGGAAATTTTGCCGTGGTTCTGGAGAATCCAATTGCAGATAATCCTGAGACGATGAAAGAATGTATCCGGCTGTTTGATGGGTTCTGCTATGAGAATGGATTAAAATGCTTCTACTACAGGGTTCCTGAAGAATCTCTTCCCATATACAGGAGTCTGAAAAAGAAATCTATGTTCTTGGGTCAGGAGGGCGTGGTCGATCTGAATAAATTCTCGTTGGAGGGAGGAGGCCGAAAATCTATACGCAATGCAATATCCAAAGTGAAAGATAGAGGATACAAGATTGTCTTTCATTTTCCCCCAATAAAAGACGGTCAGCTTCAAAAAATTAAATCGGTATCTGGCGACTGGCTTTATGACACAGAAAGAAGCGAGATCATCTTCTCTCAGGGCATGTTTGACTGGGAAGAACTGAAACAGCAAATTATTTTAACCGTAGAAAATTCAGAAGAAAAAGTTGTAGCATTTCTAAATATAATTCCTGATTACGTAAAAGATGAATCAACTTATGATTTATTGCGTAAAACAAGTGATGCACCAAATGGTGTGATGGATTTTATTCTGGTCGAAATGCTCAATTATTTGAAAACACAGGGTTTTGAAACAGTCAATCTGGGCTTTGCTCCCATGTCGGGACTAAAGGATCCGACCAGGTTTTCGGAAAAATCAATAAAATTTGCCTACGAAAAGATCAGGAGCTTTTCACACTACAAAGGGATGCGTGAATACAAGGAGAAATTTGCAACCATCTGGTACAACAAATACCTGATATATGATCACGATTATGATTTGATGCAAATCCCTACAGCCTTGTCCAAAGTGATCAAACCATGAAGATAACCGTTCTGATAATTTTCTTACTGATCTCCGGGGTGCTAAATGCCGGTTCCATTGGGGCTCCAAACAATGCTTCAGACAATGATTCCGGGAACATTTCTTTTGCCCCTGTGGAATATCTGCAAAAGACTGCTTTAGCTGACTTACCAATAAAAGTAATGGAGAGTTCTGTAGAATCTGCATTACCCATGGTATTGTATATTTCAGGTGATGGAGGTTTAAATCTGTTTTCGAAGTCTTTTTGCAATTATCTGATCCAAAAAGGAATTCCCATGGTCGTTCTGGATGCGCAGAAATATTTTTGGAAAAGCAAAACACCTGAAGAAACCAGAGCAGATCTGATAACCATTGTAGAAGCGTATGAGAATGTTTGGAAACGAGACCGGTTTGTTCTTATCGGATTCTCTTTCGGTGCATCAATTGTTCCTTTTTTGGCCAACAGCTTTCCTTCAGGGGTTTCCAGTAGACTGGAATCATCCATCCTGATCAATCCGGATATACGGTGTGATTTTGAAATACATTTATCTGACATGCTTAATTTGGGAACTTCCAAAGGTAACTATGATGTCGTCAAGGAGATACGACAAAGCGATAATAAAAGAATCTCTGTTTATTTTGGGAGTGACGAAAGCATGGATGTCAGGCAGGCGTTTCAGCAAACAGGTATAAAAGTTCATATAGTTAATGGAAACCACCATTTTGATGATGGTTATGAGGAGTTGGCAGATACGATTTTTAAAGAGATAAAGAATATGTAATAATAATGGATCGTGGTAATTAATTGATTAATAATACAATAGAAGATGATGAAATTTAAAATGACGGGAATGGTGATAACTACCGGAGCTTTTATGGCCATTCTATTAGGTGCCGGAACAGCATTTAGCCAGAATATTGAAAAAAAGGACAGTCTCTCAGCAAAACAGGATACCCTCTCCACTATTCCTACAGAGGTTTTTCAACTGATAAAACCTTCCTGTATGCCTTGCCATTCCAACGAAGGAAGAGACAAACCAAAAAGCGCGGTGAATTTCTCCGTTTGGGAGCAATATACTCCGATGGAAAAGAAGATGCTGGCATCCGCTATCCAAGGGGAATTGCAAAAAAAGAGTATGCCTCCAGGTCGTTTTATAGAATCTCATGCTGAAGCTGCCTTGAGTGAGGTTCAACGCGGTCAGATTGTTCAATGGTGCGACTCATTAAAGGCCAAACCATAGTATTCAGATAAATCGTACATGACCACTCCCACTCACCGGGAGATCTGGAAGATCTCCGGACCCATCATGATAAGTTTGCTGGCACAGAATATTGTCGGTGTAACGGATACTGCTTTCCTCGGAAGGGTCGGAGAGGTTGAGCTGGGAGCATCTGCCATTGGGGGTGTTTTTTACCTGATCCTTTACATGGTATGTTTCGGATTTTCCACAGGGGTTCAGATTTTAATTGCCCGCCGGCATGGGGAAAAGAATCATATTGCGATAGGCCGCATCTTTGACAACAGCTTCTATTTTATCGGACTATTTTCTCTGTTGGTTACTGCAGCGGTTTTTTTCTATGGCTCTTCTTTTCTTCGGATCTTCTTATCTTCTGACGCTATCTATCAGGCCAGTTCTGAGTTTTTGAAATACAGGATTCTGGGGTTATTCTTAGCATCATCTGCCTTGCTGTTCCGGTCTTTTTATACGGGGATATCTTTTACCAGATATCTTACTGCCAGTGCAATAATCATGGCTCTATCCAATGTATTGCTTGACTATCTTCTGATATTTGGTCATTGGGGATTTCCTGAAATGGGAATACAGGGGGCAGGTCTTGCCTCTTCCATTTCGGAAGGTATCGCGTTGTTGTTTTTTGTATGGATCACGGTTGGAAATCATAGACTGAATCATTTTCGATTGTTCAAACTGATCAAACCAGACCTGACAGTTATTAAAAAAACACTCGGCATTTCAATTTTTGTGATGATCCAATTTGTTCTTTCATTTGGTAGCTGGTTCGTTTTTTTCATGTTGGTCGAAAAAATGGGGGAGCGCCCGCTTGCCGTATCCAATATCATCCGCTCCATCTATATCTTCATGATGATACCCGGCTGGGCTTTGTGCACCGTAACAAGCACCCTGGTAAGCAGTGCAATGGGTGAGAGGAAACCCGGGCGTGTAATGCCGATCATCTTTAAGCTTCTGAAGATTAGTTTTCTGGCTGTATTGAGTATTGTTCTGGTTGCTTCACTTTTTCCGGTAGCGATTATCTCCGTCTATACGAACAATCCTGCGTTAATTAAAGCTACAATTCCCTCTTTTTACATTATTATGGGAGCCCTTACCATTTTTTCCTTTATGAGTATCCTGTTTAACGGTGTTCTCGGGACAGCCAATACAAAAGTAGCTATGGCCATCGAAGCTGTAACATTATCTGCATATCTTGGATTTACCTGGTTGGTGGCAGTATATCTGAAATATAAAATTGAATGGGTATGGCTGGCCGAATATGTTTACTTTTTTCTGATTGGAGCACTCTCATACTGGTATTTAAAGAAAGGCGCCTGGAAAGAGAAGGTAATCTGATCATAAAATCCAGTCTTTCACCAGCCGATAGTCAGATTTTAGAAACTTTAATGAATGGTTTTTTAAGCCGAACCCAATATCCGCAATCACAATTCCTTTGGTTGCAGGTCATAGTATTCCCAGATATAGTCGCCGATCTCTGCAAGTGACGGATTTGTACTAAGATGGCAGATTAAATCTCCTCGCCGAAGTCTTGTTTTCTTCCCTTCTTCCATTTTAACACGAATTGATTTTAAAACAGTGTAACCTCTCTGGCTCCAAAATACCTGTTTGGAAGTGTAATCGGTTCTTAATTGTTTTGAAGTAAAAACCGGAGGCTCCTCCAGAATTTCCGTTTCTGAGTTTTTATGTCTGGTCTGACGGATCCATTTATCCCCTAATGCAACAGTCACCTCCCAATGCACTTTTTTGTAATGGCTATTTAAAGAATTGATTCTTATGTCATTCATATAGGGGACAATTTTTTTATCGTCCAGATAAAATCCGGAACTGAGGGGATATAGCATGGCTATTGGTGTGGCAATATTTCCCGACAGTAGCTCCCTGGTATAGCCCCTGCTGTTGTTCTCCTCATCACTTTCGTGCAATGAAGCAAAGAAGTATAGTTTTTTTTCTTTCTCCAATGTTTTTCGCAGATACCTGATGATCTCCTCCAGTTTGATGTTGTTATTTCCATTATTTAAATTGACCCACTCCATGTCAACAGTTATCCCGAAGTACGGAATTTTCAGGCTATCGAGCATCTGCAGATTTTCATTGCAAATTGCCTGGTATTCGTCATGTAAAACTTCGAAGGCCTCTTTGCCAAAACTATCCAAAACCCACATAATGAGCGGAACTCCTTTTGATTGTAGTACTTCGGCAAATAATTTCAGATTTTTCCGGCTCATTTCACTGGTGTAAATATTACCTTTTCTAAAAACGTAAGAACGACCCAGATGCAGAATCACCCGATCGTATTTGGATGAAATATCTTGTGCAAATTTCATTACTTTGGAAGAGTCAGAATTAAAGAATTCCGTCTGCTTTTTTTCATCAGCGATAACTATGCCAAGTGCCTTGGCTGGTAGATGCAAAAAAAGGAGTGCTGCAATCAGTACGATTACAGAAAAAATAAATCTGAAAACCATTTTTTACTGTTGGATATATCGTTTAAGCGAATCAGGGATTACCCGATTATCTTTGGTGGCAAAATTGTTTTTGGCTTTGTAATTGACAAAATCTTTTTGAAGCTGGTCTCTTAGTTCGGTATTATTTACCGGTTCAATATCCATGGAAGGATATATTCTGTAAAGCGTTGATCCTGAAAGGAAATGATCACCACTAACCCAATCCATCAGTTGGGTGGTATTTCTCATTAATGGATAAGAGTACAGATTCCGGAATGAAATATTTGTATCTAATCCATGGCCAATCCAGGAAGACACCGTAGGAAGTGATATATTTAACCTGTTCTTCAACAGCGACAACAAGGAGGGTACAACATCGAAATGGGTGACAACAGATGAAAACATCTTTCCGTTATTCAGCAACGGAGAGTATATAACCAGCGGAACATGAAACCTGTCAAGCTGTGTGCTGATAGGAATTTCGGGCATCCGATGGTCACCGGTAATTACAAAAATAGTATTATTGAAGCTTTCTAATTTACTGAACTCAGCGAAAAAATATTTCAACGCTTCGTCAAAATATAGTATAGAAGCAAATTGAGCTGTGTATTGACGATTGTATTCCATGTCCTTTTCAGAAAGACTTATTTCATTCATCCTTTTTTCAAAAAGCTGGTTGTAATACTCCTGATCCGGAACCTTGAACGGACTGTGCATGGCCAGCGTCAGTATCACATCAATCCTTTTATCTGTCTCATTGGATTTCAGATCCGTAAGATATTTTCTAAAAATTTCGCGATCACCATATCCCCAGGTAAATCCGCCACTATTGGATGGAAGTTGAGTATAATCCTTGCCGAAATCCTTGAATCCAACAATTCTTGTAGTTCCCTGGCGTTTCATAAAGGGACCCATGTCATCAAATTTTGGGTCACCACCATAATAGAAGGAGGAGGTATAGCCTGCATTTCTCTTTAACAAGCTTATCATACTCAAATGGTCAGGCATTTTATCTTTCAGATCGGCAAATCCTTTCTCTCCAAATGGAAGAGAAGCAAGCAAAGAGGGCATTACACTGAAGGTTCGGCCAGAAGTACTCAAACAATTCTCCCAATAAAGACTTTCACGCATGAGAGAATCAAGAAATGGAGTAAAACTCCCCAGATAGGCATCATTCCCAGAGTAGGCTCTTCCCAGACTTTCTACCACGATAAATACAAATGAAGGTGCTTTTTCACCAGGTTTAAAGAATGGCATAAGCAGATCGGGCGTCTTTTCTTCATGTAGAAAAGGATAATCCTCACTGATGAAAATGAATGGATTTCCCAAAATCGGGTTTGACTTTGTTCCCGATGCCGGAGTCGGAACAGTTGAACCTGGGTTATTCGTAATTCCACCTGTCTGCTGATTGGGCTTAACAACTGCATTGGAGGGCTGATCTGCATTGGAAACAGGTTTATTTATTGGGGGAGCAGGGGTTGGTTCAATGGCACCGGAAACAATTTCACTTTTCCCGGAATCGTTGGTATTCAACACGAAATTCGCTGATCCTGTTTCTGGTAAGTAGTGACGAAGCAGGCTCTCCGTAAAAAAATTAAATTTATTGGCTGCAATGTTCATGATAAACTCATTTCTATACTCAGCCGGATCCGGATTAAAATTGAAAACAGGAAGCAAGGAAATAAACATGAATAAGGCGAAAATTCCGGTTAATGTTATGGAAACTACCAAATCGTGCCACCTGTAAAAAACATATACAGCGAAAATTAAAAATAAAACGATCGTAAGAATTGCTGTGAGATTTATCTCCCCGGATGCACCTACCGTTTGTTGGATCTCACTGAACGAATAGCCAAGAATATCCGATCCCAGTGGAATACGGGTTGCTGAAAAATAGCGAAGAAGCGCAATATCAGTCATGATAACAACCACAGAAACTGCTGCAAAAAATATTCGGGCAGCTTTGGGGCTGTAATGATCAATGAAAAGGAATGGAATCAGGAAAAATAAGCTTAACCGGAAAGCAAGCAGCAAATCGAATCGAATGCCACCAATAAGTTCGATGATACTTCCGGACGGATAGCCGGCTGATCCGGAAATAATGAAAATTTCATAAAATCTTACCAGAATGATCAGTCCGGTTGCAAGCAAACACAAGGAGATGTATCTTTCGAAAGACCGACGAATCAGGAATTGGGCGGGGGGGGTATATTCCATGAAAGTGACACTTAGAAAAATCTTCCGATTGCGATTTCAAATGAATAATTTAATACATAACCCTGATCACGGTATTCTTCATTGGATAATGAGAAAGCAGCATAGGTAGTCCAGACTTTGTTAAAAAGGTGATTAAATTCCACCTTCGCTGACTGTGACATGAGCGTTAGGTAGGAGGAAGTTCCGTCTCCATAGGTCCTGTCGTCGGGTGAAATGCCATAACCTACCCTCATCCCGATATAATTTTCCGGATCAGTAAAATAGCGGCGTGCCTGGATAGAAGCTGAAGTAGAAGCTCCGGAAGAAGAAGGTGTAACATATGCTCTTAATGAGATCCAGTAATTACCTACGTATTTTCCGACAGAACCAGTATAAATAAAAGTGGTTTCATCATAGACGAGGGCGCGCATACCTATGGATCCCTCAAAAGATTTGGGAAAACTGTGGTACCATTCAAGACCGGCTCTCATTTTAGGAAAGATCGTATTGTTTGAAAAGCCCAGGTTGACATAGGCATAATCTTTTTCAGTGATACGCGGATAAGCATCCACTTCATATTGAACCGCTTTTGTCCCGTATCTTTCGGCCCAGTTTATCCGTCCAATTACGGTTCCGATAGCGGTTTTTCTCCCATAGGAAAAGGCCAAAAGGTGCCAGGGGTCTTTGTTGGAGCTTTTTTCAAAAGCATCTAAAGTGTAAGATATCCTCACCCTGTTTTTCATTTGGTCCAAACGGATGGTTTCAAGTTTAGTTCTGGCTTCAGCATTCGAAGGGTATATTTTTAAAAGAGATTCAAGCTGATTAACGGCTTGATCATATTGCTCCATTGCATTGAGGATCTTTGCTTTTTTAAACATAAAAGTTTCATCTTTTGGGTCTTTTGCCAGCATGATGTCACAAGATTTGATGGCATCAGCATACTTCTCTTCCCAATATTGAACATCGGAAAGGCAATCCAAAGCATCCCAGTGCTCGGGATATAGATCTAAAACCTGTGAGGTATATACTCGGGTTGAATCATATTTTCCATCCCAGGCATATAATCGTGCCATCAATACTGCTACATCAGAATCGAATTCTACAGCAAGCATTTTTCGGCACATTTCTCTTGCCTTCTCCCGCTCTCCATTGTAAGCCAGCTTTTTGGCTTCATCATAAGTTTGTGCAGTACAGAGATTGCCGGAGAAGACCAGCAAAAAAAGCATCGAAACAAAAATAAATTGATTATTAAAGTTTCTGGAAAATTTTGAAGATCTCTTCTTACAATTTATCATACGAGGGATGTGAATTGTTTTAATAAATCAGAATAACTCAAAAATATCAAATTTGTTTAAATAATTAGGTATATAAAGCATAAATATGAAGAATAAAAAAGTTATCGTATTTAAATAACGATTATTGAACCATGCATGCAAGAGGTAAGACGGGAATTTAACGTTAAAATATTGCACATTATCAGGTTATTAATCTTGAAAGAATTAACTTTGCATTCTGATTTTTGTAAATAGTTAGATTGCTATGAATGAGAAAGATATAAAATTACTCTCTGAATTCCCTCCGGTATCAACTGCAACATGGGAGGAGCAAATCAACCTCGATCTAAAAGGAAAGGATTACGAAAAGAGTTTGATCTGGAGAACAAATGAGGGATTTATTGTGCGCCCGTATTACCGTGCAGAAGATATTGAAGGATTGGACTTTACGGAAAGTGTGCCGGGTCAGTTTCCTTTTGTACGCGGGAAAAGCAGTTCCGGAAATAGTTGGCTGGTAAGACAGGATATAGATGTGAGGGATACTGAGAAGGCCAATTTGAAAGCCCATGAGATTCTGAACAAAGGCGTTACTTCCCTGGGGTTCGTATTCACAGGATGTCACCTGGTTACTGTTGCCGAATTGAAATCGTTGCTAAAAGGAATTCAGCTTGAAGCTGTAGAGATCAATTTTGTCAGTTCCTGCAACAACAAAGAATTTTTTGAGATATTGCTCGCATGGCTGATTGAAATTAAGGCAGATCCTTCCACCTTGCATCTTTCTATCAACCATGATCCAATCGGGAAATTTATATTACAGGGAAAATTTTGCCGAAGTGAGTCTGCAGTTTTTGAAAAGGTTAAAACCATGGTTGAATGGGGAGAGAAATTTCCCCATCTGCATGTACTTTCCGTGCATGGGGTAAATTTCAACAATGCCGGTGCTTCTATTGTTCAAGAGCTTGGCTTCTCTCTTGCCATAGGAGCAGAATACATGACCAGGCTCACCGATTTGGGTGTAGATTCTGCTTTGGCAGCAAAAAAAATCAGATTTAATTTCGGTGTTGGCGGCAATTATTTTATGGAACTTGCAAAACTTCGTGCAGCTCGTTTGCTTTGGGCCCATATCATTAAAGCTTACCATCCTGTATGTCAATGTGAAAAATCTACAAGGAAAGGAGAGTTCTGTTCATGTGCTGCAAGGATGTATGCTCACTGCGAAACATCTTCCTGGAACAAGACTGTTTACGATCCATATGTCAATTTGCTAAGAACCCAAACAGAGGCCATGTCGGCTGTCCTGGGAGGGGCTGATTCATTGACTGTTTTGCCATTTGATGCTGTCTATGAACAGCCTACCGCTTTTGCCGAACGTATCGCCCGCAATCAGCAGGCACTGCTGAAAGAAGAAGTACATCTCGACAAAATAGCTGATCCAGCTGCAGGATCTTACTTTATTGAATCTTTAACTTCATCGATCGCAGAGCAGGCCTGGAAACTTTTCCTCGAGGTACAGGGAAAAGGAGGATTCTTAGCAGCATTCAGGGAAGGATTTGTTCAGGCCAGGGTTGGGGAGATGGCAGATAAACGCAGGAAGGCCATTGATTCCAGACGTGCAAATGTTTTGGGAGTAAACCAGTTCCCAAATATCAATGAGCAGTTGGAGCCCGGGTTGGATGCCTTACTTTTTGAAATTGAAGATCATACAGCTGAGAATGCAGAAGTTGAGACGCTCAAACTTTGCCGCGGCGCCCAGCATTTGGAAGGCATCCGTTATGCAACAGATCTTTATTCGGCCAGAAACGGCAGACCGAAAGTATGTATGCTTCCGGTTGGGAATCCGGCGATGCGTAAAGCACGATCGCAATTTGCCTGTAATTTCTTTGCTGCTGCCGGCTATGAGGTGATTGATCACGATGGATTTACCACCGTGGAAGAGGGTTTTCAAAATGTTTTGGATGCCAAAGCCGATGTCGTTGTACTTTGCAGCTCCGATGAAGATTATGCAGAATTGGCTCCTGCACTTTACCGGATTCTTCGCGGGAAAGCTATCCTGGTCATTGCTGGTGCTCCGGCTTGCATGGAGGAGCTGAAAGAAATCGGAATTCTGGACTTTATCAATGTAAAAACCAATCTGTTGGATGCATTGACAGCCTATAATAAAATGTTGGGAATAAATTAATTGGGAAATTGGGAAATGTGAAAATGAGGCATTCGCGTTATCGAAAATCGAAAATCGAAAATTTTAATCATGACTCCAAATTTTAAAGAGATAGAGATCAAGGGTTGCAATGATTCCATTGGAAACAGGGTTCAGGAAAAGCAAACGGAAGCTGCAACCACCTGGATGACCCCGGAGCTGATTCCGGTGCAAGGGGTTTACACCAGGGCTGACCTGGAGGGGATGGAACATCTCGGTTATGCAGCAGGTAAAGCTCCGTTTTTACGTGGGCCTTACTCCACGATGTATGTGATGCAACCCTGGACCATTCGTCAGTATGCCGGTTTTTCCACAGCCGAGGATTCCAATGCTTTTTACCGAAGAAATCTGGCAGCCGGACAAAAAGGATTGTCAGTTGCTTTCGACCTTGCTACCCACCGGGGTTATGACTCAGACCACCCCCGGGTAACCGGCGATGTCGGGAAAGCAGGTGTTGCCATTGACTCGATTCTGGATATGAAGATTTTATTTGACCAGATTCCGCTTAACAAGATGTCTGTTTCCATGACCATGAATGGCGCAGTTTTGCCCATAATGGCATTTTACATCGTGACAGCACTTGAGCAGGGAGCTAAACTCGAAGAGCTTTCCGGGACCATTCAAAACGATATTCTCAAAGAGTTCATGGTTAGAAATACCTATATCTACCCACCTGAATTCTCGATGAAGATCATTGCCGATATATTCGAATTCACCTCTGTGAAAATGCCCAAATTTAACTCCATCTCAATTTCCGGTTATCATATGCAGGAAGCAGGGGCTACTGCAGATATTGAGATGGCTTACACATTGGCCGACGGATTGGATTATATCCGTACCGGGATCAAAGCAGGATTGGATATTGATGCTTTTGCCCCACGACTCTCTTTTTTTTGGGCAGTGGGCATGAATCATTTTATGGAAATCGCCAAGATGCGTGCAGCACGGATGATCTGGGCTAAAATGGTCAAACAGTTTAATCCGAAGAGTGCCAAATCCATGGCTTTGCGTACCCATTCCCAAACGTCAGGCTGGTCACTTACAGAGCAGGATCCATTTAATAACGTTGGCCGTACCTGCATTGAAGCCCTGGCAGCTGCACTTGGCCATACCCAATCCCTTCATACCAATGCGCTGGATGAAGCCATCGCACTTCCAACAGATTTCTCCGCCAGGATTGCCAGAAATACACAAATATACCTGCAACAGGAAACAGAGATCTGCCGGTCACTGGATCCCTGGGCCGGATCCTATTATGTGGAGACACTGACCAATGAAATTCTGAAAAAAGCCTGGGCACTGATCGAAGAGGTCGAAGAGCTTGGAGGAATGTCAAAAGCCATTGAAACCGGCGTACCGAAAATGCGCATCGAAGAGGCTGCTGCCCGGACGCAGGGACGTATTGACTCCTCATCGCAAGCCATCATTGGTGTAAACAAATACCGCCTGGATAAAGAAGATCCGATCGATATTCTGGAAATAGACAACAGCGCGGTTCGCCTTTCACAGATTGACCGTCTTAATCAATTGCGGGCCAACCGCAACGAAGCAGAGGTTCTTGCTTCCCTGGCAGCGATAACAACCTGCGTTCAGACAGGGAAAGGCAATTTGCTTGAGCTGGCTGTTGACGCTGCTCAGAAGCGTGCTACCCTTGGAGAAATCTCCTTCGCCTGCGAGAAAATTGCAGGCAGATATAAAGCAACCATCAGAACCATTTCAGGCGTGTATTCATCAGAAGCTAAAAATGACAGCATCTTCGCCAGTGCGAAGGAGCTTGTACGTCAATTTTCGGAGAAAGAGGGAAGGCAACCCAGGATCATGATTGCCAAAATGGGTCAGGATGGTCATGACCGGGGAGCCAAAGTTGTGGCAACAGGATATGCCGACCTTGGATTCGATGTCGATATGGGTCCTTTGTTTCAGACGCCGGAAGAGGCAGCCAGACAGGCAGTCGAAAACGATGTGCACATCCTTGGCATCTCTTCTCTGGCTGCAGGTCACAAGACGTTAATCCCCGCTGTGATTGAAGAGATGAAAAAACTTGGTCGCGAAGATATTATGGTTATTGCAGGAGGCGTAATTCCTTCTCAGGATTACCAGTTTCTTTATGATACAGGGGTTGTAGCTATATTTGGTCCCGGAACCTCTGTCGCAGCGGCCGGTAAAAAAATCATGGAAATATTGATTGCAGCCCAAGAATCATAAAGGGAAATTTTCGATTTTGGAATCACCTTTTTCCTGCTTTGGCAGATCATACAAAACATGATCTGACGAGAAAATACGATATAATATCCATATAATGAACAAGATAAAATGTATATTGATTTTTCTCTCTTTAACCTGTACAGCTTATTCACCGGCAGCATCATCTAAAATTGCAGGATTAAAACAGGATGATAAGGTTCATTCAGATTCAAGGAAATCTCTCCGGATATGGTACGCTTACCCGGCTGATGCAACTGCTGAAGACGATAAGAATGGATGGAAAAATGATGCTGCGTGGCTCAGGGCAATGCCTGCCGGCAATGGTTTTCTCGGGGCCATGGTATTTGGCGATGTAAACAGGGAACGAATTCAGCTCAACGAGAAGAGTCTTTGGTCAGGAAGCCCGGAGGATGGAAACAATCCTGCTGCCTTTTCTGCATTGGAACAAATCAGACAGTTGCTCTGGAAGGGAAAGTACCGGGAGGCCTCTTCCCTGACCAACAAGACCCAGGTATGCCAGGGTAAAGGATCAGGTAACGGAAATGGCGCAGAGGTTCCATTCGGTTCATATCAGACTTTGGGCGACTGGTGGCTTGATTTCGGGAGAACAGCCGGTTATTCTGCCTATCAGCGCGAGCTGGATTTGAATAAGGGAGTTATCCGGGTTTCATACATCCAGCAAGGAGTCAGGTACAATCGTGAAATATTTTTGAGCTTTCCTGACAGGGCCATGGTCATGCACCTCACCGCTGATAAGAGGGGTACAGTGAATTTTACTACTACACTAAGCCGTCCCGAAAGATATAGTACTGAAGCTGTTAAGGATCAGTTACTGATGACAGGAGTGATGAGCGATGGAAAAGGAGGAGCAGGCATGGAATATGCAGTCCGGCTAAAAGCAATGGCAAAGGGCGGAAGTGTCGCTTCTTCTGACAGCTGTTTGATCATAAAAAATGCGGATGAAGTGACGCTTGTTTTAACTGCTGCGACCAACTACAAATTGGCCTGGCCGGTTTACAAGGGGGAGGATCCAAAGATTACAACGAACAACCAGCTTTCCGGGGCTTCCTCCCAAACATTTGCCTCCCTGTTGAAAAATCATGTAAATGATTATGCAGCCCTATTCGGAAAGGTAAGGCTTCAACTATCATCGAATGAATCGGATACAATTCCAACCGATCGTCGCTTGAAAAACCAGAAACAGCATCCTGATGATCTCCATCTGCAGGAACTTTATTTCCAGTTTGGAAGGTATCTGCTGATCTCATCTTCCCGCGAGGGATCTCTTCCTGCCAATCTGCAGGGTATCTGGGCGAATAAAATTCAGACCCCCTGGAACGGAGATTACCACACGGATATTAATATTCAGATGAACTACTGGCCCGCAGATGTAACCAACTTGCCGGAATGCTATTCTCCTTTGACAGATCTGATTGCTTCTCTGGTTGAACCAGGGGAGAATACGGCCAAAATCCAATACCATGCGAAAGGATGGTGCATCCATCCAATTACCAATGTTTGGGGCTTTACTGCACCCGGAGAACACCCCAGCTGGGGGATGCATGTCGGTGCAGGTGGCTGGCTGTGCCAACACCTTTGGGATCATTATACCTTTACCCTGGACCGGAAATACCTCGAAAGAGTCTATCCAATCATGCTGAAATCGGCACTGTTTTACCTCGACTGGCTGGTAAAGGATCCTGTAACCGGAAAGCTGGTCTCCGGCCCGGCAGCTTCGCCCGAGAACGCCTTCAAAGCACCCGACGGATCTACGGGTACAATTAGTATGGGACCATCACACGATCAACAGATCATTCAGGAGTTATTTTCCAATGTACTTCAGGCTGCAAAAGTGCTGGAAATCAAAGAACCCCTTCAGGATAAGATTATTTCCGCCTTGAACGATCTTGCCAAACCCCAGATTGCCTCAGATGGCCGGTTGATGGAATGGGCAAATGAGTTTCCTGAAACAGAACCCACACACAGGCATGTATCCCATCTCTATTTGCTTTATCCGGGTACAGGGTTAAATGTCCAGCAGGATATAGCAATGGCCCAGGCAGTCAGAAAGAGTTTGGAGGGAAGGGGAGATGGTGGCACAGGCTGGTCGCTTGCATGGAAAATCAACTTCTGGGCCAGGCTCCGTGATGGAGATCATGCATATGCCATGCTGAAAAACTTGTTGCGACCTTCCGGAAATATGGGAACTGATTACAACAATAGCGGAGGAACCTTCTACAATCTCTTTTGCGCACATCCGCCATTTCAGATTGACGGAAACTTTGGAGCCACGGCCAGCATTGCGGAGATGCTGCTTCAGAGTCACAATGGATGCATAGACCTGCTTCCCGCCCTGCCATCTGTCTGGGAGAAGGGAAGTGTGAAAGGACTTGTTGCCAGAGGAGGATTTGTAGTCGGTATGGACTGGACGAATCATCAACTGGCTTTTGCTGTGGTGAAATCTCTCTGCGGGGGTGTTTGCACCGTTAAATCCACCATTCCTGTTCGTCTGGAAGGTGCTGCTGCAAAATCACAGAAGACAGCTGCGGGCTATCTTCTGTCTTTCAATTCTGTGAAAGGGAAAAATTACAAATTGTATCCGCAAAACTGACGGGAAATATGAGATGAGAACTAAACTGCTGTGTTTTTGTTCATGCTCATTGATAAAATCTTCCATTTAGAAAGGAGAATATTTTTTTCAGAGAGCTATTGTCTTTTTGGAAAAAAACTCTTTTCTTTGCATCGCGAAAATCGAAGCATTTGAGAATGGATGTTCACCCGGTTTTTGCGATTTTTTTTGCCTCTTTTCATAGGAAAAGAGATATAGATGGTCTGTTCATCTAAGGGTTAGGATTCAAGATTTTCATTCTTGCCATAGGGGTTCGAATCCCCTACAGACTACCTTCGCAATTTTGTTCTTAATTTTTGGGCGAAATTGTGTCGTAACAAAAAATAATATTAATTTTACGACCCCAAACAGGGAAGTTCAAAATGGTCTGTTCATCTAAGGGTTAGGATTCAAGATTTTCATTCTTGCCATAGGGGTTCGAATCCCCTACAGACTACCTTAAGTAATTTGATATAGAAATTTTTACACAATGGCAAACCATAAATCGTCGATCAAAAGAGCAAAACAGAGTGAAGTTCACCGTCTTCACAACAAGTATTATTCAAAAACAACCCGTAACGCCGTTCGTGAATTGCGTTCAACCACAGAGAAGGAAAAGGCCGCAGAGATGCTTCCCAAAGTGGTAGGAATGTTGGATAAATTGGCCAAAACCAATGTGATCCACAAGAATAAAGCATCTAACCTGAAGTCAAGTCTGACGCTTCATGTGAACGCTCTTTAATTTGTTCAAACAATATTTTTTTGAAAGGGTGCCCAAATTGGGTGCCCTTTTTTGTGATCAATAATTCTCATTTCTCCCTGATTTGTTGTAACTTCAGATAGAATGTGCTGATAGCAAACCTCCCTGCAGTACATTTGAATTTATGTTGAATTACGAAAAACCTGGTATCAAATCATGGGCAGTTGAAGATCGGCCAAGAGAAAAACTGATCAGCAGAGGTATCTCTGCACTGACGGATGGCGAGTTAATTGCCATCCTTATATCAAGCGGCAACAGCAAAGAGTCTGCAGTGGATTTGTCACGGCGGATCATGGAGACTGTTCACCACAACCTGCACGAATTGGGGAAGCTTAATTGTGATGAGCTAAAGCGGTTCAGGGGCATTGGAAAGGCAAAAGCAGTGACTTTGATAGCTGCCATGGAGTTGGGCAGAAGACGAAACCAATCGGAAGCGCTCGACAACGATCAGGTAAAAGGGAGCAAGGATGCAGCCAATTATCTCCGTCCCGAGATCGGAGATCTTTCTCATGAAGAATTTTGGGTTTTGTTTCTCAACAGGCAAAATAAAATATTGGATAAGCAGAAGTTGAGTCAGGGGGGAATGACCGGTACCGTTATCGATGTACGTCTAGTATTGAAGCTGGCTTTGGAAAAGCATGCGACTTCCCTTATTTTCGCTCACAATCATCCATCAGGTAACCTTGAGCCAAGTGATGCAGACCGAAAAATAACCCGTCAGCTGAAAGAAGCGGCTGCATTGATGGAAATTCCTGTGATAGATCATCTGATTGTAACTCAATCCGGATATTTTAGCTTTGCTGATGAAGGAATGTTGTAACCACGTAAAAGATTTTTTTTATTTTTGCCTAAAATCTCTGATGATACACATATTAGGCGACAGCAATTCCCTCTTCAATCAATACCTTTCAGAAATTCGCGACGAATTAATGCAAAAGGATCCCATGCGGTTCAGGAGAAATCTGGAACGAGTCGGCGAGATATTTGCCTATGAAATAAGTAAGGAACTTCCATACAAATTGAAGGAGGTAACCACTTCCCTTGGAGTTGCCAAAATGAGGGTGCTGGAGCAACAACCCGTGTTGGCAACAATCCTGCGAGCCGGTTTACCCCTGCACCAGGGATTGCTGAACTGTTTTGACCATGCAGAGAACTGCTTCATCTCGGCTTATCGTAAATACGATCCCAACGGTGATTTCCACATTGATTTTCAATATATTGCCTCTCCACTACTGGATGGCAAGGTTGTAATCCTCTCAGATCCCATGCTTGCTACAGGTTCATCCATGGAAGTTGGATATCATGCATTACTCGAAAAGGGAGAGCCCAGACATATACATCTTGTCTCACTGATCGCCAGCCGTCAGGGGATAGATTACATCAGAGCCAGGTTACCCGAAGAGAATCTGACGATTTGGGTTGGAGCCATTGATCCCGAGATGACCCCAAAATCATATATCGTTCCGGGACTCGGAGATGCCGGTGATTTGGCTTATGGAGCAAAAATTGACTCCAAGGAGATTATTCCTCATACTCATTTCTGATTTCCAATCCATCTTTAGGGCAATAACCTGACCATGGAGGGATCATGGCAGGCCAGAAGCATTTCATGAACATTTCTGCCTGTTAAGGGATCTTTTTTATCAGGTACCAGTTCATCCAACAGAACAAGAACAAATCTACGATCTGCAATCCTGGGATGCGGGAGCATTAAGGTCTTGTTGTTGATAACCAATTCTTCATAATAGAGCAGGTCAATATCAATAGTTCTGGCCTCATAGACATCTTTGGTTCGTTTGCGGCCAAGTTGATTTTCAATCTTTTGGGTAGTTAACAGAACGTCCCAGGGTGAAAGCGTAGTATCAACTATAATCACTTGATTAATAAATAGTTCTGATTCAAAGCCCCAAGACTCACTTTCATACAGTGAAGAAATTGCTTTTTTTGGTCCGATCTCACTGGTTACCAAATCGATCGCAGTGGAAATTATTTCAACCCGATTTCCCTGATTTCCTCCTAAAATGAGATAAACTAACGACATAGTGCGTATCTTTGTAATGATTTCAGTTCAATTGATACTAGTTGAGTATCCAAATGCGATGAAGGTAAATATTCAAAATTACACTGATACGATGTTTTATCAAAGCATGTTATTTTGATATTTGCACTTCTGTTTTCTTCGAAACAGAAGCGATAAAATTATAATTAAAAAATTTATCCGGATGAAATTTTTTTGGAAAGCTTTTTTTGCCTCCCTTGCTGCGATTGTAGTAGCAACAATACTTTTTATTTTTTTACTTGCCGGTTTTGTTGCCTCCCTGGCATCCATGGGTGATCAATCAATAACCGTTAAAGAAAATTCCTTGCTTATTTTAAAGCTTGATAACAGGATCGTGGAACGGAAGTCTAACAACCCGTTTGAGGATTTTGAACTTCCCGGCATGGAGCATGCAGGCACTACCGGATTAAATCAAATTTTTCATGCTATAAAACAAGCCAAAAGTGACGATAAAATCAAGGGTATTTATCTTGAATTGTCAGAAATTGACGCAGGATTTGCGACAACGGAAGAGATTCGCAACGCCTTGATAGACTTTAAAACCAGTGGAAAATTTGTTTATTCTTATTCTGATGCCATATCCCAAAAGGCCTATTTCCTTGCTTCCGTTGCCGACAGCCTGATGCTGAATCCTGCCGGAATTTTCGATTTCAGAGGATTGAACGCGGATCATACTTTCTTCAGGAAGGCGTTGGATAAATTTGGCATCGATATGCAGATCGTTCGCGGGAAAGACAACAAATTCAAATCGGCCGTCGAACAATATATGTATGATAAAATGAGTCCTGCCAGCAAAGAGCAAACCACGATTTACCTGGCAGCCATCTGGAACCATCTTTTGAAAGGGGTTTCAGAATACCGAAAAATTTCGGTTGACAACTTAAACGAATATGCCAATTCCGTGATGACCTTTCGTGCCGCGGAAGTAGCCCAAAAGAGTCACTTCTTCGACAGGCTGAAATATCGCGACGAGGTATTGGCAGATCTGAGGATACTGGCAGGTTTAAAGGTAAATGCAGAAATTCCGATCCTCACTGTTTCAGAATATGATAAGATTCCTGCACTTTCGAGAACTTTGGCCAAAGACAAGATCGCCATTGTTTATGCAGAGGGAGAGATTGATACAGGATCAGAAAGCAGTGCCCACGATATAAATTCAAAGGATGTCTCGGAAGGAATCCGTGAAGCAAGAATTGATACTACGGTGAAAGCCATTGTGTTGAGAGTTAATTCGCCAGGAGGCTCTGCCTTTGGATCTGAAGTAATCTGGCGGGAAGTTAAACTGGCCCGGGAGGTGAAGCCGGTGATTGTCTCGATGGGTGATTATGCTGCTTCCGGCGGATACTACATCTCAGCGCCTGCCACGATGATCATTGCTGATGCAACCACAATCACAGGTTCAATTGGCGTTTTTGGTACCATTCCTAATTTCGGAGAATTACTGAATAATAAAATCGGGATTACGTTCGACAATGTAATGACGAACGAACACTCTGATATGCCATCTGTTACACGAAAAATGACTCAATTTGAAGCAGATTTGATGCAAAGTTATGTTGAGAATACTTATGGAACCTTCCTGTCGCACGTTGCTGAAGGACGAAAAATGACCATTTCCAGGGTTGACTCTATTGGACAGGGAAGAGTCTGGTGTGGGCTGAATGCCAGGAGTAATCATTTGATAGATGAATTCGGCGGACTGAAAGAAGCACTTACAATTGCTGCTGAAAAGGCAGGAATTACTGATTACAGAATCAAGGAGCTTCCCAAACAAAAAGATCCTTTTGCCGAACTTTTGAAGAATTTCTCTGTCAGCATGCAAACTAAAGTGATGGAGTCGGCATTGGGTTCCTCCTTTAGCTATTGGAAAAATCTTTCCAGAGAAGCCAATTCGAAGGGGATTTACACAAGGATGCCATATAATCTTGAAATTAATTAGCCACTTTGAAGAAATTTGTACTCTACCTCTTTTCGTTGGTGTATGGAATGATTGTTAATTTCCGTAACACACTTTTTAATCTGAACATTCTGCGTGCCAGAGAGTTCGAAGTGCCTGTTATATCGGTTGGAAACATCACGGTTGGAGGTACAGGGAAGACACCCCACACGGAGCATTTAATTCAGCTGTTAAGCAAAAAATTCAATATTGCCGTTCTGAGCAGGGGATATAAACGTAAAACCACGGGATTTTTGGTGGTTGAAACCAGCTCAACCAGTCGTCAGGCAGGAGATGAGCCATTGCAGATTAAAATGAAGTTTCCCTCTGTCATGGTTGCTGTCGATGAGAAGAGAGTCCGTGGAATTGAGAAAATTTTGGAGATTAGCGAAAAAAGGCCGGATGTCATTATTCTGGATGATGCCTTTCAGCATCGCTATGTAACACCTTCCATCAATATACTGTTGATTGATTATTCAAGGATGATCACAGATGATGATTTACTCCCGCTTGGTCGATTAAGAGAGCCGGCATCCAACAGAGACCGTGCAAATATTATCATTGTGACAAAATGCCCCAAAGAGATCAAACCAATTGATGAACGAATCATTACCAAAGACCTGCATATCTGGCCTTACCAGGATTTGTTTTTTTCCCGCATTAAATATGGAGAACTAAAGCCAGTTTTTCCCGATAAAGTAGCTGAAAAGAAGCCTAACCTGGATGGAGACACAGGTATTCTGCTTTTATCAGGCATTGCTAATCCGCAATCCCTGAAAGAAAAGTTACTTCAAATAACCAGCTCTGTTGTTTCGGCCGAATATCCGGATCATCATCCTTTCACCCTGAAGGATATGGAACGTGTTTCCGGGCAGCTGGAGGCTATGTCTGCTGAAAAGAAAATTATTGTTACAACGGAGAAAGATACCTTCCGGATTCTAGAGATAGCCGGTTTGCCTGAGACTGTTGCATCGCACCTGTATTATATCCCGATTGAAATTGGGTTTATCAATCAGACGGAGAATGAATTTGACAAAAAAATAATGAAATATGTTGGAGAAAATAAAAGCAACTTCGAGCTACATACTCGAAAGAACAAAATTTAATACTGAAATAGCGATTATCCTTGGAACAGGTTTGGGTGGATTGGTTAAAGAGATTGAAATTGAATATGCAATTCCCTATTCTGAGATTCCAAATTTCCCTGTTTCTACTGTTGACGGGCACAAAGGTCAACTGATCTTTGGTATTTTGGGTGGCAAAAAAGTAATTGCCATGCAGGGACGGTTTCACCATTATGAAGGATATGATCTCAAGGAGGTCACTTTCCCCATCAGGGTATTGAAAGCAATCGGAATCAGAACCCTCTTCGTTTCGAATGCCAGTGGCGGACTGAATCCCAAGTTCAAGGTTGGCGATTTGATGATGATAAACGACCATATCAATATGTTCGGTGATAATCCACTCATGGGAGCTAATATCAAAGAGCTGGGTCCACGATTTCCTGATATGAGTCAGCCGTATAACCTTCAACTTCGCAACCAGGCTTTTAAAATAGCCTTGCAGAACAACATTGATTTAAAAGAAGGAGTTTATGTTGGCGTTGCAGGGCCAACTTTTGAAACTCCTGCAGAATACAAGATGTTCCGGATTTTAGGCGGAGATGCCATCGGGATGTCCACAGTTCCTGAAGTCATCGTTGCCAGACACATGAATATTGCTGTTTTTGGTATTTCCATCATAACCGACAGCGGTGTTCCGGGCGAGATTATTGAAATTTCACATGAAGAAGTTCAGGCAGTCGCGATGCAGGCTGAGCCCAAGATGAGCTTGATTATCCGCGAGTTAATAGCACTGTTGTAACAGCAATGGTATATAAACGAAAAGAGGCTGCCGGGGTGGCAACCTCTTACGAATCCAAATCAACTAACTACTACTAATAACTATTAACTCATCAAAGGTAGTGAATATTTTATTACAAAATGTAAATATATTATTAATTATTTGTAAATAATAGTTAATAAATAGTCCGGATAAATTGTTCCTGGTTGTTTTGAAATCTCATTAATTTTCAAATCAGTTTTTTATATCTGATCCTGTGAGGAGTTGCATCACCTACTCTTTTCTTTTTGTGCTCTTCATATTCGGAATAACTTCCCTCAAAGAAATAGATCTGGGAATCACCCTCAAATGCCAAAATATGCGTAGCGATGCGGTCTAAAAACCACCGGTCGTGGGATATGACCACACAGCATCCGGCAAAGCTGTCAAGACCCTCTTCGAGTGCCCGTAATGTGTTTACGTCGATGTCATTGGTTGGCTCATCAAGTAGCAGCACGTTTGCTCCGGATTTTAAAGTAAGCGCCAGGTGGAGCCTGTTGCGTTCGCCACCTGAAAGTATTCCACATTTTTTCTCCTGATCTGATCCGCTGAAATTGAATTTAGAAACGAAAGCTCTGGCATTCAGCATTCTACCTCCAACCATCACCTCGTCGGTTCCACCCGACAAAATTTGATATACTGTTTTGTCCGGATCAATTTCGGCATGTGACTGATCCGCATATCCGATCTTTACAGTTTCACCTACCGTGAAAGTACCGGAATCAGAACCTTCCATCCCCATGATCATCCTGAACAAGGTTGTCTTACCAGCCCCGTTGGGTCCGATGACACCAACAATGCCATTGGGAGGCAGTGTGAAATTCAGGTTTTCAAACAGAAGCCGATCACCGTACCCCTTGGAGACATTCGCTGCAATGATGACCTTGTCTCCCAATCGTGGTCCATTAGGGATAAATAGTTCCAGTTTGTCTTCTTTCTGTTTCACATCTTCATTAAGAAGCTTTTCATAGGCACCCAAACGTGCTTTGGATTTTGCCTGCCTGGCTTTTGGGCTCATTCTGACCCACTCAAGTTCGCGTTCCAATGTTCTGCGGCGTTTTGAAACACCTTTCTCCTCCATTTCCAGGCGTTTCTGCTTCTGCTCCAGCCAGCTGGAGTAGTTTCCTTTCCAGGGAATTCCTTCGCCCCTGTCGAGTTCAAGGATCCAGCCAGCAACATTGTCAAGGAAGTATCGGTCGTGGGTGATACAAATTACAGTACCTGGATATTGTTGAAGGTGTTGCTCGAGCCAGTCGATGGATTCAGCATCCAGGTGGTTGGTTGGCTCATCCAGCAGCAGAATATCCGGTTGTTTCAACAGCAGCCGGCAAAGGGCAACCCTGCGACGCTCACCCCCTGAAAGAACAGTAACGGGAGTGTCACCATCCGGACAACGCAGGGCATCCATGGCTCTTTCCAGTTTATTGTCGAGATTCCAGGCATCTGTTGCATCAATCTTCTCCTGCAGTTTAGCCTGACGATCCATTAGCTTATCCATCTTATCAGCATCTTCATACACTTCGGGTAATCCAAACTGCAGATTGATGTTTTCAAATTCGGCAAGCAGATCGACTATCTCCTGCGCACCCTCCTGAACGATACCCATCACTGTTTTGGATGGATCCAGTTGCGGATCCTGCGAAAGATGTCCAACAGTATATCCGGGAGAAAAAGCAAGCTCTCCATTGAAATCTTTCTCTAAACCGGCAATTATCTTCAGTAAAGTTGATTTACCTGAACCGTTCAATCCAATGATGCCAATTTTAGCACCCAGGAAAAAAGAGAGTGAAATGTCTTTAATGACTTGTTTTTGAGGCGGGTAAATTTTACTCACCTTGTACATCGAGAATATAATCTGTTTATCGTCGCTCATGTGTATGTTTTTGTAAATACCATGCAAAATTCGCTTTTTCCACCGGAATGGCAATGGGTAATTAATTATCCATTGCTAATTTGCAACTGATGATCGCGTATATTGTTGTATTATAACTTTATAAGGCTTAAAATAAATCAGAGATTTTATTGGGTGTGCCCAATGTTCAGGATACTGAGATGTTTATTTTGTCGTTCATATAATTTTAACGTGCAATGATGGAACTACCTCATGGTAATTTGTGTTAAATTTGGAAGGAAAGAAATTTAAATACCTCATCCTATGAGAAAATATTTGATCCGCACTGCACTCATTTTGGTTGTGATTATTGGATTGGTCTTTTACTGGAAATATTTCTATACCTACAGTGAAGGATACAGGGCCGGACTGTTACAGAAATTTTCTAGCAGGGGATCACTGTTCAAAACATATGAAGGGGAGATCATTTTGAGCAGTGTCCAGACTTCAGGTAACATGGCATTAGCATCAGAGAAATTCCTTTTTTCTGTTAATGACGAGCGGGTGGCAAGAAGTATTGAAAGGTTACAGGGTGAAAATGTTGTGGTTCATTACACTGAAAAAAACGGCACTCTCCCATGGAGAGGAGATACACGTTATCTTGTTGACAGTGTGGTGGTCCGTCACGTTTTTAGAGAGGGAAATCCTTAATCTAAGATCAAGCCCTCTTGGGAATCTTTAGTTGCTGGCCAGGGTACAATCCTTTGACATTTCTGATATTGTTAAACGCTTTCAGATCAGCATCTGTTATTCCCGGGAACTTCTTCGCGATGGTGAACAGACTGTCTCCGTTTTGAACGGTATAGATGGTATATTCATCGGATCCGGATGACGCAGGTGTAGTATCATTACCTGGCAAAGCCGCAGAAACGGTATTATCTGGTTTCCCTTCGGTTATTTGAGCTGCAATGGTTTGCTGTTCAGCTTTAGACTTCTCAATTTGGGCTTCTTTGCTTTTCAATGGCTTTCCGGGGACATAGACTGTAATTCGCTGACCAACCTGCAGTGTTTTTTTCCTGAAATCATTCCATTCCTTTAAATCATTAACTGTTACCCTGTGCTTACTCGCAATTGAACCCAGGTTGTCGCCGGATTTCACTACATAAGTTATTTCTTTCATCCCTGCAACAGATAATCCGGATGATCTCCTGGATGCCGTTGTACGGCTGCCCCTAAGTGGTACCAGCATATTGTTGGGGAAGTATTTATCACGGTTGTATGCAAATATTTGGGTCTCGTTATCAATGAAAGCTGAAATCGCCTCCGCAGGTAATTTCAACAGGTAGGGTTTGTCTGGTCTGGCAGGAATAATATCACGTCTGTATTGCGGATTCAATTGTCTGAGCTCCTCTACCGGCATATTTATGGTTGCTGCAACCTGCTCGAAATTCAGATAATTGTGAATTTCAATGGTATCTGTTACAGTTTTGAACTTTGGTTCAGCAGCTTTCATGCTATGTTCCTTGCCATAATTCATCATGTATGTGGCAGCAATGAAGACGGGAATATACCCACGTGTTTCGCGGGGCAGTGAATAGTATATATCCCAGTAACTTTGTTTTCCTCCGCTACGCCTGACAGCTTTATTAATATTCCCCGGACCGCAGTTGTAAGCTGCAATGACGATGTGCCAGTCGCCATAAATGGCATATAGATCCCTGAGGTACCTTGCAGCAGCATCGGAAGATTTGATAGGATCGTTGCGTTCGTCGATGTAAGAGTTTATTTCAAGTCCGTACAATTTGCCGGTACCTATCATAAATTGCCACAGCCCTGATGCCCCGGCTCTGGAGAATGCCTTGGGATTGAGGGCCGATTCAATGATGGGAAGATATTTCAGTTCATGTGGCAGATTGTATCTTTCAAGCGCCTCTTCGAAAATGGGAAAGTAATAGTTTGACAGACCATAAATGTATGAGGTAAGTTCACGTTTGCGGATGGTGTACAAACCAATTAAATTTCGAACTGTCTCATTGTAAGGCAAAGGAAGAAAGGAATCCAAAGCCTGAAGGCGACTAATATATACAGAATCAGGCAGATAAGTTTTTATCTCTTCCGGAAGTGTTTCAAAATCACTCTTATCGTAAATAAATGCATTTTTAATATACCAGGTATTAACCAAAGAGTCCAGCTTGTCTGAAACCAACAGATTAAGATTCTCAATAACCATCTTGTCTGCCATTTTATTGGCAATTGTATCATTACCCCAAACTTTTTGCTCCTCTTCCGCGGTAATTGGTTTTTCAGGGACCTGCGCCATCACACTACCAGAGAGTAATAGAATGGTCAGGATTAAAATTTTGAATTTTATGGTCATAGCCCTAAAATTAATTAAAAATTAAAAGCAAAGTTGATGCCAATTATCTGGGCACCTTTCCCGAAATTCATCTGCATGGGTTCAACTCTCATGCTCAGATTGTCATTGATGTCAAAATCTGCCAGGTTCGCATCGACACTGGCATCAATGATACTTAAAACGTGCAAGGCAGCGATAGCGATGATACTCAAATCCCTGTTCCTCCTGTAATAATCCTTTCCACCTTTCAATTGACTTTTAAAACTATCAAAATGTGAAGGATAAGTATTCATATCAAAGTATGGAATTTTAAACATTTCATTCAGATAATCCTTGTCTTCCTTGCTCATCTGATTGACGTTTTGATACTTAGACATTGTCTTATAGGCATCAAAATAGTCATTATAGTTGTTGTTATTCCATCCCAGCAAATATATTAGTCCTGTATAACCGCCGTAAACGATAGGCAATTTCCAGTATTTCCCGTTGTAAACCTGTCCCAAACCTGGAAACAGGGCAGCGTAAATAGAAGCTTTCTTTGGCGAAAGTACTTTATTTTGGTTGGAAATGGAAATCTTGAGACTGTCTTTTGGGACAGAAAACTCCTGTGCCTCCAGATTTGAGCAATACAGAGTTATGATTATTCCAACAAACAGTAGTTTTAATATAATTTTCAAAACAACTTAATTTCCTGATTATGAATTTATTCTATCAAAAATTCCGATAATCCGTTCCAAATCTTTTGAATCTTTAAATGGGATTTCAATTTTTCCTTTGTATTTTTCGTTGATTTTTAGTCCGATGTTGCTGTTGAAATATTTTCCCAGATGCTTCTTTAAATCCTGGAACTGATCGGTCATTGTAGAATCTTTCCCGGATTCGGTAACTGATTCCTCTTCAATATTACTTAGTTTGCGAACGATATCTTCGGTTTTGCGCACGGAGAAATCGTACTTGACCACTTGACGATACACCATCACCTGGGTTTCTGAATCAGTGATATTGATCAGTGCACGAGCGTGGCCCATTGTAATTTCCTGCTCCCTGATAGCTTTTTGGATAACGGCAGGCAATCTGAGCAGGCGAAGGTAGTTGGAGATCGTTGATCTTTTTTTGCCGACTCTGTCGCTAAGACTTTCCTGGGTAAGTTTACACTCTTCCATCAACCGTTGGTAACTAAGGGCGACTTCAATGGCGTCAAGGTCTTCCCTTTGAATGTTTTCAACCAGGGCAAGTTCGAGCATGGCTTCGTCTCCAGCCTCTCTGACAAATGCAGGGACTTTTGTTAGTCCGGCCAACTTGGATGCCCTGAATCTTCTCTCTCCAGCGATGATCTGGTACCTTTTTTCTCCTATTTTACGCAGTGTGACAGGCTGTATGATCCCCACTTCCCTGATGGATGCAGCCAGCTCATTCATTGCTTCTTCGTCAAAGTGAACGCGCGGCTGATAGGGATTAGCTTCAATTTCGGAAACCGGAATTTCATTGGAAACCGGATTCTGGTCACGTATCACATTTGAATCATCAATCAGGGCGGACAAACCCCTGCCCAGCGCATTGCGTTTTTGCATAGTACTTTCAAAATTCTGTTTATGTCAAACAATCTCTTTATGATTCATTTTTGTCATCTTGTTCTTTTGCAGTAGTTCACGCGCAAGATTTAAATAATTTTTGGCTCCTTTAGAACCGATATCATACGAAACTACAGGCAGACCATAACTTGGAGCCTCTGATAAACGGATGTTTCTTGTTATAATACTTTCAAACACCATTTCCTGAAAGTGTTTTCTAACCTCGTCATGAACCTGGTTGGATAGGTTTAGCCTTGAATCGAACATGGTAAGAAGGAATCCTTCAATTTGTAATTCCGGATTTAACCTGCTTTGAATTATCTTAATCGTATTGAGCAATTTGCCCAATCCTTCGAGGGCGAAATACTCACATTGCACCGGAATGATGACAGAATCGGATGCAGTAAGTGCATTGACCGTGATCAATCCAAGTGAAGGAGAACAATCGATGAAGATGAAATCATAATCATTTCTTATCTTTTCAATGACATGCTTCAATACTTTTTCACGGTTGGGCATATTGAGCATTTCGATCTCTGCACCTACCAGATCGATGTGAGAGGGAATCAGGTCAAAACCCGGGGTACTGGTATTTAAAATGATATTTTTGGGATCTATGTCATCCACAACACATTCATATATACTGGTCTTGACATTGCGAACATCAAATCCAACTCCTGATGTTGCATTAGCCTGAGGGTCAGCATCAATAAGTAGTATTTTATATTCTAAAACGGCTAAACTCGCGGCCAGATTGATGGCGGTAGTAGTCTTTCCAACTCCACCCTTCTGATTTGCGATAGCTATAACTTTTCCCATGAATAATATTTATTTGTCGGCCTCAAAGTTAGTATTTTAGTCTCAACGAGAACAGACCGTTAAAAAAATTGATACGGATCCTTAAGAAAAGATATCAACTACATCGGATCAACATCCACAACAATCTGAACCATTTTATTTTTGTCGCGGGCCTTTACACTGGCAAGCATTACCTGCATTTGTCGTTTGGCCGAGGAGATAGATAAATCGCGTTCCAGTTTGAGCCACATCTGCTTCATATACATAAGTTTAATGCGTCCTATGGCAGGATATTCCGGCCCAAGTAACCTGGATCCGAATCTGCTTCGCAATGCCTCTGCACTCTCCCTTGCAATCCGATCCAGCTCTGATAGATCTCTGTGTTTTAAAGTAATACGAATCATCCGGTAAAAGGGGGGATATTTGAAATCTTTGCGTTCGGAAATCTGCTGATTATACATCCCCTCATAATCATTGGCTACTACTTTTTGAATTATGAAATGATCGGGTTGTGATGTCTGGATGATTACTTTTCCCCGTTTGTCTCTTCTTCCGGCCCTGCCGCTTACCTGCGCCATCAGCTGGTAACTCCTTTCATGAGACCTGAAATCGGGAAAGTTGAGCAGATTGTCGGCATTCAGAATTCCAACTACCCTCACATGCTCAAAATCCAATCCTTTTGTGATCATTTGTGTGCCAACCAAAATATCTGTATCCCCCCTGTCGAAACGCTGAAGGATGGATTGAAAGGCTTTCTTTGATCGCGTTGCATCCAGATCAAGTCGTTCTACTACAGCCTCAGGGAATAAGGCAGAGATCTCTTCTGCTATTTTCTCGGTGCCAAATCCCTTGTTGGACAGTTCGCCCGAGTGACAAGCTCCACATACAGCAGGGTAATAGATAGAATAACCACAATAATGGCATACCAGTTGTCTGCTATTTTTGTGGTATGTAAGAGAGACATCGCAATGGGCACATTTGGGAATCCAACCGCAACTTTTGCATTCTATAAAAGGTGAAAATCCCCTTCTGTTTTGAAATAGAATCACCTGTTCTTTTTTACCGAGTGCCAAAGTGATCTCTTCGAACAATTCAGGCGTAAGATATGAACGCATCGATTTGCGCTGGTATGCCCGTTTCAGGTCTACAGCAACAATTTCGGGCAGCTCAATCTGTGTAAATCTTTCATTCAGTTCAACTAAACCGTATCTTCCCGATTTTGCATTGAAATAGGTTTCAACTGCCGGAGTGGCTGTACCCAGCAACACAGGAATCTTGAGCATGGTTGCTAGTACGATGGCGCTGTCCCGTGCATGATACCTGGGTGCTGGATCATATTGTTTGTAACTGTTTTCGTGCTCCTCATCAACTACGATCAGACCAAGATTGGAAAATGGAAGAAAAATGGATGAACGCGTACCAATAATCAGCTGATGAGTCTGATCCGGATTTCCCGGATGAAAGTGGAGTACTTTATTCCAGATTTCAACCCGCTCTGCGTCGCTGAATCTGGAGTGGTAGACACCAACCTGCTTGCCAAATACTTCAAGCAACCTACTGATCATTTGCGTGGTAAGTCCAATTTCCGGCAATAGATAGAGGATCTGCTTCTCCTCTTTTATGCATTTTTCGATCAACTTAATATAAATCTCAGTTTTTCCGCTGGAAGTGACTCCATGCAGGAGGGTAACCTGATTTTTAGTGAAGGATTCCTCTATCTGATTAAAGGCTATCTGTTGAGAAGGATACAATGGATAGGCAGCACGGGAAGCCTCTTTACCTGCCTCCAGCCTGTCAGTCTGTTGTTCGAATACAGACAGGATCTCCTTTTTTACCAGGCCATTAAAAACAGTCAGGCTGGCACCGCTTTTCATTAACAACGCTTTTTTGGGGAATGCTTTGTCTTTCAGGGAGGTACAATCTTCATTCTCCTGCAAAAAGAGTTGAAGCATCTCGCGCTGTTTTGGGATTTTTAAAAGCAAATCCATGGTGCGCAGCAACTTTTCCTCTGAAAAAATTGCTGTACCAAGGGTTACAATAGTCTCTGTGCGCGCTTTGTAGTTTTCCCTGAGTTCTTCATCAATATAAATGACTCCTTTTCTCAACAACTCTTTCAGTATGGGCAGGGTCCCTTTCTTCAATACCGTGTTATTAAGTTCCAAAACAGAAATTCCTTTTTTCTCCCTGATTATTTCGAGTAGCAGTATCTCTTTGGGTTTAAGTTGCTCAGACTCATTTTTGATGTAAGTTTCGTTCAGAGAGATGCGTGTTTCGCTCTCAAGTTTGAGTCCTGAAGGTAATGCTGCCTTGAGTACCTCACCAAGTGTGCAGTAGTAATAAGATGCAATCCATTCCCATAGTAAAAAACAATTTTCAGAGAGAATAGGCTTGTCATCGAGTACTGATTCAATGAGTTTTGCGGAGATATTTTCCGGCTTTCTGCTATGCACAGCGCGGACAATCGCTGAATAAAATTTTTTGACTCCAAACTGCACCACGACTCTCATTCCCGGTGCTATCTTCCCGTTCAGATCATCCGGAATCAGATAGGTGAATTGGCCTTCCAGAGGAAGAGGTAAGATCACATCTGCATAGTTTTCAAGGGAGTTATTCATGGATCTTGAAAATCGGATTTGGATGGACTCGTAATAAAATTCTGAATCAGGTATTGCTCCACTTCTGCAGGAACCAGTCCACGCACGGATTGATTTTCATTCAGTCTGGATCTGATCTCTGAAGAGCTGATGCTGAGCAGTGGAGCTTTGATATAACAAATATTGGGGGAGGGTTCAAATGGATGTACGGGTGCGGAATTCCTGGGATAAACGATTAGGCCAAAGGTTCGGATAATCTGCAGATAATCTTTCCACAGGCGGAAATTTTGAAGATTATCTTCACCGATCAGCAGCCTGAACTGATGCTGCGGATAGCTCTTCTTCAGATATTTCAAAGTATGGATGGTATAGGAAGGACGCGGAAGATAATTTTCGCATTCGCTTGCTTTCAACTGTGGCTGATTCAAAACAGCCAGCTCAACCATTTTCAACCGGTCTTCAAATGGCCATAGTTCCTCCTCGTTTTTATGTGGATTTTGTGGGGAAATCACCATCCATACCTCATTATAGCCCACTTCCAAGGAAGCTTTGGCTACAGCAAGGTGTCCATTGTGTATCGGATTGAACGAACCGGAATAGACGGCGATCTTCATTAGATGATTGGTTGATTATTCATTGGAGGCAGGTCAGGAGAGAAAATTTTTTACACAAATCTCGGCTTCTTGTAATGCATGCTCCAGGGTGTCATTGATAATAATGGTATCAAACAGGGGAGCATAGCTCAACTCGCGTTCTGCTTTTTCAACTCTTTCCCGGATTACTTTCTGATCGTCTGTTGAGCGGGCAATTAACCTTTTTTCGAGTTCAGGAATGGAAGGAGGCTGAATAAAGAGAGCAAGGGCACGGGCACCATAATATTTCTTGATATTACTGCCGCCAACAACATCCACATCAAAGAGAATATTCTTCCCGCTATTCAATATTTTTTCAACTTCATCCTTCAGGGAGCCGTAAAAATTATCCGGATAGACCTCTTGCCATTCCAGAAATTCATTGTTGTTTATTTTTGTCTTGAATTCATCTATAGTCAGGAAAAAATAGTCAACTCCGTTCACCTCGTTTCCCCTTGCTTTTCTGGTAGTTGCTGAGACAGAGAAGGCAAAGTTACTATACTTCGACAGCAGATGTCTGACGATGGTGGTTTTTCCTGCACCTGAGGGAGCGGAGACGATGATTATTTTGCCTTCCTTCATTCGGGGTAAATATATTATAAAACATTGAGCAACTGCTCTTTAATTTTTTCGAGAGCGTCCTTCATCCGGATAACCAGTTTTTGCATCTCCAAATGGTTGGCTTTTGAACCGAGTGTGTTCACCTCCCGTCCTATTTCCTGGGCAATGAAGCCAAGTTTCTTTCCGACAGGTTCATTTAGTCCCATGGTTTCTAAGAAGTAGTTGCAATGGTTCAGTAATCTAACCTTTTCTTCGTTGACATCCATTTTTTCCAGGTAGAAAATCATCTCTTGCTCCAACCTGTTTTCGTTCACCTGCTCAATGGAAATATCTCTGAGCCCCTCGAAAATCTTTTCCTTGATCCGGGTCACCCTTTCTTCTTCATATTGTTCGATTTCTGTCAGCAAAGATGTGATCGACTGCACATTGGAAACTAAATCCTGTTTTAAAACCGATCCTTCCTGTATGCGAAACTGATCAAGGGAGGCTATAGCCTCAGCTATTTTAGCAGTAATAGCTTTCCATTCCTTTTCGTCAAGCTCCTCCTTTCCATTCTTAACGACTTCAGGTAAAGTGAGGATTGTCTGCAATATGCTGTCATGTAAAGGAATGTTCAGATCTGCTGAGATCTGTTCCATCTGTTTGTAGTAGCTCTTTACAACTCCTGCGTTGATTTTTGTTGCTGAATCCTCCCCGAGCGATTCGCTATAAAGTATAAAATCCACTTTCCCGCGGATTAGCTTATCTGAAAGCTCCCTGCGAATCTCCAGATCTTTCTCACGAAAGAGGAGAGAAATACGGGTATTGAGATCCATCTGTTTGCTATTCAGTGATTTAATCTCAATCGTTATTTTTTTTTGCGAAAGCTCACATTCAGCTTTGCCATAACCTGTCATCGATTTTAACATGTCAAGGTGATTTTAGGCAAAGGTAGGTAATAAATGTGCCAATTTGAAAATGAGAGAATATGGAAATTTGAAAATGCGATTATTTTGAGGCTGGCTTGTTCTTTTTAACGGCTGCCCCAAGGTAGGCTCCTGCAAAACCAAACAGGGTCACCACCAGCATTTTGAAGTCCCCAGTTAAAAGGATGGCATGAAGCGGGATCCATATGCTCACGGTGAGTGCCCAGATCCAGGGTCGTTCGGGATGGGAAAAGCCAAAAAGTGCAGAAATAACTACAATCAATCCTGCTGTAATTCCGGTATCATCCCACCCCTGACGGGAGTCCATCCATCCCAGGAACAATCCGGCTAAAACAGAAAGAATCAGAAAAAAAATAAATTTCGGATCTCTTGGCATCTATACTATATTTTTTCTACTACCACAGCAGTGCCATAAGCCAGCACCTCAGTCAGGCCGGTCATTACATCGTTGGCATCATAGCGCATGTTAATGATAGCATTGGCCCCGATGATTCTGGCGTGTTCAACCATAAGCTGCAATGCTTCCTCGCGCGCTTTTTCGCACAATTCGGTATAAATGACATTTCTGCCTCCGAAAATTGTCATCAGACTTCCGGCAAAGGATCCGAAAATATTTCTGGACCGAACGGTAATACCCCTGACCAGGCCCAGCTGTTTGATAATCCGGTAACCTTCCAGCGAGGTACATGTGGTGATTAAAGTGTCGTCTGTCATCTTTTTTATTTTGGAATTTATTATTAAAAGTATTTAAAAATTAAAAGGAAATGTAGGTGAAGAGATATTATTATCAAATTTTACAGTGACAATATATTCGACAGAAACAGATTTGCCGTTGAATATCCCAGGAATCCAGTCGTCAGGAATACTTTTAACGACTCGCAGCGCTTCCACGTTGCAAACCCTGCCGATTCCTTTCAGAATGTGGTGATTTGAAGTTATTCCAGTGCTGTCGATGGTAAACTGCACATAGACTGTACCCATGATTTTCTCCCCGGGTTTGTGGAGCGGAATGTGTATTTCTTCTGCTAAAAATTCGTTGAACCGGCTGGTTCCGCCGATATAAAGCGGTGGTCTGTCCAATATGCTGACGAGGGTATCGGCCTTTGCGAAAATTAAGAACGGATAATTGGCAAAAGGAGTCTGATAATATAGTATCTCATTTGTAGAAAAATCAATTTTTTGTTCCAGCTCTCCCAAATAATTATTGTATTCCCACAGACCATCACGTCTGTTATTTTTAATCCAGCCTCTGGCTCTAATTTTTTTTTCCAAATTGTATTGGGTCCATAAGCTGTCTTTGACCCCCATTTGGTAATGTCCTTCGATCAGGACTATCCCGTTTGATTCCAGGATATAGGTTCCATGTCTGACAGATGTGTCCGATTTGAGTATATAAAAGGTCTCCTTTAAGCCTGAAAAGTCTATCTTTCTGACAATTTTTTTGGTCTCCTTCCCGGATAGGAAGATAGGAAATGACACCATCAGGAGTAACAGAAAATGGCTCATGTTATGTGATCCTTTTAAAATTTGGTTTTGATTTTTGCGTTGAGCAGGGGAGTAATTCCATTCATCATAAGAATGGCATAAGCGATTCCTTCCGGTGGAGATCCGAAATTGCGAAGAATCATGGTAATCAAAGCAATACCGGATCCAAAGATGAGTTTAGCTGGAGCAGTCATCCCTGAGGTTGTAAGATTGGGGGCCATAAAAAATGCACCAAGCATCACCCCTCCGGTTATTATGTGAAACAGGGGATCCATGAACCTTCCGGGAGCGACCATCCATAGCAATGACTGGAATATGAAAATTATGCCGAGAACAGCCACAGGAATATGCCATGAAATTATTTTTTTCCAAAGCAGATAGAGGCCTCCCAGCAATATGGCAATGGAGGAAATCTCGCCAAGAGATCCGCTCATGTTTCCCCAAAACATGTCAAAATAGCCCGGAATTTGACTATCGGTCATTATCATTTCAAGAGATTTGCCATTTTTAAGACCTTCTTTTAATAATTCAAGCGGGGTTGCACCTGTAAATGTATCGATTGCTGTAATTGTTGCTGTCCAGGTTGTCATCTGTCCAGGGAAGGAAATGGTCAGAAAAGTCCAGCCAACCAATACCGGATTGAAAGGGTTTTGTCCAAGTCTGCCAAAAGAGACCCAGGTAATCCCCGTTGCCACCAGGGAGCCAATTACCACTATCCATAACGGAAGACCGGGTGGCAGGCTCAAAGCCAGCAATAATCCGATGATCGCCGCAGAACCATTGCGCATGGCCGAGGGGACTTTCAGGATAAATTTTTGAATGGTGTACTCAAAAAGCAGGCAGGAGATAACTGCAGCAAGCATAATTCTCAGACTGTTAAATCCGAAGAAGAGAAAAGCCATGATGGTTGCCGGTAACAGTGCGATGAACATAATCCTGTTAATGTCAGGACTATATTCATTTGCCGGGGCTTGGGGTGTATTGGGTGGGGGATATTTATTTATAGGCATGATCAAAATTAATTACTTTTTTTAAACCCTGAATATTGAATGTATGGTGCATGATGAAATGCAAAAATCCGCATAGTATTAAATCGTTACCTCATGAAATAGTTGCATCAACTAATCTGAACATCAGCTTATCGCCCCCCAGTTCAGGAGATTTTTTCGCAATGCTAGCAGCTGTCTGGTCAGGATGTGATTTTTTGGGTCGAGCAAAAGCGGATCTGTGGCCAGAATCATTTCTGCCAGATCTCTGGCATATTGCAGGATCTGACCGTCTTTGGCCAGATTGGAGATTCTGAGGTCAAAGGCCAGTCCGCTCTGCTGGGTACCTTCGAGGTCGCCTGGTCCTCGAAGGCGCATATCAGCCTCAGCAATTTCAAAACCGTCATTGGTAGCTACCATGGTATTGATGCGCTGCCTGCTTTCGTGACTAAGTTTTACACTGCTCATCAGGATACAATAGGATTGATCAGCCCCTCGTCCGACTCTTCCCCTGAGCTGGTGCAACTGAGAAAGACCAAATCGTTCTGTGCTTTCTATTACCATCACGGAGGCATTGGGAATATCCACCCCAACTTCGATTACCGTGGTAGCGACGAGAATTTGGGTTTCCTTGTTTTTAAATCGTTGCATCTCCTGATCTTTGGCAGCAGCTTTCAACTTGCCGTGCACCATGCTGATGTTATATTGGGGCAGTGGAAATGCGATTCTCAGCTGTTCGTACCCCTCTTCGAGGTTTTTAAAATCCAGTTTCTCCGACTCTTTGATCAAAGGGAAAACGATGTAAATCTGTCTTCCCAGGGCTATCTCCTTTTTGATAAACTGGTAAAGTTCGGCCCTGTGGTTGTCGTAATAGTGAAAAGTCCGGATTGGCTTTCTCCCGGGTGGCAACTCATCGATGACAGAGACATCCAGGTCGCCGTAGACAGTCATGGCCAGTGTGCGGGGGATGGGTGTTGCTGTCATAACCAGGACATGGGGAGGCAGGAAGCTCTTACGCCACATTCTGGCTCGTTGCATGACCCCGAAACGGTGTTGCTCGTCGATAACAACGATCCCCAGGTTTTTGAACTCAACAATGTCTTCGAGGAGAGCATGCGTACCGATTAGCAGATTCAGGGAACCATCCAGCAGCTGCTTATGGATGGTCAGTCGTTCAGATTTTTTGGTAGAACCTGTCAGCAATCTCACATTGACGGGCAGATCACCAATCAACTTCAGCACAGATTGGTAATGCTGTACTGCCAGAATCTCCGTCGGAGCCATCATGCAGGCCTGAAATCCATTGTCCATGGCGATAAGAGAGATCATCAGTGCGACCATGGTTTTGCCACTGCCGACATCGCCCTGCAGAAGCCGGTTCATCTGCTTCCCGTTCAGGGTATCTTTTCTGATCTCCCTGATTACCCGTTTTTGTGCACCAGTCAGCTCAAAAGGGAGATGATTGTGGAAGAAAGTATTGAAAAAGGTGCCAACCTTTTTGAAAATCTGTCCTTTGAATTTATTTTGCCTTTCGTGCTTTAGATGAAGCAGTTTAAGCTGGATGTAAAATAGCTCTTCAAATTTCAACCTGTATTCAGCACGACGCAAAGTTGGCGGGTCAAAGGGAAAGTGAATATTAACCAGTGCAGTTTCGAGAGGCATCAGTTTAAGCTGATCGATCAGCCAAAGTGGCAGGGTCTCTGTTATCTTTCCTTTACAAAGCTGAATCGCTGAATGCTGAAATTTCTGTATGGCTTTTGAAGCGAGAAAATTGCTTTTCATTTTCTCGCTGGTATTGTAAAAGGGCTGTATGTAACCCACTTTCTTTTCTGCCTCTTCGACTACCTCCTCCAGTTCAGGATGAACCAATTTCCATTTTCCGTTAAATTCTGTTGGTTTTCCAAAAATGACATACGGGAATTTTTTTTTTAGTGTTCCTTTTACAAATTTGATTCCTCTAAACCAAACCAACTCCATCACATTATCTCCATCATAAAAATTGGCAACCAAGCGCTGGGCACGTCCTTCACCAACGACTTCCATATTGGTGATCACACCCTTAACCTGAATAAATGGCAGGGTTTCGTTTATCTCCCTGATCTTGTAGAATTTGGTACGGTCGACATATTTGTATGGAAAATAGTACAGCAATTCAGCCACAGTGGTGATCTTCAGCTCCTGGGTTAGAATAGCTGCTCTTTTTGGACCCACTCCGGGAAGAAATTTTATTTCCTGTTCCAGCATAAGAAGTACTTCGGGTACTTAAAGTGTAGAGAGTGCCTAAAGTTAAGAAGAAAGAATTTAAGGCATCCCACAATGTGATTACTTAATGTAAAAATAGCTATTTTAGGTGATGCGAAATACTCCAGGCACTTGAAGTACTTGAAGTACTCGAAGTACTCCTTTATGCAATATTATACCCGAAAAAAGATTGAATACCTCTTCCGTGCACGGCACAGGAAGGGGCATGGGATCCATTCTCCTTTCCTGTTCAGGCTGATCACGGAGGTGATCGGAAACAGCGGGTATTTTTCTTTCTATCCTTTGCTGAAGGATGCCCGGGTGAATGTTATGAATATGCTCAGGATACTTGACATGGAGTCCTATCAGCAGCTGTGTGTCCCGTCGAAAGGATTTAGACCCCGCTTTATCCAGAAGCTGCATCTGTTGCCTGCCCGCTTTGACAGATTGCTCTTTAGAATGGTCAATGACTTCAAACCTGAACTTATTACCTATTACGGATCTACTTTTGGGGTTTCACTTCTGGCTCTGGCGCTTGCCGACCGAAGGACTATGCTGGAAGCACAGGTAGAAAACGATCATTACCGTTCTTTTTGCCGGAGACTGGCAGAAGTGTATGAAGTTGAAAATATTAGCTTGTCAGGTTATGGGAAAGTCGTTGCTTCAGATTTTATTGTGGTTCAGAATCCGCTGGATCCGGATGATTGCAACTCCATTCTCACAAAACTTCTGCATCAACCAGACTACAATGGGGTGATTGTTCTTTGCGGAATTCATACCTCTGAA
>JANYKW010000028.1 GCA_025358025.1 Bacteroidia bacterium | reverse complement strand
CAGATTCCAATCAGTGAGGCCGACCAGGTAAAAGAGGCACCCCTGGCCAGACGTTCCCACGACCGGTCACAGTATCGTGAAGAGAAAAGGGAAGCATCAGGTCATTCCGGTGAGCATCAGGAAGAGCAGAAAGCACCTCAGCCTGTTCGACACGCCCCTAAAGTTGGTCGTAATGAACCATGTCCATGCGGAAGCGGTAAGAAATTTAAAAATTGTCACGGACACGAATGAAATTTATAAAAAGATATAAGATATTAGACATGAGACATAAGATTTAGGTTGAATCGGAACTCAAATCTCATCTCTTATATCTCATGTCTCATATCTCATATCTCATGTCTCATGTCTCATATCTCATATCTCATTTCTTATATCTTAATACTATATACTCCATGATCTTAAGCATTTTAACCTCCATTCACTGGAATGTTAGTCCTGAGTTTTTTAGTATCGGTCCGATCTCTGTACGCTGGTACGGCCTGATGTTTGCAGTGGGTTTTGCGCTTGGCTACCAGATCATGTATAAAATGTTCAAGTTTGAATCTTCCAATACGGAGTGGCTGGACAAGCTGTTTATTTATACGATTATTGCCACAATCGTCGGGGCACGTCTTGGACATGTGTTTTTCTATGGATGGAGCTATTATTCGCAGCATTTGATCGAGATTTTACTGCCGATTGCAAAAGGAGAAGCCGGATATAAATTTGTTGGTTACCAGGGTCTGGCCAGTCATGGTGGGGCAATAGGTATTGTCGTAGCCATCTATTTCTATTCCAAAAAGGTGACCAAAAGATCGATACTATGGACTCTTGACCGACTGATAATTCCCACTGCTCTGGTTGGAGCAATGATTCGTACAGGAAATCTGATGAACTCAGAGATTTATGGAGTTGCCACAAATCTGCCCTGGGGCTTTATTTTCGAACGTAACCACGAAACTATAGCCAAGCATCCAACCCAGATATATGAAGCACTGGGATATTTGCTGCTATTTTTATCCTCGTTGTGGATTTTCTTTAAGGCAAAAGATCTCAAGGATCGTACAGGTTTTATCATAGGTTATGGTTTTGCATTCATGTTCCTGGTTCGTTTCTTTGTCGAATTCATCAAAGAAGATCAGGAAGCATTTGAAGCCGGTATGGCACTCAATATGGGGCAGATTTTAAGTATACCTTTTGTGTTGGGTGGATGTTATCTGATGTACAGGGCATTGAATCGCCCACCTCGTCTGAATTGGGATTCGCAGGATTAATGGATTTTTGGATTGTTTCTAAGATTAATTTTGGCCAGGAATTGTAGCCGGCATTTTATTTCTGGGATGCCTTAAGCGTTTTATCTCAAGGCTCTTTGCGCCAAAGTTAAGGAGAAGGCCCTTGTCCAGTTTATAAGCAACAAGATAGTTTAGTCCCTGTGCTAAATGAACATCTTCTATTGCAGACATCGCTTTGAGTTCTACTAGAACTGTTTCTTCAACCAAAAAATCAACTCTCCTGGTTCCGATTTTAGCACTTTCATAAAAGATTGGTATTTCTAATTCACGCTGAAATTGCAGTTCCGCATTTCTCATCTCAATAGCCAGAGCTCTCTGGTATATAACTTCCTGAAAACCATTTCCTAAGGTCGCATGAACCTTCATTGCACATCCGATGATTCTGTAAGTCAGCTCGTCGTCAATCTTTTCATTTTCCATTTTTCGGTCAGTGATGCCAATTGATAAATAATTAATAAGTTAGGGAATTTTGAGAACAAAAACGAATATTTGTAGAAATCCCAAATCCTTCAAATATTAATTCTCAATCCAAAAATCCTATAATCCAGCTAATCCAAATTCTGACAACTACCACAATATCAATAATATATGAAGGTGGTGTTTAATAATACAACACTGTATAGAAATTATACAACCCTCACAACTACCAAACAATCAATTAAATACAATCATTTAACATTTTTATTGTTTAAATATTCTACACTTTGTATGTATGAAAATGAAACACTAATATTTTAAAATGTTAATATACAGATAGATAGAGCATATATTTTTTCATGGCACGCTTATTGATTTAAAAGTTGCAGATGCTAATTCCATACATCTTTTTAAAGCAATATACCTTCAACTTTTATAATCTCAGTCATGAAAAACATTACGATTTTATTGGTAGGGATGTCACTTTTGATCTGCAATCAATTTGCCTACTCATCAGGCAAGGCCGACAGTCCCGGGAATGACCCTGTAATTCAATCAGGAGAACAATCCTTGAAAGTCTCAAGTTCATCTGAGTTGCTGATTTTGGCTCAAAATTGGGTCAATAATTACAATTCAGCCAATCCATCTGCAAAAATCACATTGGATCAGCTAATTGAGGGCAAATCACAAGCTTTTGATCATTTGAGTCTGATCACAGAGAAGAAATCAGCTGAAATCAATAACCAGCCTATCTGGAAAATGGTTGTTGGTCGTGATGTCATTGTTCCGGTAGTAAATGCAAAGAATCCGATGATGAGTCAATTGCAGCAAACTGGGATCTCCTCCGGAAAATTTGCATTGCTGTTAACTGATCCTGAAAAAAGGAGTTGGGCCGATTGTATAGCAAACGGTCAGAATAATCCTGTTCATATTTACATATCAGATAACGAGGGTGTTAAGAATGGTCTTGCAGATTTTTCAAAAATCGATATCAGCTCCGGTACGGCATTAGCTGTCAAAACTCCTGCAGAAGTATTGGCCGCTGTACAGACAGATCCATATGCCATCGGATTTTGCAGGTTGAACGATCTAAGAACGAATCTTTCGGGTTATGAGAATGTAAGGCTTCTCCCCATTGATAAGAATGGAAACGGACGCATCGATTATTTTGAAAATATTTACAGCGATCTGGATGCTTTTGCACATGGAGTGTGGATAGGAAAATATCCGACTTCACTGATCAACAATATATATGCAGTTTCTTCATCCAAGCCGGTCAATCAGAAGGAGCTGGCATTTCTGTCGTGGATCCTGGATGATAATGGTCAGATGATGCTCAATTCAACCGGCTATTGTAGTCTTACCAATGGTGAGATGAAGTCAAATTTGTCTTCTTTGATCAGTCCCGCAATGGGAGAAATTCAGGAGGTCAAAACTGCAACCGCACCTTATTCCTGGCCTATCGCTCTGACTGTGATTGTTTTGATTGGACTATTTTCTATAATCTTCCTATACAGCAAAAAACGTGCTGAATCCATGATGCCGGATCAGCAAATACATATTGCTCCAATGCTGATTGAAAATACCATCCATGTACCTAAGGGCCTCTATTTTGATAAAACACATACCTGGGCTTTTATGGAGAAAGATGGTAATGTAAAAGTAGGGCTGGATGATTTTCTCCAGCACATTACAGGTAAACTAACCAGAATTATGATGAAAAAGCCTGGAGAGACGGTTAGAAGAGGCGAAAAAATTGTGACCATCGTTCAGAATGGCAAACAGTTGAACCTATACGCTCCACTATCAGGAACCATCCTGCAACAGAATGAGTCATTGCTTTCTGACTCTTCAATCATCAATTCTTCACCCTATTCTGATGGTTGGGTATACTTGATCGAACCCAGGAATTGGCTCAGAGAGGTACAGTTCATGTTCATGGGTGAAAAATATGCATCTTGGCTCAGGGATGAATTTATAAGGCTCAAGGAGTTCATTTCGGCTTCTGTGAAAACCAATAACCTGGCATATGCCCATGTTGTAATTCAGGATGGTGGCGAACTTACAGATAATGTACTGGCGGAAATGGATCCGGAAGTGTGGGAGGATTTTCAGACACGGTTCATTGATACTTCCAGGTAATATTTTTCAACTCATTTACCAATAAATCACTAATCTTAATTATATGAGTTTTGACAGACGTAATTTTTTTAAAACCATTTGTGTTGCCGGGGCAACACTGGCAGTGGGGAATAGTTTTGGAGCTGTAAAACAGGATGAAAATGCAATTGAATTTCAGGGTGTACTTTACGACTCAACACGTTGTCTTGGGTGCAGGGCATGTGAAAGAGTTTGTGCAACAGCGCATGGTTTGCCCGAAGCCAAAGACGAATTAAAAGCGGGAGTAATCCGTAATACCAGTGAATCACAACGCTCTGTGATTAACAACCATATCACCTCCAAAGGTGAAGTATATGTAAAGAAACAATGCATGCATTGCAATGAACCTGCATGTGCTGCCGCCTGTCTGACACAGGCCATGCACAAGACCAAGGAGGGGCCTGTGGTCTGGAGAGGCGACAAATGCATGGGATGCAGGTATTGCATGATATCATGTCCGTTTGATGTGCCCAAATTTGAATATCACAGCGCCAATCCAAAGATTGAAAAATGCGATATGTGTTACGACAGAATCAAAACAGGAAAAATCCCGGCTTGCGCTGAAGCCTGTCCCGGAGATGCATTGACCTTCGGAACCAGAAGAGAATTGATACAAGAAGCCAGAAAGAGAATATTTGAATCCCCTAAAGATTATGTAAATCAAATATATGGAGAAGAGGTAGCAGGTGGTACAGGATGGTTATATCTCTCATCAGCGCCTTTCAATGAAGTTGGATTCAATACCAAACTGCAAAATTCGTCCTATCCGGAACTATCCAAAGGTTTCCTTTACACTGTTCCTTCGGTATTTGTACTGTTACCGCCCCTGTTATTGGGTATCCATGAAGCGACAAAAAATAGAAACCATTCAAATGAAGACGAAAATGAATAAGCAAATTCAAACAATAGCAAAGGACAATGATGGTGGATCCATCTTTAAATTTATTTTGAGTGAACTTAAACCCAAAGGAAAATTGCTGACACCTTTCAACCTCATCGCTTTTCCAGTTATTATTCTGGGTATTGTGTTGATTGTCATCCGGTTTGTGAGTGGTCTCGGTTCAGTTACCAATTTAACACAGGACACTCCCTGGGGTTTGTGGATAGGATTCGATGTTGTTACCGGAGTCGCTTTTGCAGGTGGTGCTTATGTCCTTACTTTTATAGTCTATATCCTCAAAGTTGAGAAATATCATTCTATTGTCAGGGTTACTGTTTTAAACGGTTTTCTGGCCTATCTTTTTTATGCAGGAGCCTTGCTTCTGGATCTTGGAAGGCCCTGGAATGTTATCAACCCCATCATTGGGAACAATTTTGGTACCAGCTCTGTTTTATTTCTGGTAGCATGGCACTTCCTGCTCTATATGATTGCCGAACTGATCGAGTTTTCTCCTGCCATTGCAGAATGGCTTGGTGCCAGAAGGGCTAGAAAGATTCTTTCAGGTCTGACCATCGGCGCAGTCATCTTTGGTATTACCCTCTCAACATTGCATCAGTCAGGATTGGGTGCACTCTACCTGATGGCAAAGGATAAAATCCATCCTTTGTGGTATTCTGAGTTTATTCCAATTATGTTCTTGGTATCCAGTGTCTTTGCAGGATTGTCCATGGTTATTTTTGAGGGATCTATCAGCCACAAAGTCTTTTTTAACCAGATCAGCGAAAAGAATCACAAGGCACAAAACGGGATACTACAAGGATTGGCTAAAATTTGCGCAGGTGCGATGTTTGCCTATTTCTTTTTACAGTTGCTCGTTTTAATCCACGGAAAAAATTGGGATTTGTTGAATACGAAGATGGGATACTGGTTTCTGCTGGAGATGCTGGGCTTTGTATTGCTTCCCATGTTCCTTTTCCTCTACAGTTACCGTCACCGGAATATATTCATGATTCGCCTGGCAGCAATCATGACAATGATTGGAGTCATTCTGAATAGATTAAATCTAACGGTGATTGGTTTCAAATGGGATGCTGCATCACACTATTACCCTTCATGGATGGAAATAGTCGTAACACTCACCGTTATCTTCACCGAAATATTAATATTCAAATGGATTATCAACCGTATGCCGGTATTGAGAGAATCACCTTCATGGGTGGAAGATGAAAAAATATGAGCTAAAGTATTCGCAACAAGCGGGAATATAAACATTAAAAATTAAAATTATGGACGGATTTACTTACCACAACATTTTTGACACGAAAGGAATTGAATACGTGGCAATTATCGCATTCTTTGCCATACTGGTTCCTTTTTGGATTATACTTAACAGACAGGTTAAGTTAACTAAACAACTTCAGAAAAAGCTGGGAGTTCTTACAGCCAATGGTTTGAGAGTTCCGCAGGGTATCTTCTTTGGTAAAAATCATACCTGGACCCACCTCGACCGCCAGGGTGTTGCCAAGGTTGGATTGGATGATTTGTTGCTGCATCTCACCGGTGAGGTGAAATTCAGCAAACTGAGAAAATCAGGTGAGCTCGTAAATAAGGAAGATCTTTTGGCAGAGGTTACCCATGATGGGCGCAAACTTCGGATTTTATCTCCGGTTTCCGGAGAAATTCTGGTCGCAAATTCTTTGCTGAATGAGAACCCTGGACTAATTAATGAAGATCCATACCAGAAAGGATGGCTTTATAAAATTAAACCTTCCAGGTGGATTGCAGAGACAAGCTGCTGTTACCTGGCTGAGGAAGCTACCGGCTGGTCAGCCAGAGAATTGGAAAGATTCAAGGATTTCCTGGCCACTTCTGTGGAAAGATATACATCGGATCCTTCCAAAATTGTTTTGCAGGATGGCGGTGAATTGATTGACCAGCCTCTTTCTCATCTTCCACCGGAAGTCTGGGAGGATTTTCAGCACAGATTTTTGGGGACAAAGTCAAAATATCCACACTTTGAAAGTCTTGGGAAACACGAATACGGTCCGGAATATTTTTAGACGATTTTCAGTTTTTCAAAATTAATGTAAGAAACTGTTTAAATTTCATTCATTTTGATTTTTAGGGTTACCCCGAACCCTGAAGGGAGCCCTAAAAATCAAAAAAACACCCTTTAGGGCCGGGGTATATTTTTTGATTTTGGGTGTAATTTCAAGTTTTAAACAGTTTCTAAGTTCAATAATATCAGATTTTTAGAACAGAAGCGATGTGTAAGCCACATCGCTTCATTTTTAAAAGATTACCTGTTGCCAATTATGAAATACCCATGAGTAAATGTTCACAACAACCGAATCCGCCATCCGCCGGATAGGAATTCCACCTGACAGTTAAAAATCAAATTATTAACACATGAAATCGCCATGATTTGTCCATCACCAACCGAAATGATAATAATCCGAATGGTTATTCCATTTGGCAATTAAGAAATAAAATATAAACAGTTGAAAGAAACAAATATATTGTTGAAAAAATTGAATAATTGAACCATTATTCAAATTATTGCAATTATCTTAGCAATCAGTAACTTTATCTCTTCCAATTACTTTAGGCATATTAATCACTTCTTCCAAATAGATTGGCAAACCACTTTTAGTAGTCAAACAAAACATGATGAGATGGATCAAAGATATATCAGGAGGTAACAAAGTTGGAGCTCCGATAGTGAATACCTATGTTAACTTTCGTTCTTCCATTTATGGCAGGGTTGTACTAATTACTACCTTATCATCCTTCTTTCTTTTCCTCTCCTTTGGAGTTATATTCCGTTCTGTCAATGAAGATTACATGAAATCTGTTATCCGGGAAAATGGGAATAACATTGGTTTTCTCGTAGAAGGTGCGTTGTACCGTTCGATGCTTGAGAATGACAGAACTTCACTACAGGGAACACTGGATATTATCAATACCATGTCCGGTATTGATGATGTCAATATGTATGACAATAAAAATAATCTGGTTTATTCCTCGATTGCCAACGATACCACCAATCACAGCGATCCAGACTGTATCTCCTGCCACAAGAATTTCTCTGCTATGTTCTCCGCAACGGAAAAATCGTACAAGATTATCGGAATAGACAGCGAATGCAGCATGAACCATAACAACAACAATTGCAGGCATCTCCTAATAAAATCACCAATTCTTAACGACAAATCATGTTATACCAGCTCCTGCCATGCACACAGTCCGGATGACAGAGTACTCGGTTCACTCATTATTAAAATGCCATTGGCCGGTTTGGATGCTGCGCTGGAAAAATCCACCACTGATTACTTTCTCCTTGCTGCCTTGCTAACAAGTCTGCTGATTGTTTTTTTAATCTTTTTTGCGAGAAAGAAAATTAAAAATCCACTGAATGCAATTATCAGGGCAAGTCTGGATGTTGCAAAGGGAGACAGAAGTACCAGGCTTGCTGTAAAACCACACCAGTTGTCGGATATGAGGATGGTTTCGCTTGCCTTCAATGAGATGCTTGACAATCTGCAGACTGCAACAAACGAACTCCAGAATTGGTCGCAACAGCTTGAATACAAAGTTCAGAAAAAGTCAGAAGAGTTGGGACAGGTCCAGAATGAGCTGATCAATGTTGAAAGAATTGCCTCTCTTGGGAAACTGTCACTCTCGGTAGCCCATGAAATCAACAATCCACTGTCCGGAATTCTAATTTATGCCAAACTGGTGTCTAAGCAACTGAGTAACCAGGACTTTGATCCAACCAAAAAAGAATCCATGTTGAAGCATTTGAAACTCATTGAGAATGAGACTAAAAGATGCGGAGATATCGTAAAGGGACTGCTCGACTTTTCCAGGAAAGATCAGGATGGGTTCGAACCGAGACATCTTCAGGAAATATTACTTGAAACGTATGAATTGATGACTCATCCAATGAAAATTGCCAATGTGAGTTTTCTATCAGATTTTTCTGCCAAACAAGATCTGATTTACTGTAGTTCGAACCAAATCAAGCAGGCATGTATAGGCATTCTGGTGAATGCATCAGAGGCCGTTACAGATAACGGAGAAGTTGTGTTCAGAACACTAAATCCAGATGAGGATTTTGTCCGGATCGAAATTTCTGACAATGGTATCGGGATTAGCGAAGAAGATGTTTCCCATATTTTTGAACCTTTCTTCTCGACCAAGCAACAGACAAACGGGATAGGTCTGGGATTGGCCATTGTTCACGGCATTATTCAAAATCACAAGGGGAAAATAGAAGTAAAATCTGAAAGGAGCAAGGGAACAACAATTTCAATAACCTTACCTTTAATCAGGAATAAATAATTTTAAAGTATGGCCAGAAAAATTTCAATATTGATTGTTGACGATGAAGAATCGGTGAGAGATTCTTTGTACAACTGGTTTATCGAAGATGGTTATCATGTCGAATGTGCAGAAAATGCAAAAAAAGCACTCACTATCCTTCAGTCAGACAGTTATGATATCATCCTGGCAGATATTAAAATGCCGGGAATGGACGGATTGGAGATGTTAAAGCGTATCAAATCTTTGAAAAGTGATGCCATCGTCATCATCATGACTGCTTTTGCAACGGTAGACACAGCTGTTCAGGCGCTTAAAGATGGAGCATTCGATTATGTTACAAAACCTTTCGATCCTGATGATCTTTCTCACCTGATCCGTAATGCTTCAAAACAAATCTCTTTAATTGAAGAGAATGAAATTTTGAAGGATAAAGTCAGCTCACTCGAAAATGTGGAAGATATCATTGGTCACAGTGAAGCAATGCAGGAGGTATTCCGGCAGATTGAGAGTGTGGCACAATCTACTGCCTCTGTGATTATTACTGGTGAAAGTGGTACAGGGAAAGAGCTGGTGGCAAAGGCAATTCATTCCAATTCTCCCCGCAAATTCTTTCCTATGGTGAGCGTTCACTGCGGAGCGCTGACTGAGAGTCTGTTGGAGAGCGAACTTTTCGGACATGAAAAGGGTGCATTTACGGGGGCTATCTATAACAGGAAGGGAAGATTTGAGATGGCCGACAGTGGTACCATTTTTCTGGATGAGATTGCAACCATTTCGCCTAAAATGCAGGTAGAGTTGTTGCGCGTCCTGGAAACAAAGTGTTTTGTGCGTGTAGGTGGCAACAAGGAAATCAGCTCGGATTTCAGGGTTTTATGTGCCACCAACAGGGATTTAAAAAGCATGGTAGAGAAAGGCCTGTTTCGGGAAGATCTTTATTACCGGCTCAATGTAGTCAATATTCATGTGCCTCCTTTACGCAACAGAGTTGAAGATATACCTTTACTCATCGAATACTTTATCAAAAAATATTGTTTATCGATGAACAGGCCCGTTATGCCAATTGAACCGGCAGCGCAGCAAAGAATGGAGCAATATTCCTTTCCGGGCAATATCCGCGAACTTGAGAATATGATTGAACGTGCCATTGTAGTTGGAAATGGAAAAAAAATACAATTAAGGGATCTGCCTTTGATTAAGGAAAAGAGTAACCCTTCGTTTGAAAGCCTGGATGATTTGGGAAAAAAGCACATTCTTCAAATTCTTAATAAATACAGCTGGAACATTACTGTTTCAGCGAAAGCACTTAAATTGGACAGGGTAACGCTGTACAACAAAATCAAAAAGTACGGCCTTACCCAACCTAAATAATTTTTATCACATTCATTTACTGCTTCAGGCTTTCGAAGTACTCCAGTCACTCGAAGTACTCGAAGTACTTGAAGTACTCGAAGTACTTCCCCAATAAAGCCATCCACGAATGAATCTGGAAAATGTCACTTTAATTTCCTTTGGGTATTTTGAGAAGGGCCTTCTTGATAAGGTTGTGAAGGATGTTGAACATGAGTTTTTACTTCCTGTAAAAACCAGGGAAGGACATTTGGACCTTAGCCATTTTTTTGACCCATCCCGGAGGCAGTACGACGGTTACAGGCTTCTGAAAGAGATTGATTTGTATTTTTCTAATGACACAGATAAAACCCTTGGCCTCTTTAATGTTGATCTCTTTATTCCCATTCTGACGTATATATTTGGACAGGCATATTTAAACGGACGTGCAGGAATTGCCTCAATTTACAGGCTGAGAAATGAACGTTACGGGATATTTAAAGATGAGAAATTACTTGTAAATCGCTTCAGAAAGGAGGTCATTCACGAACTTGGACATACTTTTGGACTTATACATTGTTACAACCCTACCTGTGTCATGAGATCGAGTACCTACGTGGAAGATATTGATCAGAAAGACCAGCATCTGTGCCTCAAGTGCCGGGAGCAGCTTTCGATTCAAACCACCATCCAAACCTGACAGGTTTTTGAAACCTGTCAATTATACCAAAAAAACAGAAGTCATGACGAGTTCAGGAACTTTAATTATTGCCTTTTTATCTTTTCTTGTAACAGTAAATGTTACAAAAGCACAGACTACTGAACGGCCAAGACCCGCTGCCTGGAGTAATCTCGTCTATGGCGGCCGGTTTATGGACAGATTCTTACCGATGCCTGATTTGGGCGTGTTAACCCGGGATGCATGGGGAGCAGACAATGTATTACCTCGTCATGCCGACAATGGCATTGAAGACAGAAAATGGTCTTACTGGGGAGGAAATATTAAATTGGGAGAAGATGGAAAATACCATCTATATGTATGTGGCTGGCTTGAGAGCTCCCCCAAAGGTCATGCAACCTGGCCGGCGTCGGTTGTTTTTCATGCTGTTTCCGACAATTCGATAGGACCTTTTCTTGTGAAGGATACCATTGGTAAGGGGCATAACCCGGAGGTTTTTAAACTCACAGATGGTAGATATGTTCTCTATGTTATTGATGGATATTACATTGCTGATGGATGTAATGGTCCGTGGGAATATGGCAAATTCGAATTTCTGAACCGTGACCGGCGTCTGATTGAAGGTAATTCAAATTTTACCTTTGCCCAACGGGAAGATGGATCTTATTTGATGATTTGCCGGGGAGGTGGTCAATGGTTCAGTCAAACCGGTCTTTCTGCCTACAGCCAGGTTACCGGAACATGGTTAAATGCGGAAAACAAAATAGTTCCTCTGCGTGCCTATCCCCAAAGACCTGGAAATTTCGAAGATCCGGTAGTTTGGCGTGATAATGTTCAGTACAACCTCATTGTTAATGACTGGCTCGGTCGCATTGCCGTTTACCTTCGTTCGAAGGATGGTGTGAGCTGGAAAGTTGAATCAGGGGAAGCTTATATGCCCGGCATTGCCAAGCACAAAGACGGAACAGTAGAAGGATGGTATAAGCTCGAACGGATGAAAATTTTTCAGGATCAGTTTGGACGTGCTATTCAAGCCAATTTTGCTGTAATTGATGTAGAGAAAAAATTCGATAAAGGCAGTGACATTCATAGCTCAAAAAACATTGGCATTCCGCTTGCAGTTGGTCGCTTACTGACTATTATGGATAAAAATCAGATTAATGCAAATACCAAAAAAATAAGTGTAAAAATTGAGGCCGAACCAGGTTTTAATCCGTTGAAAGATATTGATATACAAACTCTTCGTTTCGGAGATCCGGAAGAGGTAAACTACGGAAGAGGCTGTCAGGTTCTGAATTCCAAAAAGTATGGTAAGGATTTGATTGTCACATTCACAGGAGCAGGTAATGGAATCCGGGAGGATGAATTTGCAGCTAAAATGATTGGTAAAAACCATGACGGCAAACTTCTTTTCGGTTATGCCCGTTTACCGGGTGTTAATTACATCGAACCTATTCTTTCTGCCTGTTTACCAGTAATTACGCCCCTGGACAACGGATTTAACCTGAAAACTGAGGTGCAAAATTTCGGACAGACAGCATCCAAAGCAGCTCAGTTGAAAATTGTATATATCATTGATGATAAGGAAATTGAAGTTGCCACTGGGAATATTCCCGGTCTAAAACCATTTGAAATGACTAAAGTGGATCTGACCTGCGGCAAGATTTTCAAGAATTCAGTCGAATATATTTTTGAGGTGATAATTAATCCGGATGATAAACTTCCTGTGAGATTGCATGGAAAGATTACTCCTTTAAAATAGTTGCTGTTAAATCTTATGGTATTTTACTCAGGCCTTCCCATTTTACTTTCCATGTGCCATCTTTCGGAATACCTGGATTTTCAGTTTCACAACCGTCATATCCTGCACACATCATGGCTACGGCAGCGAGCAGGCCTCCGTTTCCCGGCAGGTAAAGCCTTAATCGCTTATCCTGATAATTGTGTCCGTTGGCAAGGTAGGTATTGGTCTGAATCTTCATAAAGAGGGCATCTACGGCTTTGTCGGGCCTTCCAAGCCTGGTGGCTGTCATTGCAACCAACGGAAAATCCCATCCCCAGGTTTTTTTCCAGTTCCAGTGATCCCACACAAAATCAAATGTAGTGTTCATGGTCTTTTTATTTACAATTCTCGATTCCGGCATGAATCCCAATGCACCAAAAACGGCAGGATGGTCAGAATAGAAAGGCAGATTTGTATAGGAATCAGGCGCACTCTCAGCAGAGAGGTAAAGTCCGTTCCTTTGAGAGAGAACGGCCAGTTTTTCGATAATCTCATCCCAATGCCGGTTGCGGCTCATACCCAGTCGTACACGCCATTGTTGGGCGACAGTCAGTCCCCAGTGCCAGTATGCCAGTTCATAAGGTGAATTAAAAGTTTCCTCGGGCTTAAAGGTCTCCTGGGCCGGAATGATTCCAACCAGGTTATAACGGTTCTTATCTGGATCATAGGTGGGAAATGAGGCCATAAAATCGGCAGTCTTAAATACCAGTTCCTTGTATTTCTCGAGTATATCGTTGGTGTGGTGGTTGCGGTAGCAAAGCTCAGCAAAATAGATTATATGAGGTTGTTGCCAGATCAGGAAGGAACCGACTCCCGAGGGAGCCTCGGTGCCAGTGGTATCAGTCATTTTCATCCATCTGGCTCCTTTAAAGCCTTGTCGCTGAGCAAGTTTCTGTGCCATTGGCAAGATGTCGCGATACCAGCCAAGGCTTTTTTCCAGCAAATCAATACGGTTCCAGAGTGCAAAATGGGCAGCATGCCACCAGTGCATCTCGAGGTGGAACTTGCCATACCAGCTGTTGTAGGTTAAACCTGTTTCCTGTGGAGGAACAGTGCCTGCACACTGAATAGCCATCAGATACTGTGAAAGAACAACCCGTCTCTCAAGTTCACTTGCCCTTGGATCACTGCTTCCTGAGAAATCTACGGCACCGCCACGGTTCCAGAAATAGTTCCACTTAGCTTCACTGCATTTTCTTGCCTGGCCGAAATCAGCTAAAACAAAGGATCTCTCCTCTTTGGAAAAGAGACAGCTAATTTCGATGCTCTTACCCTTGGGTGAAAGTTCAAAATAGTGGGCCTGTTTTTCATCCATTTTGGCATTGCCCGTCCAGTCGACTTTTGTAAAATAGGTAGTTGCATCAAGTGTGCGTTGAAAAATAAGCGAATTATCCGAAATTGACCTGGCAATTGTTTTGTGTTTGTCCGGACTTTTCCAGTCACATGCTCCATCCATATGATTCCCCGTAGGATAGGGGAATCTGAACTTCACCTTAAGCCTTCCGGCATCAATCAGCGGTGAGTTGATTTTGGATGAGATCATATCCATATCCGGATGGCAAATCGTTGTTACTTCCACAGGAATACCCTCTACCTTAAAGAAACTGTGAATCTCTCCTTTCCA
>JANYKW010000027.1 GCA_025358025.1 Bacteroidia bacterium | reverse complement strand
AGGTTGTTGGTAATCATCCCCATGGGGGAGGTATTGTTCTGCTGACCGGAAGAGCGCATAGCCAGAACCTGTTGGTTTACCTTGTCAGGGAGTTCAAAATCAATTTTGCTGAGCGTCTCCATGACAAATGGCTGGTTCTCTTTCAATCCCTCTTTCTTCATCTGTTTCTCCAGCAGAAAGGGTATTTTTTCAAATATCCCGTTTCCTTTCAGGTATACCTTGCATGAATATTTTGAGACTTGTTTCTGATAATAGGGGGCCATTGCAATGGCTTTTCGCATGACATAGAAAGCAGGATCCTCTTTTGTTGCAAGTACTTCAATTTCAGGGATAACATAGTTCTGGGCAGAAAGTACGATGTTGATATTTTCAAATGTTTTGCCAACTGTAACTTCAATAGATACAGTCTGGTATCCCAGATATTGAAACAAAATAGTCCATTTTCCTTCCGGGATTTTGAGTTCATAATTCCCTTCATGATTGGAAGTTGTGCCTGTCGAGAGTTGGGGAACATAGATGCTGGCGTAGGAAACAGGTTCACCACTGGAGTTGGTAATGCGACCATGAACGCCTTGGGCTGATGCCGATAATGCTGATAAACCGACTATTATAATAAATAGCAATCCTCCTTTTGGCATGAAATATTGGTTTTCTGTTGGAAGACTAAAAGTAAACTAATACTTATATATTTATTATTTTAGAAGAATATTTTACTCAACTATGCCATGAAAAAAAATCAGATTATTGCTCTTTTGTTTTTTGTGACCTTATTTTTGACATTTCAGCAGACTCTGCACGCTCAGATAGGCCGTCGTTTCCCCTCAGAGAAAAAAGTTGTTACTGATCCTGTAACCGGGGTAAAACTGACCTTTCTTACCAGCACGCCGGCAGGTGACTCCAAAATTTACCAGACGCATAATCAGTGGACATCAGATAGTCAGTGGGTTATATTCAAGTCGGAAAGAGTAAAAGGCGAGGTCATGGCTGTCAACGAAAAGACCGGTGAAATCGTTCAGGTATCTGAAGGTGGCTACACTGGCATGCTGAATGTTGCCAGAAAATCCATGAAACTATATTTCATGAGGAATAAGTTGGACCCATCCATGAAAAATTCGCTTGATATCGTTGAGGTTGATTTGGGGAAATTGTTTAATGACAGTCAGAAAGGAATATTGAAATCTGAGACAGCCTATCAGCGGGTATGTGGTACTACGCCACCAGCGATGGAAGCTGGCGGAGATATGGCACTCGATGGGGGAGAAGAGTGGGTATGGTTTAAAGTGGGCGCTTCGGAAGCAAAAAAACACCTGCCGGAAGGAACAAAAATTGAAGGAGCTTTTGGTCCCAGGAATATGGGCAAGGGTCCGGGAGGAATAGCAGGAATGAATATCCGGACAGGTGAGCTAAAATATGTGGTATCTGTTCCATTTCAGGTTGGGCACATTCAGAGTAATCCATGGGTTCCCGGACAAATTGTTTTTTGCTGGGAAACAGGAGGGAAAGCACCTCAGCGCACCTGGATCGTCCTTGCGGATGGAACCGGTCTTCGACCGCTTTATCCGGAGGCAACCTACGAATGGATTACCCATGAGGCAGTTATCAGTCGCGATGAGGTGGCTTTTACTATTTCAGGTCATCGCAGGGCTCCGGATTCAACAGGTGTAAAATTGCCGGGCACTGGTGTTAGCGGTGCAAATCCCGGACAGGAATCTGCATGGGGTCCATCGGGCACAAGAGAGAAGCCGACGGGTCTTGGAATCGTCAATATCAAAACGGGAGAGATGACCATTGCCGGACAAATATCCAAAGGCAGCGGTTTCTGGCATGTCAACGGCTCCTCTGACGGGCGTTTTGCGGCGGGTGATGATTTTTCGCGCAGCTTGTACCTGATAGACAGGAATACGCATGAGATGATTATGCTGACAACCGGTCACAAAGACACCGCGGCCGATCACCCGCATCCGACATTCAGTCCGGATGGTACAAGGATTGAAATACAGTCGGCCATGCTTTCGGCCGACAACAAATCGATGAATATCTGCATCGTACCTGTTCCCAAAAAATGGCTGGAGAGAAAATAATATTTTTTCTTATTTATCCTGGCGGGTAACCGAGTCAATTCCCTTCAGCTTTAGTAGTTTAGATATTAAGGTATTCAGATTATCGGTATTGTGAATATAGAGGTAGAGATGTCCCTCAAAAATACCGTCGTGCGCGTCCAGATTGAGCGACCGCATGTTTATTCCGTATTCGTTGGAAATTATATTTGTAATCTGGTTGGCCATTCCCTGTCTGTCGAATCCGCGCAGGTAAATATGGGTAAGGTAGGAGAGGACCTTGAATTTATTCCAGGTGGCCTGTACAATATCTTCGCCCCTGCTCGACATGAGTTTGATGGCTTCGGGACATGTTTTCCGGTGGATAATAATCTGCTCACCTTCAGATACAAAACCTACCACATTATCTCCTGGAATGGGATTACAGCAAACAGCCAGCTTGTAATTGGATTGTTTTGAATCTTCTGTAAGCAGGAAAGGCTTCTTTTTATCGATTTTTTCCTCTTTTTTATCGGAGGAAAAGGTAAGATTCCATAATTTCACAAATCTGTTTTCAGATTTTGTCTGAAGAACCTCGTCCAGGTTATCTAATGTAACAAGGCCCATCCCAATTTCGGCATACAACTGTTCTTTGGAGTGAAAGCTATAATGGTTGAGTAACTTTTTAAGTGTATTGGAAGTTGGTTTCACATTCAATTTTTCAAACTGGGCAGTCAGTTTCTTAAGACCTTCTTCGATGTGTTTTTTCTGCTCCTGTTTGAACGAGTCCTTGATCTTTGTCTTGGCCCTGGCGGTAACGGCAATGTTGATCCAATCCGGTTTTGGCGATTGTTTTTCGGAAGTCAGGATTTCTACCTGGTCACCACTTCTCAGAATATGGCTCATTGGCACCAGCGCATGGTTCACTTTTGCCCCGATACAGTGATACCCTAAAGAAGAATGGATATCGTAAGCGCAATCCAGGACGGTAGAATCTTTTGGCAACATCTTCATCTCACCTTTTGGGGTAAAAACAACGATTTCGCGGCTGAAAAGATTGAGTTTAAACTCATCAAGGAAATCAAGGGCATCTGATTCAGGATTGGCCAGCAGCTCCCTGATCTTGAGCAGCCACTTATCCAGTTCGCTTTCAGAGGCGCTGTCACCTTTATATTTGTAGTGCGCTGCAAAACCACGCTCATCAATTTCATCCATACGCTCACTCCGGATCTGAACCTCTACCCACTGTCCTTCCGGTCCCATTACCGTGGTGTGAAGCGACTCATATCCATTGGCTTTCGGAATGGTAATCCAGTCTCTGATCCGGTCAGGCTTCGGGGTGTAAATGTCTGTAACCAAAGACAGGATATCAAAACACTGGCGTTTTTCGGAGAGATTTTCCTTTGGTTTAAAAACGATGCGAACAGCAAGAAGATCGTAAATCTCTTCGAAGGTGATATTCTTTGTTTGCATCTTCTGGTAAATAGAATAGATCGATTTGGTCCTTCCGCTTACCGTGAAATCGAAGTTTTCATCATATAATTTAGATTGGATGGGTTTGATGAAATCGTGCACCAGATAACTGATGCGCTCCTCTTCACTTCGAAGGTTCAGTTCAATCTGCCGGTAGGTCTCCGGATCCTTGAACTTCAAACTCAGATCCTCAAGTTCACACTTGATGGCATATAGTCCCAGCCTGTGAGCCAGTGGAGCGAAAATATAGAGCGTTTCAGAAGATATTTTCAGCTGCTTGTTTTGAGGCATCGAATCAAGCGTCCGCATATTGTGCAGGCGATCAGCCAGCTTGATCAGGATCACCCTTACATCATCCGAAAGGGTCATCAGCATCTTCCTGAAATTAGTGGCCTGTTTGGAATCATAGGTACCCGAAAGCTTTGTTAAACCGTCAACAAGCATTGCAATCTTGGCTCCAAACATCTTCTCGATGTCCTGAACAGTGAAATCGGTATCCTCCACCACATCGTGAAGAATCGCTGCTACTGCGGATTTTGTGCCAAGTCCCATCTCACTTATAACGATCTTCGCTACCGAAAGCGGATGAATAATATATGGCTCTCCCGACCTGCGCCTGACACCCATGTGAGCCGCTGATGCAAACTGATATGCTTTTTGTATCAATTGCAAATTCTCGGGTGTAAGCGGACGGGTAAAGGATTTTAACAACTCCTCATACAAGTCTTCAATCTCTCTTTTTTCAATTTCTGTCTGCAAATCCTTGTTTTTTTATAAAGATTCATGAGTCAGGATGAACTTTTATGAAAGGGGGAAATTTCATGCCGATTTTCCCGTTCTAAATTAGCCTATTTTTTAGAATCCTGTCATCGAGCATTTCAATCGTTTCTACCATTTTTTCCCAGGAGAAACGTTTCTTTTCAACCTTGATGTTCGCTGTAAACTCCGCTGTCCGGTTGTTTTCCAAAAAATCAAGGAGGGCTTCAGTGATGGCTGCCGGATTCGGTGATACCGAATATCCTACTTTCCCGTGAGGAACAATTTCACCCAAACCACCTACGTCGGTAACCAGGATCGGTTTTTCGAAGTGGTATGCTATCTGTGTTACGCCACTCTGTGTGGCGCTTTTGTATGGCTGAACTACAAGGTCGGCCACCCCGAACCAGGAAGGTACCATGCTGTCATCAATAAATTTTGTGTGCAGGATCACATGATCCGCGAGATGGTAATCCGTGATCATCTGATCATAATGATTGGAAGAGGTATAATATTCTCCTGCAACAAGCAGTTTTACCGGAAATTTTCTCATTCCGGGATCCGCGAAAGCGGTGAGAAGCCAGTCCAGTCCTTTGTATTCACGTATAAATCCAAAAAAAAGCAGGTACCTGAAATTTGGATCCAGACCGAGATTCTGTAATGCCTCCCCGCGGGACAATGCCTTTCCAAAATTGTCGTACAGCGGATGAGGCGTGTACAAGACCGGAACCGATGGTCTTAACTTCTTCAAATCGTCCAACACTTTGTAAGATAAAGTGACAAAGCCATCTATGCTTCGGACGAAGAAGTTTATAAGTAACTTGTCTCCGGGCCTTTTCTCATGAGGGAAGATATTGTCGGCCAGTGAGATAACCCGGGTATGCCGATTCTTGCGAACGATCCTTGCGATGGTTCCCAATGCAGGAGCCATCCATGGAATCCAGAAACGAATGATCAATATATCAGGTGATAATCTCCTTAATTCTTTCCCGACCGAGATCCAGTTGAATGGATTCATGGAATTGACCCTGATCCGAATGATCAGGTCAATTGGTGCAGGCTGATTTGAATATTGTCCGGTACCCGGGAAGAGAAATCCGGGATACTGCAGTGAAAAAGTGTAAATAACCACCTCGTACCCTTCAGCGATAAGTGCCCTTGCAAGCCGTTCGTTGAAGGTGGCAATCCCGCCGGGCCGAAATGGCCAGGTCGTTCCCAACAGTACAATTCGTTTTTTCAGTTGATTCATCCTGAATACAAAGTTACCAAAAATGTTCGGGCGGGCACAACAGTTGCCCCGACAAGTATTCACCCAATATACGAATGGTCAAACAGTTATTTTATGGCAGATCAGAAAACAATTCATAATTCAAACCGAACGATTATCTTTGACAATTATATGGAAAATATGGAAGAAAGGCCTTTGATATTGATATCCAATGATGACGGGGTTTTTGCCCGGGGACTGATTGAACTCATTGAAGTGATCAGGCTGTTTGGCGATATCGTGGTGGTAGCTCCCGACTCACCCCATTCGGGTATGTCGCATGCCATTACCGTTGAACGCCCGATCAGGATTCATAAATTGCAGCAGGAGGACGGACTTGTGATTTACTCGTGTTCCGGCACCCCTGTCGATTGTGTTAAACTTGCCTGTAGTAAAATACTTGAACGTCTTCCGGATTTTGTGATCTCGGGGATCAATCACGGGGCAAATACATCTATTTCAGTGCTTTATTCGGGAACAATGGGAGCTGCGATTGAGGGAAGCATTCATGGCATACCTTCCATCGGATTTTCGCTGGATGATTATTCCCACGAAGCAGATTTTACACGGGCCAAGAAAGTGGTCGCCCGTATTTTTCAAAAGGTGGCAGAATATGGACTTCCCGATGGAATCTGCCTGAATGTAAATATTCCGAAAGGGGAGGTAAAAGGAATCAATTTTTGCCGTCAGACCCGGGGTAAATGGATGGAAGAGTTCGAAAAGCGAACGGATCCGCATGGTCGCGACTACTACTGGATGACAGGTTATTTCAATGATGCCGAGAATGAAGCACGCGACACCGATACCTTTGCACTGCTTAATGGCTTCGTTTCCGTTGTACCGGTTACAACAGACCTGACAGCCTACAATGCCTTTCAGTTTATGCAAAAATGGAAATTCTAAATATTATGGGCACAGCTTATACTGAACCAACTGGATTGAATCGATTTTGGCTCGGCTTTTTGCTCGGCGTTGTGTTTCCTGTTGTATTCTTTCTGCTCTATTTTATGTTCCGTTTCAGGGATCTTACATTTGAACAGTTTATTCATATACTGTTTCAAAGCGGAAAGTATGTACATGTGGTAAGTTTGTCTGTCTTTGCAAATCTGATCCCTTTTATGTTTTTCGTCCGGTCCGACAGATTTAAGTCGGGGAGGGGAGTGATGGCGATTACAATTCTTTTTGTTATCTCAATTTTTATATTGAAGTTTTCAATGTAATACACGCTTTATCCATTAAACTTTCTGAGAAGATGAGGTATTTTATTATTGCAGGTGAGGCTTCAGGTGATTTGCATGCATCCCATCTGATGAGAGGAATTAAAATGAAAGATCCGGAAGCGGTATTCGCTTTTTTTGGTGGTGATTTGATGGCAGAACAAGGAGGTGAAATGATAAAACATTACAGGGAAATGGCCTTTATGGGCTTTTTTACCGTCCTGCTGAACCTGAAACAGATAAAAATAAACTTTAAAATGGCCGAACAAAAGCTCATCGAATTTAAACCCGATGTGCTCATCCTGGTCGATTATCCCGGATTCAATCTCCGGATGGCCAGATTTGCAAAGGCAAGCCATATCAGGACATTTTATTACATCTCTCCAAAAATTTGGGCCTGGAGATCAGACAGGGTCAAGTGGGTAAAGAATTATGTGGATGAACTTTTCACGATTTTCCCATTCGAAAAAGAATTTTACGATAAACACAATTACAAAATAAGGTACGTAGGGAATCCAACGGTGGATGAACTGGCAATAAGACCCAACAAAGATCAGACATTCAGCGCGTTTATCCATGAAAATGGATTAGCAGATCAACCCATCGTTGCCTTACTCGCAGGCAGTCGCAAACAGGAGATCAAACTTATCTTGCCTGTCTTGACCAAAGTGGCTTCATTATTTCCTGATTATCAGTTTGTTATTGCAGGAGCACCTTCCTTGCCTCTTAGTCTGTACGAAGAGAATATGACTACAGGTAAGATTCCCGTAATTTTCGGTCAAACGTATGAGCTTCTGCAGCAATCCAGAGCCGCAGTAGTAGCTTCGGGAACTGCCACCCTGGAAACCGCTGTGATCAATATCCCGCAAGTTGTTTGCTACATCATCGAACTGGGTAGATTTACCTCGCTTCTCAGAAAATATTTCCTAAAGATTCAATGGATTTCACTGGTGAACCTGGTCATGAATGAAGAGATCGTGAAAGAATTTTTTCAGGAAAATTGCAAACCAGAAGCGGTGGCCAATGAACTTGAAAAGATTCTGACGGATACGGCTTACCGCGATATGATGCTTCGGAACTATCAGCTTATGTTGGCAAAACTAGGACCTCCGGGATGCGCGGAAAGGGCAGCAGAGGAAATGGTGGGGCTGCTGAGAAGCTGTTAGCCGTTAGCTTTTAGCTGTTAGCTTTTAGCTATTAGCTAAGAAACCGGAACAATTGAGCAAAGAGCAAAAATTTTGTTGCTGAGGATTTATATTTTCTTAATTTATTTCGTTAAAATACTGAATATTAACTTAATGTCACTAATACATAAGCTAACAGCTAATAGCTAAAAGCTAACAGCTCTTAGTCGTTAGCTTCGACGTCAATATATTTGCCCATGATAAGCCTGATAAAAAAAGAGTTGCTGCAATTTTTTGGATCATTGATAGCCTATATGATCCTGACTGTTTTTGCATTGATCTCCGGTCTGTTTCTCTGGTTTTTTGATGGGAACATGAATATCCTGAACAGTGGTTATGCTTCTTTATCCTCCTTTTTTGACCTTGCACCCTGGCTTTACCTGTTTCTGATTCCTGCAATAACCATGCGGCTTTTTTCAGAAGAGATCCGTAGTGGTACCCTGGAACTATTGCTGACACGTCCCCTCTCCATGTTCAGGCTGATTGCGGCAAAATTGCTCGCCGCCTTTTTTGTGGTATTGATGACAATGATTTTGTCGCTGGTTTACTTTTATTCAGTTTATCAGCTTGGGAATCCGGTTGGCGTTGTGGATGTGGCTGCAACGCTGGGCAGTTATCTCGGATTGCTTTTCCTGTCACTGATCTTTTTGTCTGTTGGCCTTTTCACCTCTTCTTTATCCGAAAATCAAATCGTTGCTTTTGGGCTGGCAGTCCTTATTTCTTTTTTCCTATTTTCAGGATTTGAGTTGCTTTCTGACCTGACTTTATCTGAATCCTGGTCAGCTGTGTTGCTTTCGTTTGGAATCTCTTCACATTACGAATCCATCAGCAGAGGTCTGATAGATAGCAGAGATATGTTTTATTTCATTTCGGTTACGGCGATTTTCCTGATTCTTACCGGGATGGCTTTAAAATGGAACAGAACTTTATTTCTTTTCCAACGCAAAAGGATGGCTCCTAAGATCATCATGATTATTTTCCTCGTTCTACTTTCCAGCCTGCGACTTTTCCGTATTGATTTTACTGAAGAAAAGCAATATTCTTTGTCTCAGGCTTCTGTCAGACTCCTGAAGAAAATTGACCAGCCTCTGATGGCCGAAATATACCTTGCAGGTGATCTGCCACCCGGTTTTCGTCGGCTTAAAACCGCCATTGAGGAAAAACTTACAGATCTTCAGCAGGTTGGTTCTCATTCTATCTATCTGCGAAAGATTGACCCTTACCAGGAGGTGTCGCCTAAAGACCGGAATGCCTATTTCGAGAGGCTATTTAAGCGGGGTATTATTCCCGCGGATCTGAGAATAAAAACAGAACAGGGTATCACCACGAAAATGGTTTTCCCTTCAGTGGTACTTCATTACAAAGAAAAGTCAGTTGTTCTGAATTTGCTGAAGAACGATCTTTCACAGCCCGCGGAGGAAAATCTCAATCGTTCCATCGGGATGCTGGAATTTGAGCTGATGAATGGTATTCGCACCTTGTTGCGCGAAAATCCTGTGCATGTGGCTTTCCTGGAGGGGCATCAGGAGGCAGACTCCCTGCAGGTGCTTGACTTTTCAGATGCTTTGTCTGCTAATTTCACCGTGGCCGGGATCACCTGTGATGAATTACTGGCAGGCTCAGAAACCATCAAGGTAGTCATTGTAGCCAATCCCCAAAAAAAATTCCCGGAACGCGACAAATTGATCCTCGATCAGTATCTGATGAAAGGAGGACAGCTTATCTGGCTGATAGATCCGGTAAAAGTGAGTCTGGATAGTCTTTCCGAGGGGATGACCACACTTGCACTCCCGATGGACCTCAATTTGAGCGATCAGCTTTACCGCTATGGTATACGTATGAACAATGACCTGATTCTGGATGCAGAATGTTTGCAGATCCGCGTCAACACTGCCCCACCGGGTTCTCCACCCAATTATTCGCTGGCGCCCTGGTATTTCTCTCTCTTGCTCCATCCTTTGCAGTCAAATCCGATCGGCAAAAATGTTAATCCGGTAGCTGCAGAATTTGTAAGTTCGATGGATACAGTTGGTGATAACCCGGATATCAAAAAGAAAATTCTGATCAGCTCGTCTCTGATGTCCCGCAAGAATGACGTGCCCCTTCTGGTGAATCTCCGAATGATTGATGCAGTTCCCTCCAGGGACTATTTTAACACTTCCAACCTGATTACAGGCGTGTTACTTGAGGGAAAATTCACTTCCGTTTTCAAAAACAGGATGGTAGAACAAACAGGTTTCCCTTCCGGATTTACCTTGCAGCAAGAGAGCCGGCCAACCAGGATGGCCATTTTTACGGATGGAGGATTAATTACCAACAAGGTAAACCGGTCAGGCAAAGAACCTGAAATTTCGCCGCTCGGCTACGACAGGGTCTCAAAAATAACCTTCGGAAACCGCGACTTCTTTATTAATCTGGTCCAATACCTCAGCGATGATGATGCGTTAATTGAGCTAAGGGGCAGGTCGCTGCAGTTGCGGCTCCTTGACAAGGTGAAGGTTAACGGACAAAAGACTTTTTACAGATGGATGAATCTTCTTCTGCCAATGATTGTCATTCTTTCTGTTGGAGGATTGTTTACATGGAGACGCAGACTATGGAATGATAAAAGAAAAGTAAAAAGAAGTAGAGAAAAATCTTTGTAGCGGACAAAAAAACGACCGAATATTTGTATATTCGTAGCTTTGTGTGTAAAGCCCTAAGTAAATGCGAAAGGCTGGGTTATCAAGGGAAATCAGCTATCCCGAAACCTCGGGGCCGATTGGTTAAATATAAAAGTCAAGTGAATTCAATCCCTCAGAAGGGATAAAAAAAACAAAATAAAGAACTATGAAATTTGTCGTTTCCAGTACAGAGTTGCTGAAGCATCTCAACGCAATCAGCAGGGTAATCAGCAGCAAGAATACCCTGCCAATTTTGGATAATTTTTTGTTCAGGTTGGAAGGAAAGTCCCTGTCGGTGACTGCATCCGATTTGGAAACCACCCTTATTACCACCATGGAGCTGGATCATTCGCAGGATGATGGCCTTGTTGCCTTGCCGGCAAAAATACTTCTGGATACCCTTAAAGAGTTTCCTGAACAACCTCTTTCCTTCAATCTTGATCCGGATACCTTGGGCATGAGCATTCTTTCCGCCAACGGAAAATTCTCCATTCCGGGGCAAAACGGTGAAGAATTCCCCAATCAACCCACCCTGCATGCCGAACATTACACCATTAATGTACCTCATGATGTGCTTCTCCATGGTATCAACAAAACCCTCTTTGCCACAGCGGATGATGAATTACGTCCGGTAATGAACGGCATCAACATCGAAATATCGCCTGTTGAAATGACTTTCGTAGCTTCCGATGCGCATAAATTGGTTCGTTACAAGCGTACTGATGCAAAATCGGAGAATGAAGCATCTTTTATTCTTCCAAAAAAGCCTGCATCGTTATTGAAAAATCTGCTTCCCAAAGAAGATTTCGATGTAATTCTTGAGTTTGATGAGAAGAATGCCATTTTCCAGCTTACCGGATTCAGGATGGTATGCCGCCTGGTTGAAGGAAGGTATCCTGCCTATAATACAGTGATTCCGGTTAATAATCCGAACAAACTGCTGATTGACAGGGTTGAGTTCTACAATACCTTGCGCCGTGTATCCGTGTTTGCCAATCAGGCCAGCAATCTTGTAAGACTCAAACTTACGACATCCGAACTGATCGTTTCAGCGCAAGATATTGATTTTGCCATATCTGCCGTTGAAAAGATAAAATGCGATTTCGATGGACAGGAGATGGAGATTGGTTTCAAATCGACTTTCCTGATTGAAATTCTGGCGAATTTGACCTCCTCTGATGTGAAGATGATGCTTTCAGATCCTTCACGCGCCGGATTGTTGTTGCCTGCCGAGCAGGAGTTTGATCAGGAGGATGTGCTGATGCTCCTCATGCCCATGATGATAAACGCTTAATGAACATCAAATGATAAAAAAACCTGGCGGAAATAACCTGCCGGGTTTTTTGCTTAGATAGCTACCTTATATGAGACTTATTTTAAAAAACCCGCTGGTTTTTCTGGATCTGGAAACAACTGGTATTAATGTAGTAACAGACCGGATTGTCGAGGTTGCTTTCCTTAAAATTTTTCCGGACGGCAGGGAAGAGGAGAAACTGCAGCTTATTAATCCGGGAATTCCTATTCCTCCCCAAGCAACTGCCATTCATGGCATCTCAGATGAAGATGTAAAGGATGCGCCTCTTTTCAGGGAAGAGGCAAAAAATCTGGCCAGATTCATTGAGGGATGCGATTTGGCCGGCTTCAACTCCAATCGTTTCGATATACCCCTGCTAACAGAAGAATTTCTGCGGGCGGATGTGGACATGGACCTTAAAAGACGAAAATTTGTGGATGTGCAAACCATCTTTCACAGGATGGAAAAGAGGACGCTTGCTGCTGCCTACAAATTTTATCTGCAGAAAGAACTCGAAAACGCCCACAGCGCAATGATCGATACCAAAGCTACCTACGAAGTTTTGCAGGCGCAGCTGGAGCGATACGAAGGTGTCACCTTCGAAGAAGGAGGTAAGATTTCTGTTCCTGTCGTAAACGAAATCAGCCAGTTGTCTGCCTTCTCCTCCTTCGACAGGAATGTTGATTATGCAGGAAGGATCGTGTATGATGAACAGGGAGTTGAAGTCATTAATTTCGGTAAACACAAAGGGAAACCAGTTGAAAAAGTTTTGGCTGATGAACCTTCCTATTACAACTGGATGATGAATGGAGAGTTTCCCTTGTATACCAAGAAGGTTCTCACTGCCATTAAACTTCGTTCATTGAACAGAAAGGTATAAAAAGTACTTCGAGTACTTCGAGTACTTCAAGTACTTCGAGTTGGGAACTACGAAAATCTCTTCGATTTATGCATTGCATTCACTCTAACAACTCGAAGTACTCCAAACTCTAAGTACTCGAAGTACTTTTAACTCGAAGTACTCCAAGTACTCCAAACTCGAAGTACTTTTTAAAACTAAAACCCAATATTATACCAAAATGAAAATAATCTGCATCGGCCGTAACTATGTAAAACATGCTTTGGAACTGAAACATGATGTTCCGACTGAACCGGTATTTTTTATGAAACCGGATTCAGCCCTGTTACTGGATAATAAGCCATTCTTCCTCCCCGATTTCTCAAAAGAGATACACCATGAAATTGAACTGGTGATCAAGATCAACAGATTGGGAAAAAATATTGAAGCAAAGTTTGCCAGCCGATATTATAATGAAATCGGTCTTGGAATCGACTTTACGGCCAGGGATGTGCAACGCCAGCTCATTGAAAAGGGATTGCCATGGGAGAAGGCCAAAGCTTTCGACTCATCTGCCGTGCTGGGCAAGTTTCTATCAAAGGAGGAGATCGGGAATATGGGACAAATATTTTTCTCGCTCAAAAGAAACGGGGAAGTGGTTCAGTCAGGGGATTCCCAGCTCATGATATTTTCTTTCGATAGCATCATCGAGCATGTCTCGAAATATGTGACGCTGAAAATTGGCGACCTTATTTATACCGGAACACCTGCAGGTGTCGGACCGGTTGCTATCGACGATCGTCTGGAAGGTTTTATTGGGGTAAAGAAGATGTTCGATATCCAGGTAAAATAGGAACCATCACTGTTGCAAGGTTCCCCAAACCATCAGAATTTCGCCGATGATCCGATAGTTGAGGTGAATGTTGAAGCTGAAGTTTTCTTTGGTAAAAGTTGCCTGTAGCACTCCTGCACCCGAATGAACCGGGAGGGCCACGCATGCAATCTGGCTTGCAAAGTCGATATCGGAGAAAGGAACCATTTTATAAACCGCCTCCTTGGCGCACCAGCGCAGCAACAGATCTTTGTTTGAAAGCTGATTTTCAACCGTACAATCGCGCATCTCTTCCACTGAAAGGAATTTTCTTGCAGCACGTTGCACCTGGCGCGAGATGGATTCTATGTCAATGCCAGGATGCAGATCCGGGTGAAAATAGATGACGGCACAGTTCGATGAATGAGAGATTGAGATATGTCCGGGGCTGTTGACCAGCATGGGTTTCCCGGCAGGATCATAATTGATTTTCGAATTTTCACCTGCCATATGCTTTAAAAGCAAGCGAACAGCCAGCCATTCTTTCTTTCGCAGTTCGTTTCGGTAGAGGTGAAAATTCTCAAGCTCTTCCTCCTCGTGATCTAAAAGTTCCATAAGTTGATCAACAGTCTCCGTGATCTCCCAGAAGCCTATCAATCCACGACCCATATTTTCAATAAACTTAACGGCCATGGTACTTCTTCCATTCGGTTGATGAGATCATTTGCATGACGTCCTCTGATAAGAATTTTATGACAGGCCTGAGGCTGTCGTAATTCGGTATCTCTTTGATATATAGGGCTCCCCTAAGGAAATGGGTGACACTGTCGGTGAGATAGAACTGCATGGGAGAAGCTGCATTCCCTCTGATTGTGTAGATCATTCCGTATGTTTTTTTTGCCGGATAGACAAAGATTTGTTCTTCTATTGAGCTTGCTTTTTTGGAGTGTTTGTATACCAGGCTTCTGGATTCTTCGATCAGAAGGGATAGATTGTGGTCTATTTTTTTGTAGCTGATGTGTATCTGTGCCTGATTGCCGGGTATTTCCACCGTAATCCACTCTTTTTGTCCGGGGTTCATCAGATCAGGTGTAACGATTGCATAAACAGGGATGCGAAAATCGTAGGGCAGGGATTCATTGAGTTGTTTATAGACTTTCTCCGGGAAATCAATGCGGTAATATCCCCTCGGTTTGGGTGTTTGTTCATGCCTGCAAGCCGAAAGGCCGGTTAAGATCAGTGCCAGCATTGCGAAATGAAGATAGTAGCGTCCTGCCAGTTGTTTGGGATTATAAAGAGCAGGAAGGAGGATCAATGCCAGAAGCCCTGAAAGGGCATTGAATGTTAAAGACAATAATTCAATGTACCCGAACAAGGCTCCGGCGGATGTAAAGAAGGATGTTTCCAAATTAAGCAGATTGGTGATCAAAATGGAAGATCATCAGGAGCATTCTCCTGATCGGTGTATCCGGCAGATGATTGAGGTTCCTGAACAGCTGCTTTTACTCCGGAAGCTGGCTGGTCGGCAGCGTTATTGCTTCCGGCTTTGCGGTCAAGTAACCTCACTTCGTCTGCATAAATCTCATAGGCTGTTTTCTTCACTCCATCAGCGGTGTCATATTGGCGTGAACGAATACGGCCCTCGATGTAAATCTGACTTCCCTTGTGGACAAATTTTTCTGCGATGTTGGCAAGATTTCTCCAGCAGACAATGTTGTGCCACTCTGTTTGAGTGACCTTTTCGCCTGCCTTGTTGTTGTAGACCTCTGAGGTAGCCAGGGAAAAAGAAGCTACGGATACATTGCTGTCCAAATGCCTGATTTCCGGATCTTTCCCGACATTTCCAATTAAAATAACTTTGTTTACTGACATAGTGGTATATATTATAAGGTATATTGTAAGTTACTGAAAAAAGAGGACAATTCAAAATCGATCAAAGATATAGAATATTTAGGATCGAATGAAGAGCGGATTCCTAAACTTAAGTCCTTTTCGGGATGAAATAAACCCACTGATCTATACAATTTAATCATACAACAAGTGATATTAGCAGAAGGATTATTGACCCGTCTCCATCAAAAAAACATCTATGGGCTTCGGAACAGGGTACCTGGCTACCTCACTCCGAATTGCTGGTATCCACTGATCCGGTATCCTGCTTTCAACCAGCCGGACCGAGAAAAACCGTATATGCAGGCGTTGATGGGTTAGATTATGCAATTTTTCCGGATAAATGGATTCAATCGAATATTTGATGTTTCGGAGGATATCCTTCCAAGCATCGCTGCTGAGCACCTCTTCAGGCGGGGAGGGCAATGCCGTTTCGATTAACGGGAACTGGTACATGTTTCGCCAGATGTCTTTGTCTCCTCTCTTCTCAAGAAACAGGAGGTTATCCTGGTGCAAATAAAGGTAGTTAAAATACCGGTCTTTTGGTTTTGGCTTTTTGGCTTTAACGGGAAAACTGCCAATAGACTGGTTGGTAAACGCGTGACATCTTAGGGATAACGGACAACCGGAACACAAAGGTTGAGCAGGGATGCAAACCATGGCACCAAACTCCATGAGAGCCTGGTTAAATACTCCCGGCTGATTGATATCCAGCATCATTTGAGCTATTTTATAAAACTCCTTTTTTCCATTGGCAGCGTCGATAGGAGTTGAAATACCAAACAACCGGGAAAGAACCCTGAAAACATTTCCGTCTACCACGGCATATGGAAAGTCAAAGGCGATAGAGGCAATTGCCGCAGCAGTATAGTCACCTATGCCTTTTAAGTTTCTTATAGATAAATAATCATCCGGAAATTTCCCGTGGTGTTCGGTCAAGATAGTTTTTGCTGCGTGATGCATATTTCTGGCACGTGAATAATATCCAAGTCCCTGCCAGACTTTCAGTACCTCCTCTTCAGGCGCCATGGCCAAAGTTTTGATGTCCGGGTATTGCTTTACGAAATTGAGGTAATATTCAATCCCTTGCCTTACCCTGGTTTGTTGCAGGATTACCTCGGAGACCCATAAATGATAAGGATCCCGGCTTTCCCTCCAGGGTAGTTCCCGTTTAGCGTGGTAGTACCATTCTGTCAATGCTTTACGATATTGGTCCATTATTTATTATATTTTTAAAAAAAATCGCTGAATGAACAAAAAATATTGGCTAATATGATAATAGTTAAATCAAAAGCTATATATTTGTGCACCAAAATTGCATATTTAAGTTCAATCAAAAATAAAGTTAAATCATTAAAAACTTATTGTAATGACTAAAGCAGATATCGTAAACGAGATTTCTAAGAGCACAGGTATTGAGAAGCTTACTGTTCAAAAGGCAGTTGAAGCATTTATGGACACCGTTTCTGGTTCACTGGCCGACGGTAATAACGTTTATCTACGTGGTTTCGGTAGTTTTATTGTAAAAAAACGTGCAGAGAAAACCGCGCGTAATATTTCACGCAATACAACGATCATCATCCCTGAACACAATATTCCATCTTTCAAACCTGCTAAAACTTTTGTAGGTCGCGTTAAAAATAACGTAAAGTAATTTTACTTTTTAAATAAGAATTGACATGCCAAGCGGTAAAAAGAGAAAAAGACATAAAATGGCTACTCATAAACGCAAAAAGCGTTTAAGAAAAAATCGTCACAAAAAGAAAAAATAGGCTTTTTGTAACGCCGTCGAAAAATATACAAAACCTAAAGTACCTATGTGCTTTAGGTTTGTTGTATTTAATAGTTTTAATTAACATAAAGGAGTAAAGAACATGAGCAATGAGTTGATTATTGATGTATCGTCATCTCATGTCGAAATTGCTTTACTCGATAACAAAAGACTTGTAGAACTCAACAGGGAGAGTAACGACTTTAAATTTCAGGTTGGTGATATTTACCTGGCAAAGGTAAAAAAGATCATGCCTGGTTTAAATGCTGCTTTTGTTGATGTTGGCTACGAGAAAGATGCGTTCTTACATTATTTGGATTTGGGACCACAATTCCAGACTCTAAACAAGTTCCTCAAATTAGCTGCCGCGAAGAAAATTAAGTTGACGCCGTTTCCGAAAATCAATCCGGAACCCGACATCAACAAAGACGGGAAGATTTCTGAGGTCTTGAAAGCCGGTCAAACCATCCTGGTGCAGATTGCCAAAGAACCGATTTCTACCAAAGGACCCCGATTGACATCAGAGCTGTCGGTGGCAGGAAGAAACATGGTGCTGGTACCATTCAGCGACAAAATTTCTGTCTCCCAGAAAATTGAAACGACGGAAGAGAAAACCCGTTTGAAAAAATTAATCCAGAGCATTTGTCCCAAAAACTACGGGGTCATTGTTCGGACTGCAGCTGAGGGTAAAATGGTGGCAGAGTTAGACCAGGAGTTACGACGATTGATTTCTAAGTATGAAAATGCACTCGGTAAATTAGAAAAGCAGGTCGTTCCTTCGCTGGTTCTTGGAGAATCTGATCGTACGATCTCTTTAATCAGGGATGTGTACAGCAGTGATTTTTCGAACATCTACATCAATGATGAAGATGCTGCTGCTGATGCAAAGGAGTATGTGGGTACCATCGATTCTGAAAAGAAGAAGATTGTCAGGTATTATAACGGTAAAATGCCAATCTTTGAATATTTTGGAATTGATAAACAAATCAAAGCATCTTTCGGTAAAACAGTCTCCTTTAAAAGCGGAGCATATCTGATTATCGAACATACGGAAGCCTTCCACGTCATCGACGTTAATAGTGGAAATCGCTCCAAAACAGGTGATCAGGAATCCAACGCTTTGGAGGTAAATCTGGCAGCCGCCGAAGAAATCGCACGACAACTGCGGCTTCGGGACATGGGTGGAATTATCGTAATCGATTTCATCGATATGCACGGTAACGAAAACCGCCAGAAAGTTTTCGAGAAAATGAAGGAAGTAATGGCTTCCGACAGAACCAAACACAATATACTCCCATTGAGTAAATTCTGTTTGATGCAGATAACACGGCAACGTGTACGGCAAGAGATGGCTATCGAAACGGAGGAAAATTGCCCCGTTTGCAAAGGAACAGGTAAGGTAACACCTACTTTGCTTTTCATTGAAGAGATCGAAGTAAGAGTACGTTATATTTTTGAAGAACTTCAGAAAAAAAGTCTGACCATCGAGCTCCACCCTTTTGTGGGCGCATTCCTGACCAGAGGATTTATTTTTTCCAAAGTATGCAGGTGGCGGTGGAAATATCGCAAAAAGATTCAGATCGTAGAGATGAATTCAATGAGTTTTCTTGGATCCAAATACTACGATGAACATCATAACGAGATCGTTATCTGATTAAAAATTTCAGAAACCCGCTCCCTGATTCGAGCGGGTTTTTTTTTACTTTTGATTTATGTACTTTTGATGGTAAATACTCCGGAGAGGATTAGGCAGCGGTTCTTGCAGGCAATACCAGGAGTGCATTAAACTGTTGCAGAATTCCCCGCACACTGGAATTCAAAAATTATACTGAATGAGAATATATTCAAAAAAAGCAGTTTCGGCACTCATATTTTTATTGTGCCTGACAATATGGAACCTCTCCGCACAAGTTCTTTCACCGGTAAAATGGTCATTCCAGCAGAAGAAAATCTCAGAAAAGCAAGTTGAAGTCAGTTTCCATGCCACAATTGATCAGGGCTGGCACTTGTATGGTACCGATCTCCCGGATGGAGGACCGGTCAGTACCTCTTTTAATTTCACTCCCGACAGTGTCCATTACCGTTTTCCCGGCGCACTGGTAACAGCCACCAAACCAACCAGGAGTTTCGATAAGATTTTTAAACTTGAGCTCTCCTATTATTCCGTAGAGGCCCATTTTTCCCGAATCATTGAGGTGCTGAGCGATCGTCCCTTTACCGTCAAAGGATCCGTCGAATACCAGAGTTGTAACGATGAGACCTGTACCATGGATGAGGTCGAATTTTCTTTTGCGATCAATGAATCTGTGGCCTCCGCCTCTTATCCGGCTGGTCAGAAGGGTGCCTCATTGCCTGTTTCTTCTGATGTGGAGCATCATTCACTGATCTGGTTTTTCTTTTTCAGTTTTCTGGCGGGTCTGGCAGCAATCCTTACACCATGCGTCTTCCCAATGATCCCGATGACTGTTTCTTTTTTCATGAACAGCAACAAAACAAAACTGAAAGCGAAATTTCAGGCGTTTGTTTATGGTCTCTCCATCATCCTCATTTATACACTGATAGGTACCATTGTGGCCATTACCCTGGGTGCTGATTTTGCCAATTGGCTCAGTACACATTGGTTACCCAATGTTTTGTTTTTTATCATATTTGTGGTCTTCGCCTTCTCCTTTTTTGGCGCATTTGAAATCATTTTACCCTCTGGCTGGATCAACAAAAGCGATGATAAGGTGAGCCAGGGCGGAATTGGAGGTGCTTTTTTTATGGCATTGACACTCGTTCTGGTCTCTTTCAGCTGTACAGGCCCCATCGTCGGCGCCATCCTGGTCGAATCGGCTGGTGGAATGATTCTGAAACCCATCGTGGGAATGTTCGGTTTTTCACTGGCATTTGCATTGCCCTTCACCCTTTTTGCCCTTTTCCCTCAATGGCTGACCAACCTGCCCAGATCAGGCGGATGGCTCAATTCGGTGAAGGTAGTCCTCGGATTTATTGAACTCGCACTTGGCTTAAAGTTCTTAAGCATAGCGGATCAGACCTACCACTGGGGAATACTTGACCGTGAAGTGTACCTTGCTTTCTGGATCGTTATCTTTACCCTGATGGCGGTTTACCTTCTGGGGAAACTTAAATTTGCGCACGACAGCGACATGAAATACGTGTCTACAGGCAGACTGATGCTGGCCATCGTCACATTTACGTTTGTTGTATATCTTATTCCCGGTATGTTCGGGGCTCCGCTGAAAGCTATTTCGGGCTATTTGCCACCCATGACCACCCATGACTTTGATTTGCACAAGATCATCCGCGATGAGGTGAAACTGGTAAGTGTAACAGCTGGTGGCGCAAATGTTCAGACCTTACCAGGAAAGTCCGTTTGCGAAAAGCCCAAGTATGGCGGGTTTTTGGAACTCCCCCATGGATTGGAAGGGTATTTTGATTTTGACCAGGGAATGGCTTGCGCCAAAGCTCAAAACAAACCGGTATTTATTGATTTTACGGGTCATGGTTGCGTTAACTGCCGTGAAATGGAGGCCAATGTATGGTCGGATCCACGTGTGTTGGAAAGGCTAAAACGCGACTTTATCATCATCGCACTCTACGTTGACGACAAAACAACTATGCCTGAAAGTGATTGGGTTACTTCATCATATGATCACAAAGTCAAGAAGACAATAGGAAAGAAATTTTCAGATTTTCAAATCACGAGATTTGGAGTTAATGCCCAGCCCTATTATGTCATCCTGGATCATAACGAGAAACTTCTCGTAAAACCAACAGCAAGAGATTTGAACCCGGACCATTTTATTGATTTTCTTGATCGGGCCCTGGCGGCATTCAATGAAGGAAAAAAATAGTTTTTTCCTGAACAAGTTATTTGTAAAGTTATGTATGAGGGAATTCTATTTTGGAATGTTGACACACAGATAGACTTTATTGAACCTGATGGTAAATTGTATGTAAAGGGTGCCGAAAAGCTGAAACCTGTTTACAAAAAAATTACTGATTTTGCAAGTGAAAACCTTATCAGGGTGATCAATACCTGCGATTTTCATCTGATTAATTCCCGGGAATTATCGGCGAATCCTGATTTTAAAACAACTTTTCCCGAGCATTGTATGGCTGGCACAAAAGGTGCTGAATACATCGCAGAGACTAAACCTGCCTTGCCTGCCATCGTTGACTGGATGACCCATCTTGCGATATTACCTCAATTGGCCAATGCCAAACAATTCAGGAATATCGTGATTCGCAAGGATGCTTTTGATGTCTTTGAAGGAAATCCTTATACTTCTAAGATACTGAACCTGATATATCCCGATAAGATATTTGTATACGGCGTTTCCGCCAATGTATGCGTGGATAAGGCAGTCTGCGGTTTAGCATTGCGGGGTTACAAGGTGTATGTTTTTGAAGATGCAATCAAGGAGTTGCCCGGAATTCCACTCCCATTCAAACAATGGGGCAAGCTGGGTGTAAAGATGATATCTTTCGGTGAGGTAGAAAGTCATTTCTAATATTTATCGTGCCGATCCATTTCCCGACGTGAATCCTTTTCCTTGAGCGATTGCCTTTTGTCGTAGGAATGTTTTCCTTTTGCCAGGGCTATCTCCACCTTCACCAATCCTTTGTCGTTGAGAAACAGGCGGATGGGAATGATGGTCAAGCCGTTTTCCTTTACCTTCCGTTCCATCTTATTGAGCTCCTTCCTGTTGAGTAAAAGTACCCGCTCCCTTAATACCTCATGGTTATTGCAGGTGCCAAAATCATAAGCAGAAATCGAGAGATTTTTTATCAGCATCTCACCATGCACGAAATGACAATATGCATCGTTCATGCTCACTTTTCCAAGCCTGATCGATTTGATCTCTGTTCCAAGCAAAACGATCCCTGCTACGAATTTTTCAATAAATTCGTAGTCAAAACCCGCCTTCTTGTTCCGGATGTTGATATGGTGCTGAAATGGGGTTTTCATGGATGCAAAAATAGTAAAAGGGCTCAACAAAAGGGTTTAAAAAGTTTAAAAGGTTTAAAAAGTTAACAGCATTCCAAACATTCAACAATATATTAATTTGATGAGATACAATATGCTGACGATTCTTGGTCCAACCGCCACGGGCAAAACGCAATTGGCTGCACATGTTGCCAGCCGGTTGGGAGGAGAGATCCTGTCGGCAGATTCCAGACAGATTTACCGGGGAATGGATCTGGGCACAGGAAAAGATCTTGCCGACTATGTGGTGGATGGAGTGAATATTCCATATCACCTGATCGATATGGCTGAAGCAGGAACTCAATACAATGTTTTTGAGTTTCAGCGAGAATTTAAACGTGCTTACGAGAATATTTGTTCGAGAGTTAAATTTCCGGTCTTTTGCGGTGGCAGCGGTCTGTACCTGGAGGCAGTACTGAAGGGATATAAGTTAACACAGGTCCCGTCCGACAAGAGACGAAGGGAGGAGTTGTCGCAGTTATCTCTGGAGGAGCTTTCCGGGATACTGAAAAGTTACAAAACCCTGCACAACAGCAGTGATACCGAGACCAAAAACAGGGCCATCCGGGCCATCGAAATTGAGGAGTATCTGCATTTGTATCCCGGGCTCGATTTTGAGTTTCCACAAATAAATTCCCTGATCATCGGAGTGCGATTTGACAGGGATACAAGGCGCGAGCGAATTACTAGCCGTTTATTTCAACGGTTGAAAGAAGGAATGATCGAAGAGGTTCAGGGATTGCTGGACAAGGGGCTTACCCCTGAGGAGCTCACCTGGTACGGATTGGAATACAAATACCTTACCCTGTATTTGACAGGAAAACTTTCTGAAGATGATATGTTTGAACGACTTAATATTGCCATCCACCAATTTGCCAAGCGTCAGATGACCTGGTTCCGGAAGATGGAAAGAGATGGATTCG
>JANYKW010000022.1 GCA_025358025.1 Bacteroidia bacterium | reverse complement strand
GCGCCAATACTTCGGATTATACTGACTTCTTTGTTTCCAACCCTCAGGAGTTTTTTGCCTCCATGTCCAATCAATGGTTTACAAATTCTGAAAGGGTATTGGAATTAGGATTAATCCGGTTTAACAATAAATTCCCTGAGCCGATCAATCAATTTTTATTCTATGCCGATGTCTACAGTTTGGGGACGAATACGACGATCTTTTATTCAAACGACCTGAATGGTAATATTTCTTCGGTCAAGATTCCCGTGACAAGAGACAGTCAAAATCGCATCAATTCAATCAAGGCAGGTAATAAAACTTACAATTTTAGTTTGAATTCTTCAGGCAATGTGGTGAGTTATTCGACTAACTGACCTTTGTTCATTTCAATTCACCTGCTGCCGCAGTTTTTCAAACCGGGCCTTTGAATCGCCCATACACGCTGGCTCCTGAAAGCATACGGCAACCTGTGGCAATTACCCCGCTCCCGCGCGATTGCATCGCGTGGGCTTATGGAATCTGATTTTATCCTTCCTTTATAACTGTCTGAATTTATGAGTAGTGCGTCATTTTTGTCATTAAGTAGGGAATGCCACTCGATGCAATCGCGCGGGAGCAGGGAATTCTATTTTTGAAATGGTCTTGTGTTTGATAATAATCTGGCGCAGTTGTGAACTGTCGTAATATCAATTCGAAAATCATTAATAATCTGATACGCTATTCTATAATCACCTTTAAAAATTTGTCTTATATTATTGTTATTGAATTCTGGTACAATTACTCCGGATTTCGGGTGACGCTCCAAAATATCCACAGATTCGAATAGTTCCATTACAGTTAATTCCGCATAGCGGACTGAATCTTTAGAGATATAATCTCCGATGTCATTTAAATCCTGAATGGCCGAATCTGTCCAGTTTATTTCAACCATTTATTCAGCTTTTTCCTGGCTTCATCTTTCGGAGACACTCTTTCATTTTCTGAATCAGACATGCCTTTTTGCACTTTCTCGACAAAAATAGCATGATCAATCACCTGATCAATTGTCAGATTTTCAGGTAATTTTTCCAGCGAACCAATCAATTGCGTTTTTGTTATCATGATCTGAATTTATGTCCAAATTTACTATTTTTTTCGTCCTCTCAGTCTGACATTAAGGTCGAATGATTTCATCTTTTTTTAAATCAGATTTCCTTTTGTGAAACTTTCTCGGTATCTTTGTGGTAGATTATGAGAGTTCACCTTGTCAGGAAAGAGTCTGTCGAGGCTTTTGTCAGGAACAATGCCAGAAGCAGGTCCTCTGTTTACCGGTGGATGGCTCTGGTAAACAAAGCCGATTGGAAGGAGCCGCAGGATATTGTCCGGACTTTCAACCAGTCGGATATATTGGGAAGAAATTCTCAGCGTGTAGTTTTTGACATCGGTGGAAATGCTTACCGATTAATTTGCAAATATCATTTTGGGGAGCAGAGGGTTCACCTGTTTATCAAATGGATTGGATCACATGCAGAATATACCCGGCTGTGTGAAAACAGAATGCAATTTGAAATTAGTTTATTTTGATAATTCAAGCTATGGAGTCAAATCAGATCAGGATCATCAGGAGCAAGGAACAATATTACAACTATTGCGATAGGCTTGAAAATTTTGTTCTCGAAGATAATCCGTCGAGACAAGATGAGATTGAATTGCTCACGCTCGTCATCGGAAAATGGGACAACGACAACATTTCGATTCCGGAACTGTCGCCCGTTGAACTGATAAAGGTCTTAATGAGCGAACATCGGCTGAAATCTTCGGATCTTGCTGAAATAGTGGGGTTGTCAAAAGGAACCGTCTCCAAGATTTTGAACTATCACAAGGGCTTATCCAAGGAATCGATCCGAAAATTGTCGGAACATTTCAAGGTTTCCCAGGAGGCACTAAACCGCCCATACACGCTGGCTCCTGAAAACATACAGCAACCAGTAGTAATTTCAACGTATCAGAAAGCAAAAAAAGTCAGCGTTTACACTCACTGAGCATTTTTCTGTCAAAGTGCTAACTAATTGTATTTGAACATCTCTGCAATCAGGTCGCAAAGGGTTTTGCAGGTGTGGGCATCCATCGTGCCTAATTTTTCGATTAGCCTGGTTTTGTCTATGCTTCCGATTTGATCAACCACCAATTGACCGTGTCTTTCATTGAACAGGCAATCCAACCGGGTCGGATAAGGTTTTATGGTACTCGTCAGCGGTACGATAACGACTGTATTCAAAAATCTGTTGGCCTCATTGGGCGATACGATCAGGCAGGGGCGGGATTTGTTTATTTCCGAACCTGTTGTTTGATTTAACGCTACAAGCCAGATTTCGAACCTGTTTACCATGTCCATCCCTCTTTATCAAAATCGTTGGAAAAATCATCGGGTTCACTCTCCGGATGATGCCCTTGCTGCAGGGCCTCAGCAAATTGCTTTTCCCAGTTCTTGCGTGGCTCCTCAACTTCCAGGGGCACAATAAATAACCCACCATCTTTCAATTGCATGTCAAATTTCGTTTTTGCCCCGAGAGACATTAATATTTTCTTTGGAATAATTAATCCTTGGGAGTTTCCAATCTTAACAATTGTTGTTTCCATATCTATGTTAACCTTTTTTCAAAGATAAACAAAATTATAACATGTTATAACAATTTCGCGCATATCGATTAATTACTATTAAAAAATCAAAATAATTTGACTTTTTCATAGTAATTAGTCATTTTTAAAACGGATAATCGTCGATCAGCTGTACGCGGTTTGGTGCATGCTTCCATCCTGATTATTGGATTTTCCCCACCGAGCAATTTACAAGTTTCCATCCAATCAATGGAACAACCCCAAAAACCGATGCGGAGCCGGGGTCTCAAAACTGAGTTCTTCCCCGGTTATCGGGTGTTTGAAGGCCAGAATGTTGGCGTGCAGACAGGTTCGGCGCAGCGGATTTAATTTGGAACCGTATTTTTTATCGCCGGCAACGGGATGCCCCAGCTCCTTCATGTGCACCCTGATCTGATTTTTTCGTCCGGTTTCAAGTTCTACCTCCAAAAGTGAAAACTCCTCGCTACGTTTCAGAACTTTGTAATGCGTGATTGCCTCGTCTCCTTCGCCCGGAACTTTGGTAGAGTACATGAAAAGCATCTTGTTTTCCTTCAAAAAAGAGTGGATGGTATCAGCATCTTTTTCAACCCTTCCTTCCACCACAGCGATATAGGAACGCCTGACAACGGCTTCCTGCCAGGCGTTTTGCATGACTTCCTGTACCTCTTCGCTTTTCGCGAACATCATTACCCCCGAGGTATCCCGGTCAAGCCGGTGCAATACGAAGATCCTGTTGGAAGGATTTTCCTTCTTGACATGGCCACTTAGGATGGAATAGGTGGTCAGTAATTTCTCTTTGGCTGTTGCAATGGAAAGCATTCCGGCCTCTTTGTCGATAACAATGAGGTAGGGATCTTCGAACAGAATTCGCACCCCACGGTAGCGGGTCTGTTCAGCAATGGCTCCCCAGATGATGGTGATGCTTTGGTTGGGTTCGAGTGGATAATCGAATTGTGTGATGATGTGAGTCCCGACCGAAACTTGCCTGTGTGCCAGCAATGATTTGATGGTTGTGCGGCTTTTGCCTTTAAGTTCCTGTATCAGAAACTCCATCAGCCGTGAAGATCTTGTTACAGTTAATTGAGTTATTTTGGTTTTTTGTTTGTTCAGGGGTTTAGAACTCATTGAGGATTTTGTGTTGGGATGAAATTTAATTCCGACAGAAATGAATCCAGCGACTCATCGTATTTAAATCCCTTTGATGCAAGCAGATCGTAGAACTTCTTTATCGTTTTGGTGCTTTCCAGTTTGGGGTACTTTTCCATGTAATGAAGGTAGGAAGTCTGGTATTCCTGGTTGAGGATCTTTGTACTCGGATCATAAAGGGGCAATTGATCCAGACCGGAAAGATAGGCTGCCAACACATCAATGTAAAGTGCCAGAATTTCATCTTTGAAAGCATATCCGGGATATGTCAATATGAAATTTTCCCAGGCAACTACCTGGTGTGCAAGCGAATCTGGAGGAGAGACCGGTTGATTGTTTTCATTGACAAATCCTTTGGACAGGCTGATCCTGGTCTGCAGGTAACTTCGGCTACCGGAAGTCAGTACTCCATCCAGGTGTGAATAAACAAAATCCAGATCCGGTTCCAGAAAGAAATCCCCTTCCCGGTAGGATAAACTGATTCCATGCGCAGCAAGGAGTGCGGTCATTTTTTTGGCTTCCGACTGATCTTCCTTGTTCTCGAACTGATCCATCAGCTTGCGGTTTCCAATCAATTTACCAGCATAAAATTCCTGTATAACATTGTCCATAAACTCATTAAATGAAATGAGCATGGAGTCCCTGCTAAGTGAATCTGCCTTGTTGTTGGAGAATACAATCAGCGCACGGTCTATGTTCTGCAGGTCGTTTCTATCCAGACAGTCCAGCAATGAGCTGTATGCCAAATTGGTAGGAATGGTAATCTGTGATAACCGGAAAGTATCCAGTCTAATTGTCCGGTCTGAACTTTTTCCTTTTGAAGTTTGCTCCACAGGTTGCCCTGAATAGCATGCGGTCAGCATCATAGCAATAACAACCAGGCATAGATTGAATCCGTAGGTTTTTTCACTTTGGCAGAATGGAATCCCTGGCTTCATAAAACTCATTTTAATCTTTCCTGAATGGCTTTGCTCTCATTTTCAAAACCGGGTTTGTTTAGAAGGGCAAACATGTTTTTCTTGTAGCTCTCTACACCGGGCTGGTCAAATGGATTGACATTCAGGATAGCCCCACTGATGCCGCAAGCCAGTTCAAAGAAATAGATAAGTTGGCCCAGGTAATATTCATTCAGCTTCGGTACTGTGATTCTGATATTGGGAACTCCACCATCAACATGAGCCAGCGTGGTGCCCAGTTCCGCCATTTTGTTTACTTCATCCACCCGCATACCAGCCAGGAAATTGAGACCATCCAGATCTGATTCGTCTTCGGGAACAAAAATTTCGTTGTCAACTTCTTCGACAGACAGAACCGTCTCGAACAATGTTCGCTCACCTTCCTGGATATATTGTCCCATGGAGTGAAGGTCGCTGGAAAAGTCTACGCTGCTGGGATAGATACCTTTGTTCTCTTTTCCTTCACTTTCTCCAAAGAGCTGTTTCCACCATTCGGCAAAGAAGTGCAGCTTTGGATTGTAGTTGACAAGAATTTCAATTTTTTTGCCAGACTGGTAAAGCGCGTTTCTGGCCGCAGCGTACTGGCATGCCAGATTTTGTTCATATGGAACATTGGTCGCGCAGGCTTTTTCCATGTCAATCGCCCCTTTTACCAGTTCCCGGATGTTAAATCCAGCCATCCCGACGGCAATTAATCCGACCGGTGTCAGGACTGAATAGCGACCCCCAACATCATCAGGTATCACAAAAGTCTTGTATCCTTCTTCATTGGACAGTTTTTTCAGGGCCCCTCTTTCTGCATCTGTTACGGCAATGATTCTTTTGCGGGCTTCCTCGATTCCATATTTCTCTTCCAGATCTTGTTTCAGGAGCCGGAACGCGAGGGCTGGTTCAGTGGTCGTTCCTGATTTTGAAATAACAGTGCAGGCCCACTCTTTGGTATCGAGCAGATCCCTCAGCTCAAAAAGATAATCTTCGCTGATATTCTGCCCGGCAAATACGATCAGGGGAGCTTCAAAAGAGCCTTTGATGGCAGCAAATGAGTCGGAAAGCGCATCAATCACAGCTTTTGATCCCAGGTATGAACCACCAATGCCGATTACGACAAATACTTCGAGGTGTTTTACCTGTAGTTTTTGAACTGTTTTTTCAATATCAGAAAATTCGACTTCAGATATTGCGCCGGGAAGGTCAACCCATCCCATGTAATCATTGCCTTTTCCAGTTTTCTTGTGCAAGGCCGCGTTAGCTGCTTCAGTCAGAAGTTTGAAATCATCAATTTTGGCCTTGGGGACAATGCCATATACATTGTTAAAGTTTAATCCAATGTTCTTCATATTTTATATACTATAGTCTTAATATTTATATTTTCAAGCTATTAGCTGTTAGCTTCCAGTTGTCAGGTCCGGTTAAATCTCTCCGTCTCTCCATCTCTCCGTCCCTCTTACTTACAACTACCTCAGATACTCCGTCAGTAACCTCATCTCAATGGCAGGAGAGATATTTTCGTAGATTATATTATAAACGGTATCAGTGATCGGCATATTGATCCTGTACTGTTCATTGAGTTCCTTGATACATTTTGTGGCATAATAACCTTCAGCTATCATATCCATCTCCAGCATGGCAGAGCGAACGGTGTATCCTTTACCTATCATGCTGCCAAATGTTCTGTTTCTTGAAAAATGGGAGTATCCGGTTACGAGCAGGTCACCGAGATAGGCCGAAGATTTGATATCGCGGGTAATCGGATGAACTGTGTCAACAAAACGTTTGATTTCCTGAATGGCATTCGACATAAGCACTGCCTGAAAATTATCGCCATAGCGCAGGCTGTGTGAGATTCCGGCAGCAATGGCCATAATATTTTTAAGCACAGCAGAGTATTCCGTGCCCCAGATATCATCCGAAATATGGGTTCGCAGTGAGTTACTCTCCAGCATCATCGAAAATTGCCTTGCGCGTTTCACATCAGGACTTGCAATGGTAAGATAGGAGAGGAGATCTCTGGCTACCTCTTCTGCATGGCAAGGGCCTGCAATAACACAAAATTGCTCAAAGGGAAGGTCGTAAAATTCGTGAAAAAATTCTCCAACAAACAGATTTCCTTCCGGGATGATCCCTTTGATAGCAGAAACAACGAATTTGTCTCCAATTTCCACTGTCATGTGACGGAGAGTATCTTTGAGAAAAGCGGAAGGGGTGACGAAAACAAGAATGTCGGAATCCTCGACAATTTGGTTGATATCGTTATAGAAATTGATCTTGGAAATATCAAACTCTATGGAGCGGAGGTAGTTGGGATTGTGGCGAAATTTCTTGAACAGGTCAATATTATCCTGATCGCGCATGTACCAATTTATTTCAGGAGTATTGTGCATCAATAATTTAGCAAGAGCAGTTGCCCAACTTCCACTGCCGATAATCGCGACACGGCTTTTCTCAGTGATTTCCGTCATAGGTGTGAAATATTAGTTTAACCACTTCGTCACTTCCTCCACTCCCGGGTTTACAAGTCCGAGTTGATTTTTTTTGTTGTAACCGCAAAGATCGTTGAACAATTTGGATGCTTTCACTTCTTTGAGCTGAGCAATCTTTTTATAGTTCATCTTGCGAAGTACCTCCACCCAACCTGCAGGTATTCCCAGTGCTTCGAACATCTCAGCGGTATCTTCCTCAGCTTTCTTTTCCGGTTTCATCTGAGGGAATAACAGGACATCCTGAATTGAAGATGAATTTGTCATCAGCATCGCCAATCTGTCAATGCCAATTCCCATACCTGAAGTCGGGGGCATCCCGTACTCCAGGGAACGAACAAAATCCATGTCAATAAACATTGCTTCATTGTCCCCTTTTTCGGAGAGACGCAACTGTTCCTGAAATCTGTCGAGCTGATCGATAGGGTCGTTCAACTCTGAGTATGCATTACATAACTCCTTGCCATTGACCATGAGCTCAAAACGTTCAGTAAGGTCGGGATTTCCGCGGTGCTTTTTGCACAGGGGTGACATTTCTACCGGATAATCCAGAATAAAAGTAGGCTGAATGTAGTTACCTTCACACTTCTCACCAAATATTTCATCAATTATTTTGCCTTTGCCCATCGTTTCATCAATCTCAACACCGATTTTCTTACATGCAGCACGAAGGGCATTTTCATCCATTCCGAATATATCGATCCCGGTAAATTCTCTGATAGAATCCGTCATGGTGATTCTTTTGAACGGACGCTTGAAGTCGATCAGCTTATCGCCTACAGGAACCTCCGTTTTTCCGTGGAGTGCAATGGCGACACGCTCAATCATCTCTTCAGTCAGTTCCATCATCCAATTGTAGTCCTTGTAGGCTACATAAATTTCCATGACAGTAAATTCGGGATTGTGCGTACGGTCCATCCCTTCGTTCCTAAAGTCTTTGGAAAACTCATAAACCCCTTCAAAACCCCCAACAATCAGGCGTTTTAGATACAATTCATTTGCAACTCTCAGGTAAAGAGGCATATTCAATGCATTGTGATGGGTAATGAAAGGACGAGCTGCCGCTCCTCCGGGAATGGGTTGAAGGATTGGAGTCTCCACTTCAAGATAACCCTTTTGATTAAAAAATTCCCGCATGTTGTTGACGATCTGACTGCGCTTTACAAATACCTCCCTTACCTGGGGATTTACAATTAAGTCGAGGTAACGCTGACGATATCTTTGTTCAGGATCCGTGAAGGCATCGAACAGAATTCCTTCTTTTTCCTTGACAACAGGAAGAGGGCGCAGTGACTTGCTCAGCAAAGTAAGCGTTTTAACATGTACTGAGGTTTCCCCCATCTGGGTTATAAAAACATATCCGGTAATTCCTATAATATCGCCAATATCCAGCAATTTTTTAAACACGTCATTGTACAGGCTCTTGTCTTCATCCGGACAAATCTCGTCCCTGTTAATATATATTTGAATTCTGCCACTTTCATCCTGAATTTCCGCAAAAGAAGCCTTCCCCATAATACGTTGGCTCATCAGCCTTCCTGCCAAGGTAACATTCTGAAAATTAAGATTTTCAGAATCGAAATTATCTAAAATTTGTCTGGAAGAAGTATTGACCTTGAATTCGTTTGCCGGGTAGGGATTGATTCCCAGTTCGCGAAGTTTCTGCAAGGAATTTCGACGGATTATCTCCTGCTCACTTAGCTCTAAATTGCTCATTTTTAATTAATAATCTTTTTTTTTGTGAAAAAATTACTTGCAAAGATAAGAAAAGATATTCTGGCTTTTATTTATCTTGGTCGCTATGAGTCAAAAAGGTATATTTGGGAAATTATTAAATAACTGACAGCAAAAGGGAAAAGATGCAAAAATTCTGGAAACTGAAGGAACAAGCTGATATCAATGATATCAAACAACTTTCGGCCGCACTGAACGTGGATATGGCGATTGCCAACCTATTGGTTCAGCGTGGGATAAAGAGTTTTGCCGATGCTAAATCATTTTTCCGCCCGAAACTGACTGATCTGCATGATCCTTTTTTGATGAAAGACATGGACAAGGCAGTAGCCCGATTGCAACAGGCTGTTAGTCAGGATGAACGAGTGATGGTTTATGGCGATTATGATGTGGATGGGACTACTTCTGTCGCTCTGATGTACACTTTCCTCTCTAAAAGGATATCAGAAATAGAGTATTACGTACCCGACAGGTACATGGAAGGATATGGTATTTCAAATATTGGAATCGAATATGCTGCTTCGAAGAATATATCCCTGATTATTGTTTTGGATTGCGGTATCAAGGCAGTCGAAAAAATTGCCTATGCCAAAGAACTTGGGATCGACTTCATTATTTGTGACCACCACAATCCAGACGATCAGATCCCGGATGCTGTCGCAGTACTGGATCCTAAACAGCCGGGTTGCAATTATCCTTACAAGGATCTCTCAGGTTGCGGGGTTGGGTTTAAACTGATACAGGCCTATTGTTTCAAAAACGATTTGCCACAGGAGATAGCCTATGAACTGCTTGATTTAGTTGTGGTCAGCATTGCTTCTGATATAGTTCCCCTCACAGGTGAGAACCGGGTTCTATCCTATTTCGGGCTTCAGAAACTGAATTCAAATCCCTCTACGGGGTTGAAGACTTTAATTAATTATTCCGGTATTGTTGGAGAGATAAAGGTACAGGATATTGTTTTCAAGATAGGCCCCAGATTGAATGCATCCGGAAGGATTGAACATGGAAAGAAATCTGTCAGGATTCTCCTTGCCGAAGACAGTGCAGAGTTGGACGAACTGGGGAAAGAGATTAATTCATACAACGAAATACGGAAGACCCTTGATCGGGACATCACCCAGGAAGCACTGGAAATGATCTCCCGGAGTCAGTTTTATGAGGGGCATAAATCTACCGTAATTTACAACCGCGACTGGCACAAGGGAGTTGTTGGGATTGTAGCCTCAAGATTAACAGAGCATTATTACAGACCAACTGTTGTGCTTACCGAATCAAATGGTATTGCCACAGGTTCTGCCAGATCGGTAGGTGAGTTTGATTTGTATGAGGCAATTGGTCAGTGTGCAGATCTTTTGGAATCGTATGGAGGACACATGTACGCAGCAGGTCTGTCGATGAAACTGGAGAATGTGGCAGAATTCTCACGTCGTTTTGAACAGGTGGTGCGAGACTCCATTACCAGTGACCAGATGCAGCAATCCATCGATTTGGATGCAAGAATTTCATTATCAGATCTTACGCCAAAGTTTATCAGGTTACTGAAACAATTTGAACCTTTCGGTCCCCACAATATGACCCCTGTATTTCTGACAGAAGATGTAATGGACTATGGAACCAGTAAATTGGTTGGGAAAAATAACGACCATGTAAAACTGGACCTGATGGAAGCCAACCGTTCCACTTCCCGTTTCTCGGGTATTGGATTCTCCCTTGCCAGCCATTATGATATGATCAAACAGTCTCTTCCATTCGATATATGTTATTCAGTTACAGAAAACCAATACCGTGATAAAGTTTATCTCCAGTTAAATGTGAGAGATATCCGGTCGCGCATGGATTATTAACGGACATAAATTAAGTTCTTGATTTTGAACTTTCAAGCTGACATCCTTTGTCATCAATTGAAGAAGCAACTGGAAAAGGGGTTGCCGGGGAGAGCATCACACAGCAAAATGCTTCCTCCGGGAAGAGTTCTTGAAGTACCTTCCGAACAGCTGCATTACCATGAGAGTGCCGTTCTGATCCTCCTTTTCCCATATCAGCAACAAATTCAGATCTGCCTGATTCGTCGTCCAGGTACGATGAAAAATCATGCAGGACAAATCGCCTTCCCGGGCGGGAAACGCGAGAAAGAGGATAAAGATTTGGTTCATACTGCTTTGCGCGAAGCTTATGAAGAGATTGGTGTGCCCGGGGAATCAGTAGGAGTAATCGGGGAATTGAGCAATGTATATGTTCAGGTAAGCGCATTTTTGATCAAACCTGTTTTGGGATGGCTAAATGAAAAGCCTGCAGTAAAGATTGATTCAGCTGAGGTCGACGAGGTAATATTTATTTCTCTGGGAGATCTAGCAGATCATGGTAACAGGTGTGAACGGATGATGGAAACCAGAACAGGGATTATCAGCGCTCCTGGATATGAAATTGACGGATCATTTATCTGGGGTGCGACGGCTATGATGCTGGCAGAGCTGATAGATATTTACCAGGAGATGTCTTAGTTATAAAAAGACCACGAGAGCCCGAACAAAAATAAACTGGCAGGTGCAGGATAAGCGGGTGAAGTATAATAGCCTCCTTTGACAAACTGGGTCGCCAGATTGGTGTATTTGAGGTAAAATGCAGTTCTCTTAAGCTTCAAGTTTATAAATCCGTCAATCCAGGGATAATCACCGATTTTTTCCGCCGTCTGACGGTAAAACATCCCGGTAGCAGGCGAATACTGATCGGCATAGTAAGAACTCTCGTACCGGGTATCAAATCCGATCTGAAAGAGCAGGGTTTTCACATACATACCTTCAAAATAGGTCGAATTTCGAACGGTCAGCGCTGGCAAAACAAGGTATTTATCCGTTGTAGTGCGTTGAAGAACAATCCAGTTGCGAATATTCAGTCCTCCGAATTTAAAATCCTTGTTCAACATGGCAGAAGCAACAGAGAACTCAGATTTGGCCTGTTCGGGTAAAGCCATTTCATTAAAGAACACAAATTTGCTGATGATGCTGTAATTGACGGCTGCTTTGAGCCTCCAACCCGGTTTATCCATTGTCCCTCCAAAATGCAGCGTATAGGTCTTATCAAAAACATTTTCCCATTTGTAATGATTGGAATAATAGTGATCGAGAAAATAGTCGGGGGTACGATTTGCCATTTTTGCGAAGAACCTGACAAATGAGGTATCTTTTTTTGACCTGATCGGCTTGTCTATGGCGCCCGAAAGTTCGTAATCCAAAGCATTTCGACCCTGTATATATGATTTTCCGGAAACGGTCCAACTCCAGAACCGGCCATCTGTTCTATAGGCCGATCCTCCGATGTAGGTGTTGGAGTACTTGTCGCTCTGCGTGAGTCCCAGCGGAGCCTGATCAACGCCATTGGAGTCAGGCACTAGCTCTTCCCGCGGAAAGTATATATTTACCAGGTCGTTGGAAATGAAAATTTGTTTTCCGAAAGTATATTTCCTGTCAGGAGCTTCCATGAATTTCACAACAAAACGGTTAGAGATAAAAGATTTACCTGACTTATCGATGGTTGCCGGTGATGCAGTTGATCCAGGCTCCTTATTTATATAGGGTACATGGTCCTTTCCATAATAATAGACGGTTCCCTGATCACTGGTATAGGTATAAGAGGGATTGGGGTTGACCTCAGTAAAATTGCGGGTCGATTTTTGAACATCCAGTACGTGAGTCAGGGCAACCCTTGGGATAAAAATGTCATACTTCTCCTTTTTCTTTTTATCCTCCATCTCTTTCCAGGTGCCCAGTTTGAACTGATGCGTCAAGGTCGCAAAAATGTTGTTGTTGACAGATTTTGCATCTGTTAGCCAGGTTGAGATATTTTCGGGTGCGATGTCAGGATTCTCAATGTCTTTTGGATTGGGTAATCCTCCGTTTTCCTGGTTTTCAAATCTGTTTTTGCCAATAGTCACCCAGTAGTCGTACCGGTCAAAGTTGCCACTGGAGAAGAGGCCCAGGCTTTTGTCCTTGGCCTCCTGGTTGAGGTATTTGCCCTGAGACCCGATCGAGTTGTAATAGAATCCGAAGTTGATATTTTTGTTGATGTTTTGGGTATGGAAGACCTTTAGCAGGGTCTCCCCTTTGGGCTTGTTGGAAAACCATTGGCCATAGCTAAGTAAAGTATAAGGTTTGGTTACATTGATAAATTTGATGCCACCCGGCCAGGCTCCGTAATCATAATAGTTCGTCTGGAAAATAAAATCCCTATCGATTGTCCGCCGCTGGAAAAAATCTCCTGATTGGTAAGAATTACCTGTGTTGCCAAGACTTTGCACCGATATAGAATTTTTATTGGGAGGATTATATACATGAAAGTCGGAAATAGAAGTATCTACTTTTACCTCACTGATGCGGGTGAGATCATCAAGAAGTTTGTATTCATGCATCTTAAAAACGATGGAATCTTTTTTGCCTTTATCAGATTTTTGCTGTTCCTTTTTGTCTTGTCCGGGACGGGGGGGGCCTCCCTGATTTTGGTCCGCATTCCTCGATTGGCCATTTGAAATCAGACAGCTCAGCGAAAGCAAAAAAATATATAATGATATTAACCTAAGATTCATGCGGCAAATATAGACATTTCAACAGGATCATCGAATCCCATTATTCCTACTTTCTTCCGATTTTTGAAAAAAGCCTGCCCAACTCACCAATCCACAATACGACAGAAGTAGCGCCAAAGATGCTCATCCACTCTGACAGATGCAAAGAAACTGCCTCCATCAGGCAACCGTCTGCAGGAACTTCATCTCCTGAAGAGAGGAGTACCAAATCTCCCACAACGATGGTTGATTTGGGTATTTCACATATATTGCGATTCCGGATAACCTTGACAAGCGTTTCATCGTTGACTTTGTTAAGCAAGTCAAACTTTCTATTGGCGTCGAATTCAAACCAGAAAGAGAAACTCGTTGCAAGAAAGATGGCCGCGAAAATTCCAATGGTTTCTGCGAACTCTCTGTTTACAAAGGAGATACCAAGTGACAAGAAAGCAGCCATCAATAAAATTCGGATGATGGGATCTTTAAATCTTTCCAGGAAGAGGATCCAGATGGACTCCCTTTTGGGAGGAGACAGAAGGTTGGTTCCATGAATTCTCCGGCTTTCGCTTATTTCGGAATCAGTCAGTCCGGTAAATTGCTTTCTATGCTCCATCACCTTTTGATAAATATTCAAATGCTGAATTTGAAAATCCGCCAGCTGGCGGATAAAATCAAATTCTTATCAAATAAAATATTTTACAAAGTTAACCATTTGGTTAAACCAAATGGTTAACTTTGTAACGTTTTATTTTTAGTCATGAGTTCAGACAGTACCAAGGAGAAAATTGTACAGGCAGCGCAAAGGATATTCGTCCGCAAAGGCATGGATGGAGCCAGAATGCAGGAGATTGCGGATGAGGCAGGTATTAACAAGGCTATGCTTCATTACTATTTTCATTCCAAGGATCAACTTTTCAGGGAGGTATTTTATGGGATACTGAGCAGGCTTATCCCGGGACTAATTAACATCTTCAAAGGCAATGAACCTTTTGAAGACAAAATAGAAGCTATTGTATATGAATATGACGCTTACATGTCGAAAAATCCGATTTTGCCACAGTTTGTGATCAGGGAGATCAACAGAGACCCCGAACAACTTGCAGGATTCATGACAGATCAGGGGCTGGATTTTCTTCAGATAGAAGAAATGGTTGATCAGGAAGTCAAAAATGGCAAGATCCGGCCAATAACTTTTCCTCATCTTTTCGCTAACCTGATCGGGATGATCGTTATGCCATATATAGGCCGACCATTATTCCAGCGAAAGCTATTCAACAACGATTCTGAAAAATATGATCAGTATCTTCTGGAACGGAGAACAGTAATCACCCAATTTGTCAAACAAGCATTATTAGTAAAATGAAGCGAACATTGATTTTATTATTTTTTTTCACTGCCACTTTTGGATACAGCCAGGTGAGTTCAGTCAAGCTGGAGGATTGTTACCGTCTGGCCCGTGAAAATTATCCCAGGCTGACGGATTCCCGCCGGCAGCAGGAGATCAGCGATCTTAAACTAAAAAACATCGGGACTGTGTGGAATCCGCAGTTGTATTTGAATGGACAGGCGACTTACCAGAGCGATGTAACCAGGGTGAATATTTCTGTGCCCGGAATTAACATTGCTCAACCGCCAAATGATCAGTTCAAGGCTTATCTCGATGTAAAACAGACCATTTATGACGGAGGATCCACCAATGCCAACAGTATGCTTGAAAAGTCGGCCCTTGTTGCTGATCAGCAGAACCTGGAAGTGGAAATTTATGCATTGCATGAAAAGGTCAATCAGCTCTATTTCGCTATTTTACTGATGACAGAAAACGAAACTGTAATGAAATTGAAACTGGCAATTCTGGATGAGCGCATCAGGGTGATGGAGTCGGCATTCAAAAATGGTGCCGTAACTTCCAGGGATCTGGATCTGTTAAAAGCAGACAGATTACTGACCGATCAGCAGATTGGGGAGATAAAGGCTGAACGTCTTTCCGGATTGGGAGCCCTGGGGATCCTTACCAACCAGAATTTGGACGGAAATACGACTTTGGAAGAACCTGTGATCACTGCCAGGAGGGATTCAATAGCACGTCCTGAATTAAGGTACTTTGATCTTCTGGGGAACAAGATCGATCAGAATTCACAACTGTTGCAGAAAAACAGGAATCCCAGGATCTTTGGTTTTGGGCAAGCCGGATATGGCCGCCCCGGACTTAACATGCTCAAGAACACCCTTGATTCATATTATCTGGTTGGAATAGGCGTTTCATGGAATATCACCGACTGGAAGCAGACCGAACGCAGCCGACAGATCCTGGAGGTACAAAAACAGATGATCGGCACTCAGCGCGCCACTTTCGATCAAAATCTTTCAGTCTCACTTTTCAGGGCAAATGAATCAATAATGAAAGCAGAGCAACTATTGAAGATTGATGAGGAGCTGGTTGTCCTGAGAAAAAATATTGCCAAACAATCTGCCTCCCAGCTGGAGAACGGCACCATCACTTCAGCTGATTTTATTGTAGACCTGAATGCAGTCACACAAGCATCCATTAATAAGAGAAGTCACAAAGTGCAATTATACCAGGCAGTCGCAAATTTCAATACCCTGACAGGGAAACCGTAAAGAGATATGAATTATGAGATATGAGACTTGTGATATGGGTGTTGAGACTGGGTTATTTCGGGCAGGGTGTGCCAGGGATAAAATGGGAAATGAATATGAAATATATTAAAATTCAGATTGAAACAAAATTTTAAATGCAATAAATAAATAACAATGAGAATAATACAAAGACACATTATGACTGGCCTGATCTTCATTCTGGCCTTACTCTCCTGTCAGAACAAAGATGATGCTTCTGATGCTTTCGGTAATTTTGAGGCTGAGGACCAGCTTATCGCTTCGGAAATTGCAGGTAAGCTGTTGAGCTGCAATTTTGAAGAGGGAATTACTTTGAAAAAGGGAGCGGAAATTGCTGTAGTTGATACCATTCCGCTGTTATTGCAAATCTCTCAACTTGCATCGCAGTTGCAGACCATCCGGGCAAAAAAGCAGAATATTGAAGCGCAACTGGCTGTTGCAGCACAACAAAAGAAAAATCTCGAAGTTGATAATTCACGTGTTTCCAATATGCTGAAAGACGGAGCTGCCACCCAAAAACAAAAGGATGATGTGACTGGTAATCTGGAGTTGCTTGAAAAACAAATGAGCAGCATCCGGTCTCAGGAACTGATCCTGTTGGGCGAAACCGAGGTGGTGAAAACGCAGCAGGCGCAGTTGCAGGATAAATTGAACAGATGCCGTATAGTTTCCCCCATCGATGGTCTGGTTTTGGAGAGGTATAAAAGAGCCGGAGAACTTGTTGCTACCGGTCAGTCTCTGTGCCGCATCGCGGATGTCTCCGCACTCAATCTCCGTGTTTATGTGAGTGGAGATCAACTGCCGCATTTTAAAATCGGACAAAAAGTGAAGGTACTCATTGATGATACCAAGACCAGGAATTCGGCACTTGAAGGAACAGTTTCCTGGGTCTCTTCCGAGGCGGAATTTACGCCAAAAATAATACAGACCAAGGTCGAGCGGGTAAAACTGGTCTATGCAGTCAAAATCAAGGTGGCCAACGATGGATTCCTGAAGATTGGCATGCCCGGTGAAATCAAGTTTATTGATTAATCACATCATGATAAGAATCGGGAACTTAGAAAAGAGCTATGGGGAACAAAAAGCCCTGAAAGGCATCACCCTGGATGTTGAGAATGGAGAAATTTTCGGACTAATCGGGCCGGATGGTGCAGGTAAAACGACTCTGATGCGGATCCTGGTAACTCTTTTATTGCCTGATAAAGGTTTTGCAACAATCAACGGATTGGATGTCGTTGCCGATTTTCGCAAAATTCGTACCATGGTTGGTTATATGCCTGGGAGATTCTCCCTTTACCAGGACCTGACCGTTGCCGAAAACCTGCAATTCTTTGCCACAGTCTTTGGCGGTACTGTGGAGGCAAATTATCATCTCATCAAAGATATTTACGGTCAGATTGAGCCTTTCAGGAACAGGTTGGCGGGAAAGTTGTCTGGTGGGATGAAACAGAAGCTGGCGCTATCCTGCTCACTCATCCATGCACCTAAAGTGCTTATTCTGGATGAACCGACAACGGGAGTCGACGCTGTATCAAGAAAAGAGTTTTGGGAGATGCTTAATAACTTGCGTCACAAAGGAATAACCATTTTGGTTTCTACCCCATACATGGATGAGGCCAATCTTTGCGATCGGGTGGCCTTGTTGCAAAACGGAAGTATCCTGTCAATAGATACACCGGCGAAAATTAATGCCAGTTTTAAAAGAAAGATGCTCGGAGTAAAAGTGGTCAATACAAGCCAGAGATATGGATGTGTCAACCTTTTGAAAGAGATGAAAGGGGTAGATTCCGTTTTTTCGTTTGGCGATGTAATCCACGTTACGTTTCATCATGCAGATATCGATGAAATAATTGTGAGGGAATATCTTTTCGGGAAGGGCCAGCAGGATGTGTTGGTTGAAGAAATTTCAGCCGGAATAGAGGATGTATTTATGGAGCTGATGCAGAAGAATTGATAATTATACTTATTTCTATGGATAGGATAAATCCTGAAAGAACGCCAATCATTAAGGTAGAGAATCTGGTTAAGAAATTTGGAAGTTTTGTTGCAGACGACAACCTGACATTTAATGTTTACCCGGGTGAAATCTTCGGATTTCTGGGCGCGAACGGAGCAGGAAAAACTACGGCAATCCGCATGATTTGTGGTCTGCTGGAGCCAACTTCGGGACGATTGGAAGTTGCAGGATATGACGGGTACCATGAGCGGGAAAAGATCAAACGAAACATCGGGTACATGTCGCAGAAATTCTCGCTTTATGAAGATCTGACTATTTACGAAAATATACGATTGTTTGCAGGCATTTATGGCATCAGCAGGAAAGTCCGGCTGGAAAAGACCGACGAAATGCTGAAAAAATTGCAATTGGAAGAGAGCCGCAACAAACTGGTCGGAGGATTGCCCTTGGGATGGAAGCAGAAACTTGCCTTCTCCCTGGCAATATTTCATCATCCCAAAGTTGTCTTTCTGGACGAACCATCAGGAGGCGTTGACCCTTTAACGCGAAGAACTTTCTGGGATCTGATCAACGAGGCAGCACACCAGGGAATTACCATTTTTGTGACTACACACTACATGGATGAAGCTGAATATTGCGACCGGGTTGCCATCATGTCGGAAGGGAAAATCGTTGCACTCGACACCCCGGCAGCACTGAAGGCTAAATACCAGGCAGATAGCATGGATGGGGTGTTTCTGAAGATTGCCAGGAATAAGGAATAGAGAAGTACTTCGAGTACTTCGAGTACTTCAAGTACTTCAAGTACTTCGAGTGAAAAAAGTTAGGTTTACATAACATATGAAATTTGTAGCGTGCATTTACAGGTACTCGAAGTGCCTAAAGTTAGATACACATGACATATGAAGTTAATAGCGTACACTCTAAGTACTCGAAGTACTTGTAAATTAAAATATATATAATCGATAAACAGTATGAACCAACTACTCGGATTTATCAAAAAGGAGTTTACCCATATATTCAGAGACACCCGTACCATGGTCATTCTGTTTGGGATACCTATTATTCAATTGATGTTGTTCGGGTATGTCATAACAACAGAAATTAAGGATGCCCGGATTGCCATACTGGATCATTCCAACGACAATGTGACCAGGGAAATCAAGAACAAAATTCTTTCCTCGGGATATTTTTTACTCGAGGCCAACCTTCTTCAGGAGAATGAGATCGATCCGATATTTAAGAAGGGCGATGTCAAGCAGGTGATCGTCTTTGAACGGAATTTTGCTCAAAGACTTGAACGTGAAGGGAAAGCCAATATTCAGGTGATAGCAGATGCTTCGGATCCCAATACAGCGCAGATGCTTTACAACTATACCAATGGAATTGTGCAGGATTATACTAAAAAGAAATATGCCGGATTTACCATCCCTGTCCAGATAAAAAGCGAAGTTAGGATGCTTTACAATGAGAACATGGTAGGGGCTTTTATGTTTGTTCCGGGTACAATGGCCCTGATTTTGATGCTGATCTCTGCCATGATGACCTCCATCACCATTGCACGCGAAAAGGAGATGGGTACCATGGAAATTCTTCTCGTCTCACCTTTGAAAGCACCTCATATCATCCTGGGGAAGGTGGCTCCCTATCTGTTGTTATCGGTCATTGATGCCTTTGTTGTTGTATTTCTGGGTAATGTAGTATTTGGCGTCCCGATCCGGGGAAGCTTGTTTGTACTGGCATTTTTAGTCATCCTTTACATTTCAATGGCACTGTCACTGGGAATTCTCATTTCCACGGTGGCCAATAGCCAGCAGGTTGCCATGTTTATTTCCGGTTTTGCCCTGATGTTGCCAACAATCCTATTGTCCGGATTCATTTATCCCATCGAAAATATGCCCTATGCATTGCAGATTCTCAGCAATTTTATGCCTCCCAGGTGGTTTATTGATGCACTCAAGCAGGTGATGCTAAAAGGAAACGGATTGGAATATATTTGGCCAAACATATTGATATTAAGTGCAATGACTATTTTTTTTCTTGCATTAAGCGTGAAGAAATTCAAATTAAGATTAGAATAGAAAACTCATGAGAACGATATTGTACCTGCTTCAAAAGGAGTTTATCCAGGTTTTCCGAAACAAAGGCATGTTACCAATCATCTTCATCATGCCCCTGGTGCAGATGCTCATCCTGGTTTTTGCCGCCACCATGGAGTTGAAGATGATAGACATCACAGTTGTCGACCTCGATCTGAGTGAAACTTCCACACGGCTGACGGCCAAGTTGGAATCCAGCTCCTTCTTTCACCTCACCCGTGCCCAACTGTCTCCTTCCGAAACAGATAAGATACTGCTGAAAGGAAAAACCGATGTTGTCATCACCTTCCCGCAAGGATTTGAAAGTGATCTTAAAAGGAACGATCAAGCCTCTGTTCAGATACTAATAGATGCCATAAATGGTTCTGCAGCAGAACTTTCCAATGCCTACCTGCAGACTGTCATTGGCAGTTACAATCAGAAAGTGAGGGCAGAAATGATGGGAGTACCTAAATTCACTCCACCCGAACAGGTCCAAGTGATTCCGTCCTATTGGTACAATCCTGAACTGAATTTCAAATTTTACATGGCGCCGGGTGTTCTCGTCATTCTTGTAACCATCATCGGACTATTTCTTTCTTCCCTTAACCTTGTCAGGGAGAAGGAGATGGGAACCATCGAACAGCTTAATGTAACGCCAATCAAAAAATATCACTTCATCATCGGAAAGATGATGCCGTTTCTGATCATCGCACTTTTGGATCTTACTTTTGGTTTGATCGTGGCAAAAGTCGCGTTTGGGCTGCCCTTCAGGGGAAATATCCTAACCTTATATGTTTTTACTTCACTCTATCTTTTTCTCGTATTGAGTATTGGTCTTTTTGTCTCAGCCATCTCAGATACCCAGCAACAGGTATTGTTTGTCAGTTTTTTCTTTCTGATCATCTTTATTATCATGAGCGGACTGTTCACACCTGTGGAGAGTATGCCGGTTTGGGCTCAAAACCTGGACATGATTAATCCGATCTATTATCTTATCAGGATTATCCGTAATGTGGTTTTGAAGGGATCAGGATTGCTGGATATGACCAGAGAGTTGATCTATTTGTCTATCTATGGGTTATTGATGTTTTCCTTGGCTGTCTGGAGATACCGGAAAACAGTCTAAGAACCTGCGCTTAACCGATTTTATAATTTTCGTATCTTTCCGGCCTCTGATTCTATCAACTATTAACAGTCTTATGGTATTCAAAAAATATTCTTTTTTACTTACAGTCAGTCTTATAGTTATTTTTCAGCAAACACTATCTGCGAAGGATCTTTCTTCAAACAAGGACCGGAAGTCCGGAAACATCCAGGATACACTCTCCTGGAGTATTTCTTTCATGAATAAGATATTCAATAGCTCCGGTGAGTGGTATATGACAAATGAATCCTTGAAGAAATCAATCAAAGGAGTTATTGATTATTCTGAAAATGAGCCTATTGACACAATTGTAGTAAATTTGAACAAGTTACTGAAGTCTGATTACATTTCACCCATCTTTGGCCGTAAAGCGGAAAACATCCAAGACAAAGTGAATGTAAAAGGTTATGTTTCTAATGAGGATATGAATCTGATGGTTGAGAGTCGGCGCAACCAGGTTGCCGACAGCCTGCGAAAGACACTGATCCTGGTTCCTGATGAATATTTGAGTACAGGATTATCCGGGGCTCCCATCATTCCATCCGGAGATCCGTTTCAGATGATGATCAATATGGACCGGACCATGCCCGTGTCATTTATCCGAAAGTTTAACAAAGGCTGGGATAACCTGAAGTTGCCTTCCAATGTAACAGGTGCGGAAACGGATACTTTGCGGGTTAAACTCTTTGCCTGGACCTGTCAGTCATACAACGATTCCATCATTTTTCACCAGCGTGACTCGCTGATCCAAAGTTACAGGAAAGAATATATCGACAGGCTTTCATCCGAATTTGCCTCCGGGAGAAGAGGTTATCTTGAAGCAAAAAACAGGTTGTTGCTGCAAAGGTACAACGAGTCTGAAATTGTGAAGGTGAACGACTCCATCCTTGTAGCGATGCGTTACCTCACTGCCCGGGCAGCAGCAGACTCATCCCTGGTAACCCTTACAAATAACTCAGGTACCCGGGCAAAAATCTGGACTTCAAATCATGGGATGAGCCCGATGCGGATCTTTCTCAAGAATGAACAGAATGATTCCATTGGTGTTGCCTTATACAACAACGGGAAGGGCGGACTGAGACTGGTAATCGATGATGGAGTAAAATTTCTGCGGTTAACTGAATCTCAAAAAAAGGAGATCACCTTTCAGGAGAAAAAACCGGATTCCAAATTGCAACAGGTATATCTCCGTCAGGTTGAGCCACTTCCGTGGAATCTTTTCGGTACCGGTACAGTCGGATTTACACAGACAGCACTCTCAAACTGGGCCAAGGGAGGTGAAAGTTCCATTTCTATGTTACTTATTGGGAAATATATTGCCAATTATTCCAAAAAAAATTTGAAATGGGAGAATATGGCAGAGTTCAGGCTTGGGATCTTTTCGTCCAAATCCAGAGGGCTTGAAAAGAATGATGACAAACTTGAATTTCAGTCAAGAATGGGCTATTCTGCCTTCAAAAAGTGGTACTACTCTGGCGAAGCCAACTTCAGGACCCAGATAGCCAAAGGTTATAGCTATCCGGATAAGGGAAATCCCATTTCGGCTTTCATGGCCCCTGCATACCTGACTGCTTCCGTTGGTATGGACTATAAACCCAACAAGAATTTCTCGTTGTTCCTCTCACCGTTTACCTCCAAAACGACTTATGTTAAAGATACAGTCCTGGTTGATCCATCCAACTTTGGACTGGATCCGGGAAGGACAAAGTTGTGGGAGCCCGGTGTGATAGTAAAAGTGAACTGGCATTATGACATTTTGGAGAATCTTACCTATGATACCAGGGCCGAGATTTTCAATAATTACAACTATCCATTTCAAAAGTTTAATGTAAACTGGGAGCAGGTGTTCCTGATGCAAATCAGCCGGCATATTAACGCCCGTCTAATGACCCAGGTGGTTTATGACTACAATGTCAAGTTTCCTGTCAAAGATGAAAACGGGACCGAGATTGATAAAAAAGCAAAATGGCAGTTTAAGGAGCTTTTTACTTTGGGGTTTAATTACAAATTCTGATAAAAGATCAGTAGTATAGCGATCCGATCACAAACGCTGCAAAAATAACACCGGCAATGCCGTTGGTAGTTCCAAAAGCTAAATCAACCCTGCTCAGATCGTCGGCTTTGACAATCAGGTGCTGATAAATCATCATGACACCGAAAAAAGCGGCTCCCAGCCAGAATAACCAGTGGGCTTCCAGTTTTATCCCAGCCAGAATGACAAAGATAAAAGTCAGCACATGCAGAAAAATTGAAATGCCGAGTGCCTTTCTGACCCCGAAAAGGACAGGAATACTTTGAAGCCGGTATTTTTGATCAAATTCTACATCCTGGCAGGCATAGATGATATCGAAGCCACTCACCCAAAAAAATACCACGCCGGAAAACAGCAGCGGTGCAACGGCGAATGATCCGGTTACAGCGAGCCAGGCACCGATGGGTGCGAGGGAAAGTCCCAGACTGAGAACAAAATGACACAAAGGAGTGATCCGTTTCGTGAAACTGTATCCTAATATGACAATAAGGGCAACAGGCGAAAGGGCAAAACACAGTGGATTAATCAGATAGGAGACCGTAATAAAGAGCAGAGAATTTATTACGACGAAAGTAAAGGCCCTTGGTGCGGATACCAGACCAGCAGGGATCTCCCGTTTGGCTGTACGTGGATTGGCGGCATCAAATTTTCGGTCAAGATAACGGTTAAAACCCATGGCCGCATTTCTGGCAAATACCATGGCAAGTATTATTGCGCCCAGGAGTCGCCAGAAGAATAGCTGATCAGTTACCATGCTGGCCATAAAAAATCCGATGAGCGCGAAAGGCATGGCAAATATGGTGTGTTCAAATTTTACCAGCCGGGAGTATAGTAGTAGTTTGTTCATAAGAAAGTACTTCGAGTACTTAGAGTACTTCAAGTGCCTAAAGTTATTGTTTTTACAAAATAAGTGAAAACTTTAAATATTTCTGATTTTTATTTTCGACCATTCAACACATATTTATAACTTTAACCACTATTTTCCACTTTAAGCACTCTAAGTACTTGAAGTACTCCAAGTACTCCAAGTACTCGAAGTACTTTATTCCCTCGCCATGAAAGAATTCAAGAAACGCTACACGCTACACGCATCGCCACAGGATGTCTATAACGCGATGACGAATCCGCTTGTCATAGAAATATGGACAGGAGAACCGGTGGTGATGAGTACCGAACCCGGTAGTGAGTTCGAAATATGGGACGGAGCCATCACGGGAGAGAATCTTGAATTTGTTCAGGATAAGCTGATCGTACAGCGGTGGTTTTTTGGAGAGGAGGAGGATTCTATCGTAACCATCAAATTGCATACCGACAAAAAAGGAACACAGATCGAATTACACCAGACCAATATCCCTGATAATGCCTATGAGAATATGGTGGAGGGATGGGATCAGGATTATTTCGGCAATCTCAGGCAGCTTTATGAATAGTTTACTCTTATCTGGGATTGATACGAAGACGCATCAGGTAGTCGTCCATCACGTATCCGGAACCGATATCACTTTCTACTTCTCCGTATTTTTCAAATCCCATCTTTTCATAAGCAAGGATAGCACTCAGATTGTTTTTGTTGACGGTGAGGGTAATGAAATCTGATCCGCTGGCTTTACTTCTGGCAATGAGAAACTCTAATCCGGCGTGACCTATACCCTTACCACGCTCAGAGTCAAGGATATAAAATTTACTTAGGAACAGTTCGTTGTGTCGCGGAATTATTCCAATATAACCTACTGTCAGTTCATCAGCCATAATGAGAAAATATTCATATCCATCATGATTGATCTGTGCATTGATTGCCTTTGAAGTTTGGTACTTGCCCAGCATGTAACTGACCTGTTCCTTGCCTATAATGGAAACATAATGGTCATTCCAGATAATTTTCGCGAGGCCGACGATCGTAATAATTTCTGATTCTGCTGTAACCGGTTTGATTTTAACTTCCATTTTTTTACCTGATTTGAGCTCCGAGCTCTCTTTTAAAAGTATTTATCAATTTTTCCATTACCTTTTCAATCTGTTTGTCAGTGAGTGTTTTGGAATCATCCCTTAACAAAAAACTGACAGCATAGGATTTCTTCCCTTCCGGAAGATGCTGCCCTTCGTACACGTCAAAAATTGAGACCGATTGAAGAATTTCACGTTCAGTGCGGTTTGCCCACATCTTGATGGAACTGAAGGATACATCCTTGTCTACCAATAGAGCCAGATCCCTTTTTACTTCCGGAAATTTTGGAAGCGGAGAATAAGCTACCTTCTGTTTTTTGATGGCATGAAGTAACATTGTCCAGTGAATATCTGCATAAAAGACCTCCGCCTGAAGACCGTTCTGTTTCAAAATATTTTTGCTGACAATTCCCAGTTGGGCTATTTTCTGGTTGTTAAAATGGTAAATCTGCCCATCAGCATATAGTTCTGAAGAGAATGATTTTATTTGACAAACTTCCGGTGATATGCCCAAACGGGAGAGAATCTTTTCAAGGTAACTTTTTAGGGTATAGAAGCTGACAGGTTGTGATTTGGCAATCCAGTTTTCACTCTCTTTATTTCCGGTCATCCACAATCCGAGGTGTTCCTCTTCCGCATAATCTTTTACCGGATTGCTTGATTTTTTTGATCCGTCGAAGAAATAAACATTTCCAAATTCATATAATTTCAGATCAGAATTTCTGAAGTTGGTGTTTCTGAGGATGGTTTCCAGTCCGCCGAATAACAGCGTCTGACGCATAACGTTCAGATCTGTACTTAGCGGATTATAAAGTTTAACACAGTTCTCCTCACTGAAAGTGCTGAGTTGTTCGTACCAGGTCGATTTAGTGAGTGAGTTGCACATAATTTCGTTGAAACCATGTGCGGTAAGAATCTCAGATACTAGATTTTGTAATTTTAATTTATCAGGATAACTTCCGTGCTGAAGCGTAGATTTTACAGTCGTTCCGGGCTCAATATTGTTATAGCCATAGATGCGCAGCAGCTCTTCAATAACATCTGCCTCCCTCCGTACATCAACCCTGTATGGGGGAACGGATAGTTCGAGTCCGCTTTCATTTTCTGAGACGATCTTAATTTCCAGTGAGTTGAGGATATTCCTGATTTGTAAAACGGGTATCTCTTTCCCGATAAGCCTGGAAATGTTCCGGTAGCTTACATTCACAGCGAAGGGCTCAAGTACGGCGGGATCTGCTACAATATCAACGATTTCAGATGCAATCTCGCCACCTGCCATTTCGCATATCAGGATGGCTGCCCTTTTGAGAGCGTATATGGTTCCGTTTGGGTCAACGCCGCGCTCAAAGCGGAAAGAGGCATCTGTATTCAAACCGTGGCGACGTGCTGTTTTTCTGATATACACCGGATTAAACCAGGCGCTTTCAAGGAACAGGTCGGTCGTTTCATTTTTGATACCCGAATCGAATCCTCCAAATACCCCTCCGATGCACATCCCTTCTGATTCATTGCATATCATCAGGTCTTTTTCATCCAATATGCGTTCTACCTCATCCAGGGTACGGAATTTGGTGCCCGCAGGCACTGTTTTGACCACAATTTTCTTCCCTTTGATGGCATCCAGATCGAAAGCATGCAAAGGTTGCCCGGTTTCAAACAGGATATAATTTGTAATATCCACTACATTGTTGATGGGTTTAAGCCCGATCACGCGAAGGCGGTTTTTAAGCCATTCGGGAGACTCTTTTATGGTAATTCCGGAAATTGAAACCCCTGCATATCTGGCACATGCCTCCGGGCTTTCAACAGTAACTTTCACCTGGTGTGCGTTTTTGTTTACGCGGAATTCATCAACTGAAGGTCTGACATAACGGATATCCTCCGTTTGACGCAGAAATGCCGCCAGATCGCGGGCAACACCGATGTGGGATGCACTATCGATTCGGTTGGGTGTCAGGTCGACCTCCAGGCAGTAGTCGCTCTCAATTTTAAAGTAGGAAGATGCAGGCGTTCCGGGTACAGCCGAAGGATCCAGAACCATGATGCCCTGGTGGTCGTTCCCCAGGCCAATCTCATCTTCGGCACAGATCATCCCGGCAGACACCTCTCCCCTTATCTTTGATTTCTGAATGGTGAAAGATTCGTCACCTTTATATAAAGTTGTACCAACGGTAGCTACAATTACCTTCTGACCTGCAGCAACATTGGGAGCACCGCAAACAACCGGAGCAACCTCACCGTTGCCCAGACTGACTGTAGTTATACTGAGGTGATCAGACCCCGGATGTTTATGACAAGTCAAAACCTCACCAACAACCAATCCTTTCAAGCCTCCTTTAATTGATTCAACTTCTTCCACATTGCCTGTCTCCAGACCTAACTGTGTGAGAGTTGCAGCAATTTCGTGCGGATTTTTTGAGGTATGCAGGTAATCCTTCAGCCATTTGTACGAAATGTTCATGCGATTATTATTTATACCGGGATGAATTTTTAAAGGGACAAAATTAAGCATTTATACCCTAAAGTCAAATTACTTTGTATGATCTTCCATTCCATTGGGGTAATTAAAAACATATTATTAACAGTCCGGAGGCATGAATAAACATTTTGCTGTTTTGGTTGTTCCCATATGATCTGATTTTAACTTTAGAACAGATGAAATCTGGATAAATCAGCCTATTATATCCGGATTATTAATTAATAAATAATTTTCCGATAAAATAGTGTATAAATTTAATGAATTGCTATTTTGCATCACTTTTTAAACCGTAACTGATAGATTGCAAAATTAGCGTATCTTGTTAAATACTAATAGAATAAAATATTTTCACCTATGGCACCTAGCAACAAACCACGCTTAGTAAAAGATTACGATAAGCTGCCACTGGATATTCAAGGGCAAATTAAACTGAATTATCCACAGGGTTTTGCAGGTAGTCTTATTACTTATATTGATGCCAAAGGTAAAGTTGTATCTGCTTTGCCATACGAAACCGAAGATTTTCATTATCTGGTCAGGATGACTCTTGCAGAGGCTTATGATATCATTGAGAACGATGAAGATTTTGGAGATGATGGTATTTTAAGGGATGATTTTGCCCTCCAGGGTTTTGAAGGGGGTGATGATGAGGATGATGTGGAGGATATCGCAGATGAACCCAACGACGATGAGGATGATGATGATGATGAAAATTAAAAGAAGCCGGGATCCGGCTTTTTTTAATTTGAAAGAAATTCAAGTATTTCGGTAGTTTGATTCGGATGAAACCAGTGGATTGCAGGATCTTTTCTAAACCAGGTTAGTTGTTTCCTGGCATATTTCCGGGAGTTCGCCTTGATCTTCTCCACCGCTTCTTCCCGCGTACAAAGTCCGTCAAAATAGTCGAAAAGTTCACGATAGCCGACAGTATGAACATTGTTCAAATCACGGTAGGGGAAGAGATGTCTGGCTTCCTCCTCCATGCCTGCAAGCATCATTGTGTCGACCCGCGTATTGATCCGGTCATATAGTTCGGTACGGTCGAGGTTAAGGCCAATTTTCAGAATCCGAAAATTCCGCTCTTTGCTGGTTCTGGTGCGTTGGGATGAAAATGGTTTACCGGTCATGTAGCAAATTTCCAGCGCATGACTGATCCGTGCCGGATTTTGAAGATCGACTTCGCGGTAATATGCAGGATCGAGTAATTTGAGTTCAGTCCTTAAATTTTCGATGCCTTCCTCTTTCATCCGTTCCACCAAGGTAGATCTGAGTTCCGGATCAATATCCGGCAATTCATCAATTCCTTTGCAAACCGCATCGATGTAAAGCATAGAACCACCGGTCATCAGTACAACTGAATGCTTTTGGAACAGATTTTTTAACAGCGCAAGCGCATCCGTCTCGAACCTTGCAGCATTGTAACGATCAGTGATTGAGTGAGATTGAATGAAATGGTGCTGAACCACATCCTGCAACTTCTTGTCAGGGACTGCAGTTCCGATAGACATTTCCCTGTAGAGTTGCCTGGAGTCGCAGGAGATAATTTCTGTTTGGAAAAATTTGGCAATACAGATACTAAGCTCTGTTTTTCCCACCCCGGTCGGACCGAGAAGCACAATCAGCGTAGGAGCAGATATTTTGTTCAAGCGTGGAAGAAGTTTCAGATAAATGGACGACTGGAATTGAACTGGTAAATGTTCGAATGTTGATCAAAAGAATAACATTTGTGAGATTTGTTATCTTCAATTTGCGAACTTTAAAAAACAGACATCAGATGATATCGTTTTTGTCGCCGTATAACGCTGTTAAATCTTCAAGTTCGCCCAGATCGTTCATAACACTCATCATTTCAGTGTTCTCGTCCAGGAGTAAATCCGTGTCGTTTTGCAAATTACTCATTTTAAAGTCAGACATGTTTATATTAGTCATCTTAATATAAGAATTGGAGCGCTTCTTCATAGTTGACCACTTTTTGGAGATTAACAAATGTAAAAGTTACCCGTAACACTATTCAAATTTATCGGGTAATGAATGAAGTTGTTCAATTATTGTATTAAAAAATGTTAATTTTTCAAACAAATCTGAGTAGGATCATTCTATCAGTCGGTTAGCATAGCTGATCAAACAACAGCGGCCGGGAAATTTCCCGGTCGCTGTTGTTTGATAAACTTCCTGCTCAGTGGCTTTCTTTGATGTAATTGAGGCAGGAACCACACTGGAACCATTTGATCTGTTGGTCATTGTAAGTATGTTTTGCCCAAATTTCATCAACAGATTTATCATGATGGTGTAAAACCAATTTTAGAGGTGTCCCTTCTGAGAAATTTTTCAATCCGAGGATATCTATCCTGTCTTGTTCCTGAATCAGGTTATAATCTTCGGGGTTTGCAAAAGTCAGCGCCAGCATTCCCTGTTTTTTAAGATTCGTTTCGTGAATACGTGCGAAAGAGCGGGTAATAACAGCTCTTACCCCAAGATGGCGTGGTTCCATGGCTGCATGCTCGCGTGAGGATCCTTCCCCGTAATTTTCGTCACCCACCACGATGGAACCAATTCCGGATTTTTTGTAAAATCGGGCAGTATCAGGAACTGTACCGTAATCGCCTGTCACCTGGTTAAGAACCGTGTTGGTTTTTCCGTTGGTATCATTGACGGCGCCAATCAGCATGTTGTTGGAGATGTTATCGAGGTGCCCCCTGAAAGTTAACCAGGGTCCTGCCATTGAAATATGGTCTGTAGTGCATTTCCCACGGGCTTTGATCAGCAATGAAAGTTGTGTCAGATCTTCCCCGTTCCAGGGTTGAAAAGGTTCAAGCAACTGTAACCTGTCTGATTTAGGATCAACGGAGATTTTAAGGTGTCTGAACTCTTTGGATGGTGGAATCAGACCGGTATCTTCTGCTGCAAATCCTTTTGCCGGCAGATCATCACCGTGAGGTATATCAAGCTTAACTTTTTCCCCTGCCTCGTTGATCAGATAGTCGGTTTCAGGATTGAAGTCAAGAGTTCCGGCAATGGCGAAGGCTGTAACAATCTCTGGGGAAGCTACAAAGCCGTGGGTCTTAGGATTACCGTCTGTCCTTTTGGCAAAATTCCGGTTGAAGGAGGTCATGATGGAGTTTTCGGGAAGTTGGTCTGCATTTTCACGGGCCCACTGCCCGATACAAGGTCCGCAGGCATTGGCAAGCACTACTCCTCCGATTGATTCAAAAGCTTTCAGGAACTGATCACGGTCGACAGTATATCTTACCAGTTCAGAGCCTGGTGTGACTGTGAATTTTGCCTTTACTTTCAGATTCTTCGCATTGGCCTGAAGTGCAACAGATGCTGCTCTGCTAATGTCTTCATAGGATGAGTTGGTACAGGAGCCGATTAGGCCTACCTGCATTTCGAGCGGCCAGTTCTTTTCTTTGGCAAGAGTTTTGAATTGTGATAGCGGCGTGGCTAAATCGGGGGTAAAAGGACCGTTGATGTGTGGTTCCAGTTCAGCGAGGTTTATTTCGATGAGCTGATCAAAATATTTCTCCGGTTGCTGATAAACCTCCGGATCTCCGTTCAGATAGGCTGAAATGCCATCGGCCATCTCTGCAATATCAGCCCGGCTGGTGGCTCTGAGGTATTTAGCCATATTCTGATCATAACCGAATATGGATGTCGTGGCTCCGATTTCGGCACCCATGTTGCAGATTGTTCCTTTCCCGGTACAGGAGATGGTTGAAGCGCCCTCACCAAAATATTCAACGATTGCGCCGGTTCCTCCTTTTACGCTAAGTAGTCCTGCTACTTTCAGGATGACATCTTTCGGGGAACTCCATCCTTTTAGCTTGCCTGTCAGTTTAATACCGATGAGTTTGGGAAATTTAAGTTCCCATGGTATACCGGTCATCACGTCAACGGCATCAGCTCCTCCGACACCAATTGCAACCATACCCAATCCCCCTGCATTCACGGTGTGAGAGTCTGTTCCAACCATCATCCCGCCAGGGAAAGCATAGTTTTCAAGTACAACCTGATGGATGATGCCGGCACCTGGTTTCCAGAAACCAATGCCATATCTCTTTGAAACAGTTGACAGAAAATCGTAAACCTCCTTGTTGACATGTTCTGCATTTTTCAGATCGGCGATGGCACCCTCCCTGGCCAGGATCAGGTGATCACAATGGACGGTTGAGGGAACAGCAGCCTCGTCTTTCCCGGCCTGCATAAACTGAAGCAGGGCCATCTGGGCAGTCGCATCCTGCATGGCAACACGATCAGGATTAAAATTTACGTAAGAGATGCCACGCTCAAAAGGAAGAACCGGAAGTTCTTCGGACAGGTGAGCATAGAGTATTTTTTCTGTCAGGGTGACAGATCTTCCCAGTAGTTTTCTAAGCTGTTCAGTTTTATGTGGAAAATCAGCGTAGACTCTTTGTATCATTTCAATGTCGTATGCCATAGTCAGTCAAATATTTAATTTTTAAAACCGAAGTTGCGATGCAATTTTTCATCTGCAAAATTGGCTTTTTTTTGGTGAATAATATCGTTAATCCATGTTTAAGATGTTAAAAAAAATTCTACCTTGTCGTTACTCTAATTTCAGGTTATGTTATTTAAACCATTGGTTGTCGAAAATATTAGCATTGCATTTCAGTCCATTCGCGGCAATCTGCTCCGTTCTGTGCTAACCATCATGATTATTGCTGTTGGTATTTCTGCGTTGGTAGGTATCCTTACGGCCATCGATTCGATCAAAAATGCCATCACTGCCGACTTTACCCGTTTGGGAGCAAATACTTTTTCAATCCAGAGCAGAGGTTTGAGAATTCAGATTGGCAATCAGCGCTACCGGTCCAAAAATTACAGTTACATCAGCTATTTTCAGGCTAAGGATTTTAGGGAGCAATACCAATTTCCAGCATCGGTATCGATTTCAGTGATGGCAACCAATACCGCGACAGTTAAATACGAGTCTAAAAAGAGTAATCCCAACGTAATTGTCCGAGGCATCGATGAAAACTACCTTCAAACTGCAGGTTTTGATATCGACAAGGGTCGAAACATCTCGATGCAGGAGGCTTACGACGGCATCAATGTCGCTTTGATAGGGGCCGAAATGGTCCCCAAAATTTTTCCGAAGGGCACTGAGCCTCTTGGAAAACTGCTCTCTATCGGAAGTGGAAAATATACGATAATCGGAATCTTGCAATCGAAGGGGAGCGGATTTGGTGAGACTGGCGACAGACTTGTTTTTATTCCTTTTTCTAATGTCAGGCAGTATTTTGCACGGCCAAACATGAACTTCAGGATCAGTATACACCCTAATTCAGCCCAGTTAATGGATGCAGCGACCGGAGAGGCGGAGGGAGTATTCCGCAATATTCGTGGACTGAACGTCAATGATGATACCGATTTTATCATTGAAAAAAGTGATAACCTGGTCAATATTCTTCTCGACAATATAAAATATGTGACCATGGCTGCAACTGTGATTGGTGTCATCACCTTGCTGGGCGCAGCCATCGGACTGATGAATATTCTGCTTGTAACCGTTGCAGAACGGACCCGGGAGATCGGTATCCGGAAAGCCATTGGTGCCAACTCAGCTACCATCAGGCAACAGTTTTTGATCGAATCCATTGTGATAGGACAATTGGGTGGTGCATTGGGGATTCTTTTGGGCATCCTTGCCGGCAACCTGATCTCATTGTTTATAGGGAGCGCCTTCATCATCCCCTGGAACTGGATGATTGGCGGGGTAACCGTTTGTCTTTTGGTGAGCTTTGCCTCCGGGGTAATTCCTGCAGTAAAGGCAGCCAGGCTCGATCCGATCGAGGCGTTGAGGTATGAATAGGGATTGGTGCATTTGTAACAATGGTCTCTTCTATTCGTAGTACAGGTATTCTATAACGATGAATACCTGAATGAAACCCAAACTTTCTTCTCTTTTGCTCGTCTGCTTCTTTGTCCTGAAATCTCCGGTTTGCGGGGTGGCTTCCCAAAAAGTCCAGGATTTTATCAACAGCAAAAAAGGACGTATTTATAAGGGAGTCTCCAAATAGAAGCAATTTTAAATCTTACTGCAACGCTATTTTCCTGAAAATTTGAAATTGATCGTAAATTTATAGGCGAAATTCTGGGCTGGTATGCCGATTCTGTAGGGCCCGTACCTGTAGTAGGTTCCAAATCCGAATCCCACAAAGTTTGAATTAATAATCCTGTTCAGTTCAATTCCTGACTCATAATATCCTTTTCTGAAATCTGTGGCACCAGATTCATCAGTATATTGCTGTTTCAAAGATCCAATTCCTATGTTTTGAGCCAAAGCAAGTTCAGGTCGGATAAAATACCAGGAAGGGATAAATCCGCTTCCAAAATTGTGCCGGAGGTGAAGGACAGCATACTGATCGGCGGAGAACTCATTCAGACGCATTGTCGCGAATGAAAAAGGAGCCAACAGGGTAAAATCTCCGGAAAAACTGCCATATCCGTGAAACCAGTCTGTAATGGGTGCCGCGTTGAAAATTTTTCCGGCCCTGATCATCATTGAGGTGGTTCCCATGGCAGATAGTCTGATGTTAAACTTGGCTTTGGTGTCAATTTTTGTAAATTGATATTCACTGTTTAATAAACTCAATCCCTGAATCAAGGTTAAATATATGTCAGATTTGGGAGGTGAACTCTGAATCAGCTCTTCAGGATCGTGAAGGAACGTAATCCCTGGTGAGTACCTGGCCTCAAATCCGGCCCTGGTTAATTGAAACGAATCCCAAACCGGAACAGTAAAATTACCGTAAGAAAGTCTGAAATTATTTGCCTGATCCACAAAGAGTTTCAGATTTAGGGGCTCGATGGGGCGTATCTCTGCACCCAAAGTGAAATTTTTGGTCAGGTACATGTTTTCTATCAACAGCGACCTGAAATATTCAGGTTCGAAAATATCCATGTCGGTGAGCATCTCCTCAACCCCATACTCCTTTTTAATATTTTTGTAGCTTAGCTCAATTTTGATGTCGGGATATCCGGTTGGATAGATCCTGATCCACTCGCCGTGCCTGAAGACACCATCTTTGGTTCCGTACGTGAAATAAGTGCCCAACGCGTAATATTTTGAGAATTTCCTGTTGGTTTCCAATCCGAGTCCGATTTTGTATCCCTCGTTGATGTTGTAGCCGAAAAGGTACATGAAGTTGATGCTGACCGGTCCTATGGGGAATGTTCCCAGCGAGAGGGCATGCAGCAGTTTCATTTTTTGGTTTAAATGAACTTTATTCCCCAGACTGTCAATGTACTTGTATGTTAATGAGTCTTTGGCTGTCAGGGGAATATATCGGAAGTCATTTTTTTTCGTGAGCGAGTCTTTACTCTCCGTTGAAACTGTCAGACCGTATTTTGGAAATGATTTTATATCAAGCGGCAAATTCACTGTACTCTGGTACAGATAAGACCGGCTGTTGGCAGTGATTGAAAGTTCCACTGGTTTTCTCTTTTTATGCAGCGAATCAACGGGAAGTGAAGTGGTCATTTTAAAATTAATGGCTGCATTCAATTCTGCCGGGAACCAATTACCTGATTCAAGCAGCTCGTAATGTTGCCAGATTGAAGCGTAGAGATCCTTTTTTTCCGTATTGGCCGGTTCTGCGATGAAACTCTGGACCGCATATCCATGGGTATTGATATGCAAAAAACCTTTCAAACCGTCGAAGTTACGGTCTTTGGCGGGGTGAAACCTGATCAGGTAGACGGTATCCTGCTGGTTTATCTGCAAGGTATCCTCCATCATAAATGCATAGTTTTTTAGCGCTGTTTTGCTGATCGGAGAGAGGTAGTTTTTGCTGAGTAAAGAGAAATTCTCCCTGTAAATTGAAAGTCCCTGAAGTTGTGAGGAAAGCATGGAGAAACTTTCTTTTTCCAAACCAGTGACTTTTGAAGAGATGATCTCTTCGTTTTCGTGATTGGGTTTAAGGAACTTTTTTTTACTCAGCGTCTCTGTTAGCAACATGTGATTGGACTCAAACCGCTGCTGGATTTTTTCGAGTTCCTTGGGATTTATTTTCACTTTCCCACTTATTTGATCCTCTGATGGCACATCCGCCGAAAGCCAGAATTTATGGTAGGAGGTGTATTGATAGCTTTCCAGATTATCCGGATCATTCTCTTTTGCATGGTCTAAAACCAGCTGCATGATCCTGTGGGCTGGATCCCTGCCAGGGTGAACTTCAACCGTGCTGAGCAGTTTCTCATCAGGGACCATCTGTACCGTCCAATTCTCTTCCAGGGGCTTTCTGATGGTAATGGTGAGGGGTTTAAAGCCGATGTAACTGAAATGGATTTGCCTGACAGATTCGGGAACAGAGAAATTGCCATCAATATTGCTAATGGTTCCACTGTGGCCGGAATCAAACTTCAGATGCACAAAGGGAAGAGCCGTCTGGTCCTCCCTGTTGACGACACGTCCTTTAAAATTGTTGGATTGTGACAGTCCAAAGGAACTGAAAAAACAGAGGAACAGCAGAGCGAGTGGAATAAGTTGCCAGTTATTCTTCGTTCTCCTGTAGTTCATTTAAAGACTGAATTAATTGATTGCGGTAGTTGCCAAACAACACATTAAAACCTTTGTGAAAGATATAAAATATCGATCCAATTAGCAACCCCAGCAGAATCAGCATGGAGACAACTACGATAACAATAGCGGTGACAGATGGTGTCTGACTATTTGTTACAGACTCAAATCCTTTGCTCGCACCTGAGAGAAAACCCAGGCCAACTCCTGAAATTAAAATGGCAACAGCCAGATAAAACGCCTTTTTAAAGGTATCCAAAAGTTTCAACACTTTGTGGATGGCTCCTTTAAGATTCTGATTTTCAATATTTTGAAGTTGAAGTCGCCGATATCGGAGCACGAAAAGCAAAATAGTAAGCATCAGAACAATATTCACAAACCATTCAAGCACACTGATCCACAGGGGCACTTCCAATGAAGCTTTCCAGCTGGCTGGAAAAATGATGTCTGCGGGAAGCAGTTGGTCGGCCAAAGTGAAAAGGAAAAAGATAACCAGGAACCAGATTCCAATTTTGACACTCCTGTCAAGACGGGAAAGAATTCCTTTGCTCCTGCGATGGAGCAGCTCATTGATCGTTGAAGCATCCAGCACTTTATCCTGAATGGTATCTGATGTTGCCTTTTGCCAGGCTTTTTTAAATTCGTTTAATTCCATTTATATAGACTCTCTGCTTTTAACAAAGTACTCCAGTTTTTTCTTGATTCTGTTCATCTTTACCCTAACATAGTTCTGAGATATTCCTGTAATTTCAGAAATATCCTCATAGGGTTTGTCTTCAAGATAAAGCAAAATAATCGATTTTTCTATTCCCGTAAGTTGATTAATGGCTTCATGGAGCAAATTTAGATACTCCTCTTTTTCATAATCGTATACTTCATCAGCTAAAAGATAGAGTTCCTTTCCAAGTTCACTCCTCTTTCTGTTTTTTGCATCCCTTTTAAAATTGGTGATAGCAGTATTAATGGCAACACGGTACATCCATGTTGAAAATTTTGACTGTTCCCTGAATTTGTCGTAGGATTTCCACAATTGAATAAGAATCTCCTGAAAAAGATCTTTGCGATCATCCTCATCGTCACAATAGATTCTGGTGACCTTGTGGATAATCCCCTGATTTTGGGTGATATTTCGCAAAAAATCCTCTTTCACGGTATTAAATTAGTCTCCGGGTGGAGCAAAACATTACAACTGTTGGAATCAGATACTAATTTGAGCTCATTTTTAGCATGTTGACCTCCTCCTGAGTCAGGAAGCGCCACTTGCCACGGGGCAGGTTCTTCTTGGTTAATCCGCAGAAATATACCCTGTCGAGTCTCACAACTTTGTACCCAAGATGTTCAAAGATGCGGCGTACGATCTTATTTTTTCCGGAGTGAATCTCAATTCCTACCTGTTTTTTGTCCTCCTCATCTGCATAACTGACCGAGTCGGCTGCTACAAAACCATCTTCGAGGGTTACTCCATTGATGATCTCATCCAGATGGGCTTTGGTAACCTTTTGATCCAGATGTACATGATATATTTTTTTCCTATTGTATTTCGGATGGGTGAGCCTCTTGGTAAGATCTCCATCGTTGGTGAACAACAAGAGTCCCGTGGTGCTTTTATCCAACCTTCCTACTGGATAGATTCGCTCGTAACAGGCATGCTGTACAAGATCCATCACTGTTTTATCGGCATGCGGATCCTCCACAGTAGTAACAAATCCTTTGGGTTTATTGAGCAGCACATAAACTTTCTTCTCAATGGAGAGAAGTTTTCCATTGAAACTGACTGAGTCACCAGTCTGTACTTTATACCCCATCTCAGAAATAATTTCTCCGTTGACTGTAACACATCCTGTCGCGATATAAGTATCTGCCTCTCTGCGTGAACACATTCCTGCGTTTGCTATAAAACGGTTCAGGCGGATGGTTCCATCGTTTTTTGGTGCTTTGGCCAGGGAGCTTTTCTTTTCACGGTTGAGTCCCTCAATGACATTGCGCTTGCCTAACTTGCCTCGCAAAACCTTTCCTTTGGTGGTAAGAAAACTGTCAGTCTCAGTCTCTTCAAATCTTTTCTGGACAGGCTTATTGATGACATTGCGGCGGAAAATATCTGAAGTACGCTCTTTAAAAACTCTTTTGGGTTGTAGAGTCACCTCTTTGCTCGCTTCGGGCCTTGATTTTCCTATCCTTTTACCAGCACTGACAGGGGGGGGGATGACCGTTTTCTTTCTTGCTTTTACCACATCTTCCGGGTAAGCTGTTCCAGTTCTGATCACTCTTTTGGATCGTCCGGCGGTTCCGGCTGACTCATCTTTTTTAATACGGGGCCTGCTGCCCGGACTACGTTTCTCGACGGTACGCTTTGAATCACGCTCCTGTCCTCTTTCTCGCTTCATGGTATTCAACTAATTATACAATTCCGCTGCAAATTTCGCAAAAAAAACCGGATAAAAAGCAGTTCACTTTTCAATCTCGCTCAATACTTTGGAAAACAAGGATATTTTAACAATTTTGTATCCAAATAATTGATATGAGTCTGATAAAATCAATTTCAGGTATTAGAGGTACTATCGGGGGATTCCCTGGTGAAGGATTGACACCGGTCGATGTGGTTAAATTTACCGCAGCTTATGCCTTTTGGACCAGGGAGCGGCATCCTGTAGGAATGAAGCTCCGAATCGTTGTGGGACGGGATGCCCGGATATCCGGTTCGATGGTCAATATGCTGGTAGCCGGAACGTTGATTGGAATGGGTATGGATGTGATTGACATTGGCCTTGCAACCACGCCTACAACAGAACTTGCGGTGGTGGCCGAAAAGGCACAGGGTGGCATCATCCTTACAGCCAGTCACAATCCCAGGCAGTGGAACGCTTTGAAACTGTTGAACGAAGATGGGGAATTTCTGAACGATTCGGAAGGGAAAAGAATCCTGGCACTGGCTGAAGCCAATGAGTTTGATTTTTCTGATGTTGATCATCTGGGTGTCATTTCATTGGCCGATTACTCCGATTACCATATACAAAAAGTGTTGGATTTGAAGCTGGTCGATGTGGAAGCCATCCGGAATGCCGGATTTAGTGTTGCCATTGATGCAGTCAACTCAGTAGGTGGCCTCATTGTCCCTCAACTTCTGAAGGCACTCGGCGTCAAAAGGGTTGTTGAGATTAATTGTGATCCAACCGGGGATTTTGCCCATCAGCCAGAACCTCTTCCCGAAAATCTGGCCGGGACTGCAGCCCTTGTTTTAAAAAACGCGGTGGATGTCTGTTTTGTGGTTGACCCTGACGTTGACAGGCTGGTCATCATCAATGAAGATGCCTCCATGTTTAATGAAGAGTATACATTGGTGGCTGTGGCGGATTATATTCTGGCTCATACACCCGGAAATACAGTTTCGAATCTCTCCTCATCGCGTGCTTTGCTGGACATTTCAGAAAAATATGGGGTTAAATATACCCCGGCAGCTGTGGGCGAGGTGAATGTGACCAAAAGTATGAAAGACACAGGAGCAGTCATTGGTGGAGAAGGAAACGGGGGAGTTATCTATCCTGAAAGTCACTATGGGCGCGATGCATTGGTTGGAATTGGCCTTTTCATGTCTCATCTTGCAAAAAGCAAGATGAAATGCTCTGCTTTGCGGGCACAGTATCCCTCCTATTTTATGGCCAAGAAAAAAATTGAGTTGAATCCGGGAATAAATCTCGAAGAGGTGCTTTTAAAGATAAAAGCATTATATCAAACCGGGAAGATTAATGATGTAGATGGGATCCGCATTGATTTTGACAGGGAATGGGTTCATCTGCGCAAATCAAATACGGAACCGATCATCCGGATTTATGCAGAAAGCAGTACTATACAGCAGGCTAATATCTTGGCAGATAAGATTATCTTAGATGTCAGAAAATTAATTGATTAATTTTTCATTAACTTTATGAAAAGAAATTCAACAGTGTTGAATTTCTAAATATTTTTGCAGTCGAATTTTAATCAGCAAAAAGTCGGTGATTGCAACAATTCAAGCAGAGTTCCTTTGATCGCTTAATTTTAAGATGACTGCAATGCAGAATCTCCGTACAAAAGTGAAAAATAATAATTAAATAGTAAAAATATGAAAGTTACCGTTGTAGGAGCAGGAAATGTTGGTGCTACATGTGCAGACGTGCTGGCATCCCGTGAAATTGTCAACGAAGTGATCCTTCTCGACATCAAAGAAGGTATCGCTGAAGGTAAAGCCCTCGATATCTGGCAAAAAGCCCCAATCAATAGTTATGATACCAAAACGATTGGTGTTACCAACGATTATTCGATGACAGCCAACTCTGAAGTGGTTGTGATCACTTCAGGACTGCCGCGTAAACCGGGGATGAGCCGCGATGACCTGATTCAGGTCAATGCAGGTATCGTCAAATCTGTAACAGAAAACATTGTCAAATATTCACCCAATACCATTCTGGTTATTGTTTCGAATCCGCTCGACGTGATGACCTATCAGGCGCATGTTACCTCCGGATTTCCGCGTGAGAGGGTTTTGGGTATGGCTGGAATTCTGGATACTGCCCGTTACCGTGCATTTCTTTCAGATGAGCTGAATATCTCTCAGAAAGAGATCACAGCCATGTTGCTGGGAGGACACGGTGATACCATGGTTCCCCTTACACGATATACGACTGTTGGTGGGATCCCTGTTACTGAACTGGTTTCTGAAGAACGGCTGGATGCCATCGTTCAACGCACCAAAGTTGGTGGTGGCGAACTGGTTAAATTAATGGGAACTTCAGCCTGGTATGCTCCGGGAGCCGCCGCAGCCCAAATGGTGGAGGCCATCGTGAAAGATCAGCGCAGAATTTTCCCGGTATGCATTCAATTGAAGGGTGAATACGGAATCGATAATTGTTACCTTGGAGTCCCTGTAGTTTTGGGTAAAAATGGGATCGAGAAGATCTTTGAACTTCAACTCAACGAAAAGGAGGCTGCCATGATGAAAGTGAGTGAAGGCCATGTTCGGGAGGTGATGATCGTTCTGGATGAGCTGAACAAATAAGTACAGATTGCTGCGTTATACCTCCCTGCAGAGATGGTTCAACGGATCTGAGGGTGGCAAGGCAACCGGATTGCTTACCACGATGTTCGTTCTGATCGCAACGACGGTTCAATTTGTGACTATAAAATTGGAGGCTGCCTGAAAGGACAGATTCTTTTTTATTTACTTCGCACCATGAGAGCAATGCATAAAATTCCGATGGAGGTTGTCTTTCTGGAAGAAGGAAGCATCCATCTGCTGGTTAGAGCCGTGGCAGATGGCGTTGAAAACTATTGGTGGGTAGTGGATACCGGCGCTTCAAAAAGTGTTGTCGACAGGGCTTTTGCTTCAAGGTTTGTCCATGATGAATCTTCCGGTGCAATGGCCACCGGACTGGGTAAAGAGATGGTAGAAACCTCTACAGGAATGATCCGCCATTTCCAACTGGAAGGGTTCAGCTTTGACCCACTTCAGGTTGCCATTGTTGACCTTCACCACATCAACGATGAATATTCAAAATATTCAGACAAAAGAATTGCCGGATTGCTGGGAAGCGATTTCTTTTTCCGGGAAAAGGCAGCTATTGATTATGAAGACCTAACCATTTCTCTGTAAAATACCGGGAGTCAACTGATAGATAATGTGGGTATTGATCACTATTTTATATTTCGAATGACAAACCTGATTCTTCAACTATTTAATATCAAAAAAATAAATATCTTTGCGGACTATGAATTTTCAGGTTTAGAAATTTAACTAAGATTAGAAATAAATAACCGATTTTCCAATGCAGAATAAAGGATTGATCAGGCTTGTAGCCATTTTGATAGGTTTGGTTTGTTTTTACCAGCTTTACTTTACCTACAAAACGGTAAAAGTTGAGAAAGATGCTGCTGTTTACGGTGTAAGCAAGGCAAAAAAGGAAAATCCAAGCGCAACAGTTGTAGAATTGGAGGCTCTGGCAAAGGTACAAGAGACACGTTATCTTGACTCAATTGCGAACCAACCGGTCTACAATTTCCTTGGATTGAGGAAATATTCCTTCAAAGAGGTTAAAGAGTTCCAGTTACCGCTGGGTCTTGACTTAAAAGGAGGTATGAATGTTACCCTCGAGGTATCTGTGGTGGATTTGATTCATGCCCTATCAGGATACAGTACTGATTCAACTTTCAATGCCACCATCCGGTTGGCACTGAAAAAACAGCAGACCAGCCAGGAGGATTTCGTCACACTCTTTGGAAAGTCATTTGAAGAGATTGATGCCAACGCTAAGCTGGCAGCTATTTTCAATACACTGGACCTAAGAGATCAGGTAAGTTACAACTCTACCAATTCGCAGGTTCTGACTGTTATCAGGAAGGAGACCGATGCAGCCATTGACAACTCTTTCCAGATCCTCAGAACACGTATCGACCGTTTTGGTGTTTCCCAGCCGAATATTCAGCAGCTTCAGACCAAAGGTCGGATTCTTGTCGAATTACCGGGGATCAAAGATGCCAAAAGGGTGCGTAAATTGTTGCAGGGTACTGCAAGCCTCGAATTCTGGGAAACCTATGAAAACAGTGAGGTATATTCTTACCTGCTCGAAGCCAATAAAAGATTGCGTGAAGTGAAGGCCTTACAGGCATCAGCTTCTCCGATAGCTGCAGTTTCTGCTACTGCTGCACCCAAAGATTCTACAGCAACTGCCAGTAGCCTGGTAAGTGAAATTAAGAAACAAGAGCAAGATTCGCTGGCTGCCGGATCTACTGAAGAAATTGCAAAAAATTTCCCCTTATTCTCTGTGCTGACGCCAAATACCTCGCGTGATGGACAGATTGCACGCGGACCGGTTGTTGGCTATTCGCACTTTAAAGATACATCTACTGTCAACCAATACCTTAAATTACAGCAGATTAAGTCTGTTTTCCCACGCACGATGGTCTTCAGATGGACCGCAAAAGCGACCGATAAAGATGGTAATTTCTTCCAGCTGATCGCGATCAAAGTATCCAGCCGGGATGGCCGCGCTCCGCTTGACGGAGGTGCTGTTACCGAGGCCCGTCAGGATTTTGGTCAAAACAAGGCTACAAGTGTGGTAGACATGACCATGAACGCGGAAGGGGCTAAAGTATGGCAACGGATGACCCGCGAAAATGTAGGCAAGAGCGTTGCCGTAGTACTGGACGATTACGTTCAGTCCTTTCCGACTGTTCAGGGTGAAATTCCAAACGGTCGTACCGAAATTTCGGGTCAGTTTACTGTGGATGAGGCCAAAGACTTAGCCAACATGTTAAAATCAGGTAAGATGCCGGCACCTGCCCGTATCGTACAGGAAGAGATTGTTGGACCTACCCTGGGTAAGGAATCGATCATGAGTGGTATGTACTCCTTCCTGATTGCATTCCTTCTGGTTCTAAGTTATATGTTGTTTTTCTATAGTAAGAAGGCTGGATGGGCTGCCAATGTGGCTCTGCTTGTTAACCTTTTCTTCCTGATAGGAATTCTTGCTTCTCTTGGAGCGGTTCTGACTCTGCCGGGTATTGCGGGTATTGTCTTAACCATGGGTATGGCAGTTGATGCCAACGTTCTGATCAACGAACGTATCGAAGAGGAGGTTCGTGCAGGCAAAGGTTTGCGGCTGGCGGTCAAAGACGGATACAATCATGCGTATTCCGCTATTATTGACGGTCAGGTTACTACTCTTTTGACTGGTATCGTATTGTATGTATTCGGTTCAGGTCCGATACAGGGTTTTGCTACTACTTTAATAATTGGTATTATCACCTCACTATTTACTTCCATATTTATCTCCCGTTTCATGTTCGAGAGATGGCTGGATACCAACAAAAATATCACTTTTGTATCTAAAATATCCGGTGAATGGTTGCGTCATGTCAATATGCCATTTATTCAAAAGAGAAAAATTTTCTATACTATTTCTTCTATCCTGATTGGTATATCTATCCTTTCTATTGTATTCAAAGGGATGAACTACTCCATCGACTTCAAGGGAGGCCGTACCTATGTGGTTCGTCTGAACAAAGATGTGATGGTGGAAGATGTCTCCAAAGCTTTGGCTTCGGAATTTGGTAACGCACCTGAAGTGAAGACTTTTGGTTCAAACAACCAGATTCGTATCACCACGGATTATCGTATTGCGGAAGCAACTGAAGCGGTTGACAATGAAGTTGAAGCCAAACTTTACAACGGGATGAAGCCATATATGGATTCTGATGTCACACTGGAGAAATTCCTGTCAAACTACAGGATGAGTTCTCAGAAAGTAGGACCTACTATTTCAGATGACATCAAGAAGGATGCCGTATTATCAGTCTTTTTCTCCCTGCTCATTATCTTTCTTTATATTGCCGTGCGTTTCAGAAACTGGCAGTTTGGTGTGGGTGGCCTGGCCTCCCTGGCTCACGATGTCATCATTGTCATCGGATTATACTCGTTGCTGGATGGATGGCTCTCTTTCTCGCTTGCAGTCGATATGTCATTCATTGCTGCCGTTTTGACCATCATCGGCTATTCGATCAATGATACGGTGATTGTATTTGACCGGATCCGTGAGTATGTTCACCTGCATCCGAAACAAGATCCGGAGAAAACTTTCAATGATGCCATGAACAGTACCCTGCGCCGTACCTTCAGTACTTCACTGACAGTATTGGTTGTATTGTTCGCCATATTCCTCTTCGGTGGAACATCCATCAAAGGATTTGTATTCGCATTGCTGTTTGGAATCATGTTCGGAACTTACTCCTCAGTTTTCGTTGCAACTCCGATTGCTTATGATACGCTGCTCATGAAAATGAAAAAGAAGAAAGAAGTAGCTAAATAACTTCAATAAATATTTTAAAGAGCCCGGAACAAAAAATTCCGGGTTTTTTATTAAGCTAAAACAGTTGAAGGAGAATCAATTTTGAGAGTATTGTTATCTTTGTAAAAAAGTGTACTTCTATGTCGCATCCTTTACTTTTCTTTAGTGGTGGTGAGATTCTGGTCATCGTTTTATTCGTCCTCCTTTTATTCGGGGCAGATGCCATCCCAGGTATTGCCAGAACTATCGGGAAACTGATGAGTGAGTTCCACAAGGCCACCGATGATATCAAACGGGAAATTACGGATCACACTTCAGATATTCAGAAAGATATAGGTAATCTCAAAGATAATTTTGAGAAAAAAAGCGGTGATTTTACCCGAAAAATAGATGAAGAGTTGAAATGATCCCTTTTACCATGGATGTTGCAACCACGTCTTGATTATTAATCACAGATCAGGTGACTATGCTCGAAGCAAACAAGATTACCAAATCATACGGAAATCTCCAGGTTCTCAATGCTGTTTCGCTGAAAGTTGAAAAGCATGAAATCGTATCTGTGGTGGGTGCCAGCGGGGCTGGAAAAACAACACTCCTACAGATTATGGGTTCACTGATACAACCGGATTCAGGAAAGGTATTCATTGATGGAAATGATTTGTTTAAAATGGGCGAAAGAGAGTTGTCAAGATTTCGTAACAGGGAAATCGGATTTGTTTTTCAGTTCCATCATCTACTCCCTGAATTTACAGCATTCGAAAACATTTGCATCCCCGGCTATATCGCCGGAACCAGGAAATCTGCTGTCGAGAAAAGGGCACGGGAACTTCTGCAGATTTTGGATATGCTTCCCCGTGAACACCACAAACCATCTCAGCTTTCCGGTGGTGAAAAGCAACGAGTAGCAATTGCAAGGGCACTGATCAACGATCCTTCCATTATTTTGGCGGACGAACCCTCCGGTAACCTGGATTCTCAGAATCAGGAAGAGCTGTACCGCCTTTTCTTTTCCCTCCGCGAAAAATTTGGTCATACTTTTGTCATAGTGACGCATGACGATCATTTTGCCGGAATGACAGACAGGATGATCCAGTTGCGGGACGGTACTATAACAAGTACTTCGAGTACTTCAAGTACTTAGAGTACTTCGAGTGGGGAACTCCAAAGCTTTGCTCAATTTGTGATCGAATCTGATTCTCTTCTGTTTGAAATATATTCTATACTCTCCAAATCCGACCTCTTCCAGTACTCGAAGTACTCCAAACTCGAAGTACTAGAAGTACTTTTATCAACTTCCTCATGTCAAATAACTGGTTTCAATTCAAAAAGTTCCGCATCGATCAGGAAAATTCTGCGCTTAAGGTGGGTACTGATGGTGTACTGTTGGGTGCCTGGTGTGAAACATCCGGAACTCAACATATCCTGGATATTGGTACCGGAACTGGTTTGATAGCCCTGATGCTGGCGCAGCGGTCAAATGCAATGATTGCAGCCATCGAAATCGATAAAGAAACATGCAATGATGCCATCCAAAACTTCCGGAATTCAAGCTGGGCAGATCGTCTTACGCTTTACTCCGATGATTTCAATGTCTTTCAGGAAAGCCATGCTCAGCAATACGATTTAATTGTCAGCAACCCTCCCTTTTTCAGAAAATCACTGAGATCGGCAGAAATGGCGTCGTCAATAGCCAGACATGATGTATCGCTTTCGTTTCAGCAGATTATTGCCGGATCCAAAAAATTGCTGAATGAAGTCGGACGGCTGGCAGTAATCCTTCCTTTTGAGGTACTGGATGATTTTCGGGAAATGGCCAGGTTGGAAGGATTCTACCTTAGCCGCAAAACCGTTGTAGTCCCCAAAATAGGGAAACCTCCCAAAAGAGTGCTTCTTGAGTTTTCTTGTGCAGCGGCTTATCCTGAAATCAGCGAGCTTGTTATCCTGTGCGGAAATGACCAGTATGCAGATAAATTTAAGGAAATGACAAAAGAGTTCTACTTGAATTTTACTTAAAAAGAGTGCAGAACCCGTTTTTTTTGTAGTTTAGTCCAAAATCAAAAAAATAAAAATTTAATTTATGGAAATGTTCGAAACCTTATCCAAAGTAAACCTGTGGGCTGTTATCCTGGCAGCTTTCTCCTATTTGATCCTGGGCACGCTATGGTATTCACCCCTGTTGTTTGGTAATAAGTGGATCAAACTGAAAGGATTTACAGATGCAGACTTTAAAACGAACAAACCGATGTGGATGATCACCCTTGCATCGTTTCTCTCTGCGGCAGTGGCAGCCACGGTGATATCCATTATTCTGGGTCCAAAATCCAACGGAGTCTTCGGTGCAATCATTGGTGCATGCATCGCGATTTTCTTTATCAGTATGTCCAAGTTAACCAGTGTTCTGTTCGAGAATCAGCCTGTCAGGCTTTTTTTCCTGCATGCCGGATTCGACATTGTTGCTTTTATAATCATGGGATCCATCATTGGATATTGGCGTTAGTTTTGTCAATACAGCCGATAAAGACCCCATTGAGCGATTTTTTTCTTTCCATGTATTCACTTCGCGAAACAATCGGATGCGCAAAATATTTTTAATTCTCACATTTATTCTTCTTTCAATAAAGGGTTTCTCACAGCCGTTGTCGCCTTCAGCAAGGGTTAGTCTGCTGATATGCGCTCCGGGGGATGAGATCTACTCCTTTTTTGGTCATGCTGCGATACGGGTCAATGATACTTTGTCGGGCAGAGATATTGTTTTCCATTATGGCGCATTCAGTTTTGAAACTCCTAATTTTATATGGCGCTTTGCCAGGGGCGAAACCGATTATGAAATTGCCGTCCAGCGGATGAGCTCATTCATGAAGGAATTCTATGACGACAAACGCAGTGTCACCGAATATATTCTTGATTTTACTCCCGGAGAAAAGCAATTCTTATTTGATTCCCTGGTCGAAAACTACAAACCGGAGAACAGGGTATACCGGTACAATCACTTTCTTGATAATTGCGCAACCAGGTTGCGTGATCAGATAGAAAAAACTGTCAAAGGACAAATATTATATGATACTTCCGGCGATGAACCTTTGACTTTCCGAAATTTGATTGACAGGTATGTGGAGGGAAACAGCTGGAGCGGCTTGGGAATCAAACTGGCTCTGGGTTATCCTACCGATCGGTTGACTACTTTCTCAGAGAAAATGTTTCTTCCGGATTATTTAGGGAAAGACATTTCTGCGGCAGTCATCACCAGGGATGGGCATCCGTCACCACTGATAATCAGCACTTCTACGATCATCCAGGCTCCATTTCCTGACCACTCTCTTTTATTTACCTCTCCGGCGGTGGTGGTTCTGTTCTTCTTTCTGCTTACGGCAAGCCTTACGCTATGGGAAAGAAAGAAAAACAGAAGATTGGTCTGGCTGGATGTTTCGATCTTGGCCATCTTCGGTATCTCGGCTATGATCCTGTATTTCACTACATTTATATCAGTGATGACCTGGACCAAATGGAACCTCAACCTGATCTGGGCCTGGCCCACCCACCTTCTGGCCGCTGTACTCTTGTTGTTCCCATCCATGCGGCCCAAACTTACCTGGTACATGCAACTTACAACCTTCACGATGCTCCTGTTTCTGCTTACCCTGTTATTTCTACCTCAAACATTTCACTGGCTGGTGGTGCCCCTCTGTCTGATATTGCTGATGCGGACAGGAACGTTCATGAAAACAAATATTCACTTATGAAAAAGATTCTCTTTTTGTTCATCTGTTTGTCTTTCCCAATCAGTAAATATTGTTTTTCTCAGGCTGTCAGAAATGAGAAGACCGTCTTTCAAACCTCCGGTCCATGGAAGCCGGTAACAGATATTCAGTCAGATGTGGCCATTGTTTACGGTACTGCCGACAGGCAAGATCTCACCTTTGAACAAAGGGTGAAGTCGTGGCGCGACCGTGGTTACAAGGTGCATTTTATGACCGGTATTGCCTGGGGAGGTTACCAGGATTATTTTACAGGGAAATATGATGGCCAAAATCATTTGGGTGAGGGTCAGGTAGATGCAAAGGGCGATACGATATGGCACGGTAAAATGGTGCCCTACATCGTTCCTGTAGCGTCCTTTATAAAATATATGAAAGAGACACAGATCAAAAGGGTGATTGATGCAGGAATTGACGCCATTTATCTGGAAGAACCGGAATTTTGGGCACGTGCCGGATACAGTCAGGCATTTAAAGAGGAGTGGCAAAAACAGTATGGTTTTCCCTGGCGGCCACAGCACGAATCTCCTGAAAATACTTACCTATCCGGCAAATTGAAGTATCAATTGTACTATCATGCACTGGAAGAGGTATTTACTTATGCCAAGGAGTATGGGAAGAGCAAAGGGCTTCATGTGCGCTGTTATGTGCCGACCCATTCTCTGGTCAATTATTCATCGTGGCGAATAGTTAGTCCGGAAGCCAGCCTTGCCTCGTTATCTTGCATTGATGGGTATATCGCTCAGGTCTGGACCGGGACCTCCCGGGAACCCACCTATTTCAATGGCATCAAAAAAGAGCGGGTCTTCGAAAATGCATTTCTTGAATATGGCTCCATGGAATCCATGACTGCACCGACCGGGAGAAAAATGTTTTTTCTTACCGATCCAATTGAGGATTGGCCGCGTGACTGGGGTGATTACAAAAAAAATTATCAGGCAACTTTTACGGCACAGCTGCTTTATCCGATGATTGCCGACTACGAAGTGATGCCATGGCCGGACCGTATCTACCAGGGATTATATCAGCAGCCAAACAGCAAGGAAAAAGTGACAATCCCCCGCTTTTATTCCACACAGATGCAGGTGATGATCAATTCCCTGAACCAGATGCCCTTGTCTGAGAACAGGATAGATGGTTCAGCAGGTATCAGCGTACTGATGGCCAATTCACTCATGTTTCAGCGCTTCCCAACCCACAAGGGCTATGAAGATCCGCAATTATCCAATTTTTACGGTCAGGCATTGCCCTTGCTAAAAAGAGGAATACCGGTAAAAATTCTTCACATCGAAAATGTAGCCTATCCTGATACCTGGAAGGATACCAAATTGTTGATCATGTCTTACTCAAACATGAAACCGCTGGCACCCGGAGCGCATCAGCGTATGGCCAAATGGGTAAAAGAGGGTGGTGTTCTTGTCTATTGTGGCCGGGATAGTGATCCTTTCCAAACAGTTACAGAGTGGTGGAATTCGGGTGACAATCACTATCCGGCTCCTTCAGGGCATTTGTTTGAGCTCATGGGTATCGACAGGGAAGCAAAAGAAGGAGAATATCAATATGGCAAGGGTACGGTTTATATCATCCGAAAGGATCCAAAAGAGTTTGTTCTTCAGGCAGATAGTGATACGGGGTATTTAAGTGAAATAAAGAGGCTTTATGAACAAAAAGCAAAGGAAGGGTCATTGACATATAAGAATTATTTTCACCTCGAAAGAGGGCCATACGATCTGTTGGCCGTCATGGATGAGAGTGTCAGTGACGATTCTTACATAATAACAGGATGTTTTATCGATCTTTTTGATCCGCAGCTACCCGTGTTGAGCAAAAAAACAGTAAAGCCTGGAGAACAGGCTTATCTCCTAAATGTCGGGCGCATACCCGATCGGAAGAAGCCCCAGGTTTTGGCAGGAGCTGCCAGAGTATCAAACGAGGTTTTTGGCAGGAAGCAGTATTCTTTTATTGCAAAAAGTCCGCTGAACACCACCAATGTCATGCGTGTGCTTCTTCCTTCTGCTCCTGGAAAGACGATCCTGACTGATGCAAAGGGACTGGTACTGCATAATTTTCAGTCCGTTTGGGACCCTGTAAGTAAAACCAGTTTGATTAGTTTTGAGAATCAACCGGATGGAATAAATGTCAGGTTTGAATGGTAGAACCTACCGTACTTTTTTTTGCGATTTTTCTATATTTACAAGAACAATAAACGAACCAAATCCTTGACAGCAGCCCAGAACAAATATGTTGAAACTCCGCTGATGAAGCAGTATTATGCCGTCAAGAATAAATATCCGGATGCGGTATTGTTGTTCAGGGTCGGCGATTTTTACGAAACCTTCGGGGAAGATGCTATCAAGGCAGCCGAGATCTGTGGAATAACCCTTACACGCCGTGCCAATGGATCTGCCAGTTTTGTTGAGCTGGCAGGCTTTCCATACCACGCTCTGGACACCTATCTGCCTAAGCTGGTGAGAGCCGGTCAGCGGGTGGCGATCTGCGAACAGCTGGAAGATCCCAAGCTTACCAAAACGATCGTCAAACGGGGTATCACAGAACTTGTCACACCAGGGGTATCTATCAACGATAATGTATTGGAACACAGGGAGAACAACTTTCTTGCATCTGTTCACATAGAAAAAAATATTGCGGGGGTTGCTTTCCTGGATATCTCGACAGGTGAATTTTTCACGGCAGAGGGAAGTTTCGAACACATCGACAAGTTGCTAAACAGCTTTCAGCCCAAAGAGGTACTCTTCCAAAAAGGAAAGGAGAAACTTTTTGCAGAGCTTTTCGGACCAAAATTTTATACCTACAAGCTGGATGACTGGGTCTATACCTTCGATGCAGCCAACGACAGGTTGCTGCGCCATTTTGAGACAGTCAACCTGAAAGGATTTGGCATTCAGAACCTGGAAATGGGAATTATTGCAGCCGGGGCTGTGCTTTACTACCTTGATATTACCCAGCATAAGCAGGTAAGCCATATTACAGCACTTGCACGAATTGAAGAGGATCAGTACGTCTGGCTCGACCGGTTCACCATCCGCAACCTGGAGCTCTTTCATACGATCAACGAAGGAGCAAAAACATTGATACAAGTGATCGACAGATCAATCACCCCAATGGGTGCCAGGCTGCTGAAACGTTGGATCGCATTGCCACTGAAGGAGGTAAGCAAGATTCGCGAGCGTCAGGAGGTCGTCGCGCGATTCGTCCTTCATCCGGATATGAAAGATGAGATTGAAACTGAGCTGCATCTGGTTGGAGACATGGAAAGGATCATTTCCAAGGCATCTACAGGCAGGATCAATCCCCGGGAAATGGTTCAGCTCAAAAATTCCCTGCTGGCTATCTCGAAAATCCGTGCCTGCTGTGAGACTTCTGACAACAAAGTCCTGGTAAGGTATGCCGAACAATTGAATCCTTGCCATTCTATCTGTGAAAAAATTGAAAAGGAACTGGTTGCTGAGCCTCCTGTGATGCTGGTGAAAGGAAATGTAATTGCTCCCGGAGTCTCCGCAGCGCTGGATGAACTGCGATCGCTGGCGTTTTCGGGTAAGGATTACCTCCGGAAACTTCAGGAGAGGGAGAGCATCCGTACAGGAATAGGCTCATTGAAAGTGTCTTACAACAATGTCTTCGGCTATTTTATCGAAGTGCGAAACATGCACAAGGACAAAGTTCCTGTCGAGTGGATTCGTAAACAAACCCTTGTCAATGCAGAGCGGTACATCACAGAAGAGTTAAAAGAGTATGAAACCAAAATACTGGGGGCCGAAGAAAGAATTTTATCCCTGGAAACCTCCCTCTTTAATGACCTGATCAATTCCTTGACGGAATACTATCAGGCCATTCAACTCAATGCCAGCCTTATCGCACAGATTGACTGTCTGCGCTCCTTTGCGACAGTTGCTGTACAGTACAAATACATCTGTCCGGATGTGAACGACAGTGATTTGCTTGAGATTAAGGGAGGGCGACATCCTGTGATCGAGCAACAGCTTCCGGTTGGGGAAAAGTATATAGCCAATGATTTGACCCTGGATAATTCAGAACAGCAAATTATCATGATTACAGGGCCGAATATGGCTGGAAAGTCTGCATTGCTCCGCCAGACGGCCCTGATCGTACTACTAGCTCAGATAGGATCTTATGTGCCTGCTGAAGCTGCAAACATTGGATATGTCGATAAAATCTTCACGAGGGTAGGGGCTTCCGATAATATTTCGTCGGGTGAATCCACCTTTATGGTCGAGATGACAGAAGCCGCCAGTATCCTTAACAACATTTCGGACCGCAGCCTGATCCTTTTTGATGAACTTGGCCGTGGCACCAGTACTTACGATGGCATCTCCATCGCCTGGTCGATCGTAGAATATATCCACGAGCACCCCAGGGTAAGAGCCAAGACATTGTTCGCAACACATTACCACGAATTGAATGAAATGGAGAAGTCATTCAGCAGAATCCGGAATTTTAACGTGTCGATCAAGGAGATGGGGAAAAATATCATATTTCTCCGCAAACTGGTTCCCGGAGGTAGCAACCACAGCTTTGGAATTCACGTGGCACAGATGGCAGGGATGCCCAGAAGCGTGGTTGCACGCGCAGAAGATATTCTCGCACAGATGGAGAAAAGCAACAAAAAGGATTATCCTGTCAAACCTGTGGGTAACCTGGCACAAAACAGGGAAGGTTTTCAGCTTAGCATCTTTCAGCTGGATGATCCCGTACTGAAACAGATCAGAGATGAAATCCGTAATCTGGATATCAACCGGATGTCTCCCCTCGAGGCTCTTAATAAATTGAACGAGATCAAGAAGATTATTGGAATTTAAAAGTGATTGGCTGATGTGCTGATTAGGTTTTGTGGCTGCTTTTAATTTTTTCCAGTTCTGCTTTTAATTTTTTTATATCTTTATCATAAATCAACACATCAATTAATCAACACATTAACTAATCAACCCATTTAAATTTAAGCAACTATGAGTATCGGTAAAGAATTCAAAGAATTTGCCATGCGCGGCAATGTCGTGGACATGGCAGTTGGTATCATTATTGGTGCCGCATTTGGTAAGATTATTTCCTCTTTTGTGACCGATGTTCTGATGCCTCCGCTGGGGATGATCATTGGGGGCACCGATTTTAGCTCATTGAAGATCCAGCTAAGTGAGCCTGTTCTATCTGCCGGGAAGGTTGTTGCCGAAGGGGCAAGCCTCAATTACGGTAAATTCATCCAGGTTACAGTCGATTTCGTTATAATCGCCTTCGCCATCTTTATCATGATCAAAATGATGAACCGCTTCACGAAAAAGAACGAAGCGCCGGCTGCTGAACCTGCACCACCGGAACCATCCAAAGAGGAATTGCTGCTGACTGAAATAAGGGATTTGCTGCAGAAGAATCAGAAATAATTGGATATCTGGCTATTGAAGGCGAAAATGTATTGGTTTAAATAATGAGAAAATTGGAAAATTTGGAAATGACCGCCACATGCAAATGCTGTCTTAATTTCCACATCTCCATATTTTGCAATTATTTCTTCATTGGGTATTGGTAGAATAATCAAAATGATTACTTTTGCAATCCAAAATAGTTCGTACAGGCTCAAAAAGAGGAGCGTTTATCCCGCCTGCCGGACCCAAATATTTATATTGTAAACATGTATGCAATTGTAGAAATCGCCGGACAGCAGTTCAAGGTGGAAAATTCAAGGAAAGTGTATGTTCACCGTCTTCCAAACGAAGAGGGATCTGAAGTAACTTTCGACAAAGTATTATTGATCGACAATGAAGGGGTAATTACCGTCGGAACACCCATAGTTGAAGGTGCAAAAGTAAATGCAACAGTTCTTTCGCACCTGAAAGGTGAGAAAGTTATTGTATTCAAAAAGAATCGCCGCAAAGGCTACAGAAAGAAAAACGGTCACCGTCAATTCTTTACTCAGATTCAAATTTCCGAAATAGTAGCGTAACCCTCTAAAAACAATTTACCATGGCACATAAAAAAGGGGCGGGTAGTTCGAAGAACGGCCGCGAATCAGAAAGCAAACGTCTTGGCGTGAAAATTTTTGGCGGACAAGCTGCCAAAGCCGGAAACATCCTGGTTCGCCAGCGTGGAACTGTTCATAATCCAGGAGCAAATGTAGGGATTGGCAAAGATCATACACTTTTTGCATTGATCGATGGAACCGTAGCTTTCAAAAAGAAGACCAACGCCAAATCATTTGTCAGTGTTGAGCCATTGAAGGTAGTAGAGTAACTCCTCATAACTCAAAGAAATTTACTCCTGATTTATTGCATTTGCAATAAATCAGGAGTTTTTTTTGTTGTACCTTTGGGTTATTAAATTGAAAATCATGTTAAGCTTAAAATTTATTCAGGAGAATCCAGAGTTGGTGATCGGGAGGTTGGCAGTCAAACATTTTGATGCCCGTAAGATTGTTCAGCAAGTATTGGCACTCTATCAGAAGCGCAATGAATACCAAATCGAAAGCGATGGCTGCAAAGCAGAAATGAACCAGTTGTCGAAGGAGATTGGCCTTCTTTTCAAAGAGGGAAAAATGGACGAAGCCAATAAAGCCAAAGAGAGAACGGTCGTCCTGAAAGATTTAATTCGTCAGCACGATGAAGATTTTGAAACGATTGATGCCCAGATAGCGGACTTGCAGGTATTGATGCCCAACCTTCCATCACCCCTTGTACCTGTTGGAAGAACTCCTGAGGATAACGTTGTGGTTGCAACAGGCGGAACAATACCGCAATTGCCTGAAGGATTCAAACCCCACTGGGAGCTGGCAGCGCAGTACAACCTGATAGATTTTGAACTGGGAGTGAAGATTACCGGAGCAGGATTCCCTGTATACAAGGGATTTGGTGCCCGGATTCAGCGAGCCCTGATCAATTTCTTCCTCGACCAGGGCAGGGAAGCAGGTTATCTCGAGGTTCAGCCCCCATATGTAGTGAATGAGGCATCCGGTTTCGGTACCGGTCAGCTGCCCGACAAAGAGGGTCAAATGTACCACTGTCCGGTAGATGGTCTTTACCTGATTCCTACAGCAGAAGTTCCGGTAACCAATATTTTCAGGGATGTCATCGTCGAAGCAAAAGATCTGCCGATCAAGACCACTGCCTACTCCGCCTGTTTCCGCCGGGAGGCTGGATCTTACGGGAAGGATGTGCGCGGATTAAACCGCCTGCACCAGTTCGATAAAGTTGAGATTGTCCAGATTGCACATCCTGATAAGTCATACGAATCATTGGATCAGATGGTCGGCTATGTACAGTCGCTGGTAGAGAAATTGGGTTTGCCCTACCGTATTCTACGGCTTTGTGGTGGGGATATGGGCTTTACCTCAGCCCTTACTTACGACTTTGAGGTTTGGTCGGCAGGACAGGAGCGCTGGCTTGAGGTATCATCTGTCTCCAATTTTGAGTCTTTTCAGGCCAATCGTTTGAAACTGCGCTACCGCGAAGAGGGTAACAAGAAACCGCAGCTGGCCCATACCCTGAATGGCAGTGCATTGGCATTACCACGTATCGTTGCCTCTATCCTGGAAAACTACCAGACTCCGGAGGGAATACGCGTGCCGGATGTGCTCGTGCCATACATGGGGTGCCGCATGATAAACTAATGCAGATATTGTTTTAAATGTTTATTTAGTTGAATGTGGAGAACCCTTCAGACTTTTAAAACGGTTAAAACCTTCAATCTCTTTTAACAAAATATTTGCATATCTGAAATAATATTTAGATATTTGTCTAAATATCTATTGATCATGAACATTTTCTTCAAAGCATTGAATGATTCCACACGTCGTGAGATACTGGAATTGCTCAACAAGGGAGATATGACAGCCGGAGAGATTGCCGACAGGTTCAGCATGACCAAACCAAGCATTTCCCACCATCTCGACTTGCTGAAGCAAGCTGGTCTGGTGGTTAGTATCCGGAAAGGTCAATACATCAAATACGCTATCAATACAACTGTATTTGATGGGGTGGTGATGTGGCTGATGCAGTTTAAGAAGTGATCCAAAGTGACTAAAGTGAACTAATGTACAGTAAGTATTTTTAAGTTATTGATTATAAAGGTATAAGTTAAGGGAGTGTAAGAAAATATTTAAAAATAAATTTATCAAACAATGAAAAGAATTGCAGCAATTTTTGTAATCCTGGTGACGGTGATCGGTACATATGGGCAGGATATTTCAGGACAGTGGAATGGAGTATTAAAGGTGCAGGGTATGCAGTTAAGGATTGTCTTTAACATCACAAAAACGGGAAATGGCTACAGTTCAACCATGGACAGTCCGGATCAGGGAGCTAAAGGCATTCCGGTAACCTCAACCATCTTCGGGAAGTCGAAACTGAAACTTGAGATCACCAACCTGAAGTTCGAATACACAGGCGAGTTGAAAGGGAAAATAATCGAAGGTTTCATGAAACAAAATGGGATGGAATTTCCTATGAATTTATCGCAGGCAGGAAATGAAAAGTTGGAGCCGTTGAAACGCGAGGATACCGTGAATGCTGTTTTTAAGGAAACTCCAATAGTTTTACATACCGGCAGTGGTCAGATTTTTGGTACGTTGACCACGCCGAAAACATTTTCTAAAATTCCGGTAACGTTAATTATTGCCGGTTCCGGTCCCACCGACCGGGATTGCAATAGTTCCATGATGAAATGTGATGCCTATAAAAAGCTGGCCTTTGAACTTGCTGAAAATGGAATTGCCTCTGTGCGCTATGACAAAAGAGGAATTGGAGAAAGTCGGGCAGCAATGAAAAGTGAGGCTGAACTTAGGTTTGATGACTACGTGAATGATGCAAAGGAGTGGGTCCAATTATTGAAGCAGGACAAACGATTCTCGAAAGTTATTGTAATAGGCCACAGTGAGGGTTCATTGATTGGCATGATGGCTGCATCTTTGGCCGATCAATTTATTTCCATTGCCGGAGCTGGTCAGTCGGCTGATAAAATCATCAAAAAGCAACTTGGAAATCTCCCCAAAGAGATGCAGGATATATCCTATTCCATTCTGGACAGTTTAAGCAAAGGGAAAAAAGTGGAAAGTGTGAATCCCATGCTGCTTGCGCTTTTCAGACCGAGTGTGCAATCATACATGATCTCCTGGTTTAGGTACGATCCCCAATTAGAACTTGCCAAACTTACCATTCCGGTTTTATTGATACAAGGAACCAATGATATTCAGGTTACTACAGAAGATGCATCCAGATTATTAAAAGCAAACCCTAAATCTCAAATGAGTCTGATCGATAAAATGAATCATATATTCAGAACTGTTGAAGGAGACAAACTGGCCAATATTGCAACCTACAGCAACCCTGCCTTGCCACTTGCGGACGGATTTGTAAAAATCATTACAGTTTTTATATCAAAAATCTAATCTTACAAGGAAATTGCGCTCCCGACATGTCGGGACCAACCGATATGATCCGCCAGTTGGAGAATTCCATCTGACCATTAAAAAACAAATTATTAACAGATGAAACGCGAAAAACTATTTCAGGAACTGGTACTGATTTTATGTACCCTGTTGCCGGTCCTCTACCTTTTTGTCAACTGGAATGTACTTCCTGAGTCTATGCCCATACATTTTGATGCACAGGGTCAGCCCAACGGATATGGATCTAGATATGTCTATGTTTGGATGCCGGTCGGACTCTATTTCTTAATGCTGGTACTACCCAAAATTGATCCCCGCAAAGCCAATTATGCAATTTTCGAAGGGAGTTATTTCAAGCTTCGGCTTATCATGGCCATTTTCATCGGACTGATTAATTCAGTTGTTATCTGGGGAGTTGTCAATAATTCAAATTCCATTCACAAGGTTATTCCATTGACTATCTTTTTACTCTTGATGCTGATAGGCAATTACATGGGAAATTTCAGACCCAACTATTTTGTCGGAATCAAAGTGCCCTGGACACTTAACAGTGATGAAGTATGGATCCGAACCCACAAGATGGCTGGCAAACTTTGGTTTTGGAGCAGTCTGGGAGGGATAGCCCTCTATTTTGTAGTAGACAAACCGGAATGGATATTTTTGCCTCTTCTTGTTATTCTGGTAGTGGTTCCGGTAGTTTATTCGTATGTAATCTACCAAAATGCAGGAGATAAAAAGTAGCAATTAATTTGAATTCTGAAGAGTCTGGTTGTTAACTTGCGCAAATATTATGTTGCACGTATTTATTTTTGTAGTCGATTATAGTATTCATTGAGAACTAATCCAGGCTGTTCCATCCGCCAGGTGGTGGATAAAATCATATCAAATGATCGGAAAAAAAGAAAACTACAAGACAACCACAGTCGAATTTACCCGGGAACAACTGCAATCTCCGGGATTTTTTTTAAAGTCAATAATATTTTGAAAATGGATTAGTCAACTCACCACCAACCCATATTTTTTTATCTTTGTGGGTAGTAGGTTATTTTTATTTACATCTAAAGACGATAAAATATAAATATTCAAGGCCTTCGATTTAAAAATATATTTAATGAGCATCCGGCATACGCAGGATTAATAAACTTCTTATTAGCTAATGAATCAATTATTTAGAAGAAAATCGGTCACCATTCTGTTGGCAGAGGCAAGGACAGATGAGCACAAGTTTAATCGTGCCCTTACTGCAAAGAATCTGATCACACTGGGTATCGGAGCAATAATCGGAACAGGAATATTTGTTTTAACCGGCACAGCAGCAGCTAATTATGCAGGTCCTTCAATCATGCTTTCCTTTATATTTTCCGCCCTTGGATGTGTTTTTGCAGGGTTGTGTTATGCTGAATTTGCGTCGATGATACCCATTGCCGGCAGTGCTTACACTTATGCATATGCTACCTTGGGTGAATTTTTAGCCTGGATCATTGGCTGGGATTTGATTCTTGAATACCTGTTTGCCTCCTCTACGGTGGCAGTTGGATGGTCTGGATATTTTGTTAGTTTCCTGAAAGATTTCAATATAATCATTCCCCAGGCGCTATGTTCTGCACCTTTCAACCACATCCCCGGTGTAGGATGGGAAAGTACAGGAAGCATTCTCAATTTTCCTGCAGTGGCACTTGTGATTCTTATTACAGTCCTTCTGGTGGTCGGTATCCGTGAATCCAGCAGATTTAATAATGTGATCGTGATTATTAAGCTGGTTGTTATCCTACTTTTTATCGGCTTTGGTTTGTCGTATATTAATGTAGATAACTGGACTCCTTTTATCCCTGAAAATACAGGGAAATTTGGCGCTTTCGGTATATCTGGTATATTCACTGGCGCCGGAGTTATCTTCTTTGCCTATATTGGTTTTGATGCACTTTCCACTGCCGCCCAGGAAACCAAAAATCCTGCCCGCGATATGCCCATAGGAATTCTATGGTCGCTCGTGATTTGTACCGTCTTATATGTTGCTGTAGCTGCTGTTCTGACCGGAATTGTGAATTACAAGGAGCTGAATGTGTCTGCTCCCATTGCTTTGGCTATAGATCGTGCCGGGGATTCTTTGGTATGGTTACGTCCCTTTATCAAAATTGGAGCTCTGGCTGGACTTAGTTCTGTTGTATTAGTGATGTTAATGGCTCAACCGCGCATTTTCTACACCATGGCCAAAGACGGACTTTTGCCTCAAGCTTTCACGGTAGTACATAAAAAATACAAAACGCCTTACATCACAACGATTATAACAGGGGCCGTTGCAGCCTTGATCGCCGGATTATTTCCGATTGCAGTTCTCGGAGAGCTGGTGTCGATTGGAACGCTGCTTGCCTTCGTTATCGTGTGTGCCGGAATAATTATTCTGCGCAAAACAGATCCCGATGCTATCCGACCATTTCGTACTCCATTTGTTCCGCTTTTTCCAATATTGGGAATGCTCATTTGTCTGGCCCAAATGGCATCATTGCCGCTGGATACCTGGATGCGTCTGATAATCTGGATGGCAATCGGCATGATGATCTACTTTTTATATGGAAAAAAAAGGAGCAAAATATTTCTAAATCAATCCAAAAGGGAAGCAAATTTATAATGTTTATGTAAATGCTTCCCACCATTGAAGATGACCTTTTTGCAGAGTCAATATAATAAATCTGAACAAATGAAGAATTTCATCAAATTGTTTTTCCCAATAATCCTTCTAATTATCGGCGTATCATGCAAGAAGAACAGTTCATCTGAACCCCCAGCACCTGCAGCCGATAAAACAGTCCCAACCATCAGTTTGGTTGATCCTGTCGCCGGCAAAATTTTTGGATTGGGAACCTCCCTGCATCTTCAAATGGATCTAAGTGATAATATTGAATTGAAATCCTACAAGGTTGTTATCGCGAAGAGTCTGAAAGGTATAGTGACTTCAGACTGGGCTTTTTCAAATACATGGACTATCGCTGCCGGTAAAAAATCTCTTAATGTCAGTCACAACGAAATCACAGTTCCCTTAACCGTTACCGGAAACCAAACAACCACAGGAAATTATGATCTGACAATCACTTGCCTGGATACATCCGGCAACGAAGCATCGCAGACCTTGGCCATTGTGCTCATAAGATGAAGAACATTTTCCTTTACCCTTTACCCTTTATCCTTTACCCATTATCCTTCTTTACTGGAGTAAGTCCCAGCTCTTTTCCCTTTCCCATCATGTAATGGTATGCGTCTTCGTAGTTATTATGGATTTCTCCATCCAGAATAGCCTCTTTAATTGCCGACTTAATTAATCCAATCTCTTTGCACGGTTGAAGGCCAAAAATCTCCATGATCAGTTCACCTGTAACTGGAGGTTGAAAATTACGAACGGCATCTTTCTCCTCTATTTCCTTCAGTTTTTCACGGACCAACTGAAAATTTGCTAAAAAACGTGTCACTTTCTCCTCGTTTTTAGAGGTAATGTCAGCTTCGCAAAGGGTCATCAGATCCTCAATATCATCTCCGGCATCAAATAGTAAACGCCTGACGGCAGAGTCTGTGACTTCCTCTTCAGACAGGACTATGGGGCGCATGTGAAGCAGAACCAACTTCTGAACAAACTTCATCTTTTCGTTAAGCGGCAGTTTTAGCCGGTTGAACAGTTTAGGTACCATCTTCTCTCCAACAAAATTGTGGGCGTGAAAAGTCCACCCCAGTGCAGGAGAAAATCTTTTGGTAACCGGCTTGGCAACATCATGCAAGAGTGCCGACCAGCGTAACCAGAGATTGTCTGTATTTTGGCTGATACGGTCCAGGACCTCGAGCGTGTGGTAGAAATTATCCTTGTGGTAAATGCCATTGACACTCTCTCTGCCTTTCAAGTTTTGAATCTCCGGGAGGATGATTTTCAACAGGCCACATGTCTCGAGCAACTTAAAACCTATGGACGGTTTGTCGGAGAGGATAATTTTGTTTAGTTCTTCTGTAACCCGCTCTTTGGAAAGAATATTTATCCTGTCAGCCTGTTTGGTTATGGCTGCAAAAGTATCATTTTCAATTCTAAAGTTGAGCTGAGATGCGAAGCGAATGGCTCGCATCATGCGTAACGGATCGTCTGAAAAAGTAATATCCGGATTAAGAGGCGTTCTGATCAGTTTGCCCTCCAAATCCCCCAGCCCGTCGAATGGATCGATGACATCACCGAAGCGTCCTTTATTCAGGCAGATGGCCAGGGTGTTCATCGTAAAATCTCTCCGGTTCTGATCATCCTCCAATGTACCGCCTTCTACGATAGGTTTGTGGCTATCCAATCGGTATGATTCTTTCCGGGTGCCTACGAATTCAAAATCAACATCCATGTTACGGAACATGGCAGTCCCGAAATTCTTGTAGACTGTGACCTTTAATTTTGGGTTAATAGCACCTGCAACTTTCTTCGCAAGAGCAATACCGCTGCCTACAGTGACTATGTCAATGTCGTAATGTTCTTTTTTTCGATACATCAGGAGATCTCTGACAAAACCACCTATCACATAGGTTTCCAGTCCCTCTGTATCCGATATTGAGCCGATAAGTGCGAACGTGGGATGATGAAGATGGTCTTTTAAATTGAGAGGTGCTGACATTGACAAACTTTTGGTTCAATATTGCCTGCAAAATTAATCATTTAACGGGAAAAGGAAGCCTCTTCGTATATTTGGAATTCTGGCAGGGCGGGGGAAGCGAAATATTTACGGTTTACAAAACGGGGCGAATGATTTCGAGCTTCATTCCTCTGGATCCCTTAACCAATATCAGGTATCCTGATGGCTGTTCCTGCGCAATATAGTTCATCAGATCACCGGCCTGTCTGAAGCAGTGAAAATATTCCGGAAGCTTACATTCCGAATAGTTTGGACCTATTAAAAATACTTGATCAAGTTTCATCGTAGAAAGATAATCAACTATTTTCTGATGTTCCTCCTGCGAGACAGATCCCAGCTCAAGCATATCACCCAGAATCACCCCTTTTTTTGGCGCAATGAGTCCGGCGAAATTTTCAAGGGCGGCCCTGGTGCTGGAAGGATTGGCATTATATGCATCCAACAATAACCGGTTCCGATCGGATACCACCAATTGTGATCGGTTGTTGTCGGGTTGATACGCTTCAATGGCATTGGATATCTCTGTCGGATCAATTCCGAAATATTGGCCTATTGCTGCTGCGGCAAGTGCATTTTCGAGGTTATAGCTTCCGACCAACCGGGTTTTAATATATAGCCAGCCTTTCGGGAAAAGGGTCTTGAAAAAGAGGTACGGATCAGCACTTACGATCTCCCCCTCCAGACCCTCCAGTTCTTTGGCAGTTGTATAACTTACTTTCTTTACATTCCCGGTATTCCCGGTAAGGAAAGGATTTGCATTGTTGATGAAAATAGTCCCGTTGGTTTTTTCCAGAAAGCGGTATAGCTCAGTTTTTGTTTGAACGACACCTTCAAACGAACCAAAACCTTCGAGATGTGCTCTGCCTACATTGGTTATCAGGCCGTAGTCCGGAAGAGCGATCCTGCATAATTCATCAATTTCACCGGGGTGATTGGCCCCCATCTCTAAGATACCGATCTCTGTTTCAGGCCTAAGTCTAAGCAAAGTTAACGGCACACCAATATGATTATTCAGATTTCCTTCTGTATAAACGAGATTGTATTTTTTGGAGAGCACCGAGGCCACCAGCTCCTTTGTTGTTGTCTTTCCGTTGGTTCCGGTGATGGCAAGGATCGGGACATTAATTTTTTGGCGGTGTAAACGGGCCAAATCCTGCAAGGCACGAAGTGCATTCTCCACCAACACGATTTTATCGTTAACTGCATATTCTGCCTCATCAACAACCGCATACGAGGCTCCTTTCCCGAGTGCATCCAAGGCATAGGCATTCCCATTAAAACGATCTCCCTTGAGCGCAAAAAACAGCGAACCTTCCTCAATCTTCCGGCTATCGGTTGTAACCAGAGGATGGTTTTGGAAAATTTGATAAATCGCTTCTAAATTCATCAGAATATAATTTGATTTTTAATTGCATGATAGAATACCCACATATTCACTTTCGGTTGGTGCGAAAATCCGCTCTTGGGTATTTCATGAAAAGGTTTAAAAAAAACCTCATCCGGAGATGAGGTTTTAAGCTTATTTTGGTTCGGTGTCACCCAGTTTGGTCATTGCACAGCGGAACCCAATATCATTTGTCGCCTTTCTCTCGTCCAGGTATCTTCTCGTACCCGGACCAAGCCAGTATGGCCTGTCTTTCCAGCTTCCTCCCTTGTAAACCCTGGTTCTATCAGAAATGCGAGGTAAATAATTATCTTTCTGACCTGGATACATGGTGTTGGAACTTATACTGCTTGCAATAGAATCGTCTTTGTTTTTCCACACACTTTCATCGAGGTTGGACTGGTAATCTCCATCCTTGAAGTTGGTGAAATTAGCTACGGTATCTTTTACCATTATGCCAAAGTCGTTGCGGGAGAAATTACCAGTAGAATCCTTATGAAAATTTGTATACACGCTTCCACGAAGTGGCTGAAATTCATTGAACTCCTGAAATGAGGTTGGCCTGTAGACATCCTGTACCCATTCGTTTACATTTCCTGCCATACAATAAAGACCATGATCATTGGGTTCAAAAGACTTCACAGGAGCCGTGATCTCAAAACCATCATTCAGAGCTCCTGCAACCCCCATGTAGTCACCCCGTCCCCTAACACTGTTGGCCATGAACTCGCCCCGGAACTTCTTGTCGGTCGACCGGATATGACTTCCATTCCACGGATAAATCCGACGGTCGGAAACAACCTCTTCATCTGTATTGCCAATCAGCGCAACAGCTGCAAATTCCCATTCTGCTTCAGTGGGAAGACGGTAACGGGGAAGAACGATTCCATCCGACATACTTGTTCGTCTGGTAGTACCATTTTTTCCAAGATTCGTCAGGGGTTTTTTACCATCAGCTCCATTGTAAAGGCCATTGAGGTAACTGTCAGATGAGAATGTATTCTGTCCACTCTGTTTGGTGTCTTCTGCGAGAATCCTCTCACCGATTAATATTCTTTCATTCACCCTGTCCGTTCTCCAATTACAAAAATTATTGGCCTGAATCCAGCTAACTCCGACAACCGGGTACTCTGAATACGCAGCGTGGCGCAAATAATTTTCAAGAATAGGTTCATTATAGGCCAATTCACTTCTCCAGACCAGCGTATCAGGCAGGGCGGCCTCATATACTTCAGGATTGTTGGGATAAACTCTTCGCAACCAGTAAAGGTATTCTCTCCAGTCAATGTTGCGAACTTCTGTTTCATCCATAAAAAAGGATGGAACAGTTACACGGCGAATCATATTGTTGCTCTCATAAATGACATCCTGCTCAACTCTGCCCATAGGGAAAGTGCCACCCTCAATAAAAACCAGCCCGGGACCTGTTTCCTGAGAATAGTCGGCTTTGTATTCAAACCCACCATTTTTGGGATTGTTGTAATCCCAACCCGTCGTAGAGGAAGTGGGTTTCTTTGTGGGTAAAATACTACATGAAACAGACAGAAGACTGACAGAAAGTAATATAACCGAATGTAATTTCATATTTTTTTAAAAGTTAAATTCTTAAAAAAATCTAATTCAGATATCTAATAGGTTCAAGTTTTCAGAAACTTTAAAAACGTTGACAAATAAATAGCGTTTGCTACAAATATATTGCAAAATAATGAAAATTATACTCATTTTTCATCAAGGATCTTCACTATAAACACTGATTTTTTTAAATTTGTTCACCCTTCATGGTTGAGAAAGTCATTTTTTGGATTATTTCAGTGACTTATTCGAATTTAAATTTATTAATCTATTGATTTCTAATGATTTTACTGTAGCAGTGAAATTGTGTCTCTTTTTTTCTTTTGTAAAATTTCCGGATCCATCAAACAGAATTTGATCATCAGTATAAAATTCAATGGCAAAATTGTTCATTCAGCTCCATAAAAAGATATTAATTCTGTTTCTTACATTGCTGATGGCAGCTGCAGGAAGGACGCAGCAGGCCAATAAGAATTCACTTTTAGCCAATGGAAGATGGGTTAAAATTGAAACTTCTGCCACAGGTATCCATAAAATGCATTTTTCGTGGTTAAAAAGTATTGGTTTTTTGCATCCTGAGAAGGTAAAAATTTATGGAAGCAGAAACGAAGTCATGTCACGTTTACATGCTAACTCTTCAGACAATTGCCCCATTCAACTTCCGGCAATGAAATTCAAAGATGCAGGAGGGAATGAATCACTGCTTTTCTTTGTTCAGGGTCCCGTTAGCTGGAAATATGACCCTGTTTCAGGCGAATATCATCATTTCCTGAATCAGTCTGCGAGGGGCAAATCCTGGGTTTTACTAACAGAAGATGCCGGAACGGATCTGCTTTTCCCCGTTGCCGGACAGCCAACAGAAACCCCTTCGTCAAAAATTTCCGAAACCGATGATTTTGCGGTATGGGAAGAGGAAAATATCAATTTGCTGGAATCCGGTAACAGATGGTTCACTGCCATGATGACGGGAGGAAATGTGCTGAACAGGAATTTCCAATTTCAGGATCGTCTGGAAATGGAACCTGTGATTACCAGAGTGTATGCAGCGGGTCGAAGTTCAGCTTCTACAGGGTTGGAAATAGTTGCCGGTGGGAGTGAGATCGGAATAGTTAAATTTGATCCTGTCCAGACTAATAGCGTAACTGATTTTGCTTCATCCGGCTCCCTGCAAGCATCCCGTATCTCATCAGGATCAACAATCACCCTATCACTCAAATACAACGGAAAAACTTCAGATCAGTGTTGGCTTGATTTTGTCACAGTTCAATTGCGAAGGAAGCTGCAATATAGAGGAACCCCATTGTTCATCAGTGACAGCAAAAGTGTTAAAAGTGGAAAGATAATAGAATATCAGGTGGTTGGAGGGACTCCTGGTTTGCAATTGTGGGAGGTAACCAATCCGCTTTTACCCGTTCAAACCGAATATAAGGTCATTAACGGGCTGCTGACTTTCGGCATCAGGAGTGACAGCCTGAGGAGCTTTTTGCTTTTTGATCCTCAAAATCAATATCCCGGACTGACCCGGATTGAGGAGGTAAAAAATGCTGATATCATGCAGGTGGATGTGCCGAAATTTCTCATCATAGCCCCTGCAGCATTTTTGGACCAGGCAGAAAGGTTGGCTCAAAATCACAGGATAGCTGATGAAATGAGTGTTGCTGTCGTATCGGTCGAAGAAATTTTCAACGAATTATCAGGGGGGTATCCTGATATCCAGTCGCTCCGGAATTATATATGCTACCTCTATGAGAAAAAAGGTGGGTCCGGGCAATCAGTTCTGAAATATCTGCTTCTTTTTGGGAAAGGAACCTGCGACCCGGTTCATGATCCTGGTGAAAATAATCCCAACTGGATTCCAACCTATCAATCGGATAATTCACTCAGTGCGGTAGGTTCATTCGTAACAGATGATTTTTTTGGGCTGTTGGATCCCGGAGAGGGAGACCAGGCCGGTCTGGTTGATCTCGGTATCGGACGGATTCCGGCTGCTAGCATTGCAGAAGCAACGATTGCCGTAGATAAAATAATCCATTACCATGATGCTCAATCATTGGGAGACTGGCGTAACAACATTGCCTTCATTGGCGATGATGAAGATAACAATATTCATGTATATGATTCAGAAAGACTTGCATCCATATTGAACCAAAGAAATCCTGAATATTCAACTCCAAAGATCTATTTCGATGCCTATCCGCAGGTATTGACTCCGGAGGAACGTTATCCATTGGTTAATGAGGCAATACGACGTTCTGTTCAGGGGGGTGATCTGATTGTCAATTATATCGGTCATGCCAGTGAAGATGGATTGGCACACGAAAGGGTTTTGACCTTAAAAGACATAGATGCCCTGACCAACAAGGATCGGCTACCACTCTTTGTAACAGCTACCTGCGAATTCAGTCGCTGGGATATGACGGTTAAGCGATCGGCAGGTGAACGTCTCTATTTTCACCCGGCAGGGGGAGCCATCGCCTTGTTGTCTGCGACACGTCTTGTATATTCTGCATCAAATTTCGAAATCAACAAAAGTTTCATCAATCATGTTTTTGACAAAGATGACCAGGGAGCACCACTTCGGCTTGGTGATTTGATCCGGATCGTGAAAACAGAAAATGGAATGAGCATCAATACTTCCAAATTTTGTCTGTTGGGTGATCCGGCTTTGCGTCTTAATTATCCTGAATTCAATTGCAGGACCCTGGAAATCAATCATCAGTCTTTGGAGCAATTTAGCGGGGTTCTTTCTCCATTCAGTCAGGTAACCGTTTCAGGGGAGATTCAGGATAAAAAGGGGAACAAGATGGAGCCTTTCAATGGCCTTCTCTCAGCACTGGTTTATGATCAGCCTGCGGGCAGGAAGACACTGGGGAACGGAGGATTACCTCCTTTTGCCTATAAGGTGCAGGAAAATGTTCTTTTCAATGGAAACGTGCCCGTCAGGAACGGTTCGTTTAGCTATTCATTTGTCGTCCCTAAGGATGTTAGCTTCAACAAAGAAGCAGGATTGATTCGATACTATTTCAGTAATTCGACCACTGATGGGAACGGATCATTTGCAAATGTTCATTTTAACGGCACGGAAACCCAACTTTTAACAGACAATAAAGGACCGGAAATACGCCTTTTTCTAGAAAACGAATCCTTCAGGGAGGGCGACCGCGTATCCCCGAATCCTTTGCTGATGGTCTTCCTGAGTGATGTGAGCGGAATCAGTACTTCTGATTACGGGATCGGACATAACATCACCTTGGTGCTGGATGGGGAAGAATCTCAGCAGGTGATCCTCAATAATTTTTACAAATCTGATGCTGCCGGCTGGAAATCAGGAGCCATATTTTATCCTCTTTCATCATTAGCGACCGGTGTACACACGCTGACATTCAAAGTTTGGGACGCTGCCAACAACTCTTCATCCCTGTCGGTTCGTTTTGAAGTGACCAACGATTTGAAGATTCATCAAGCGTACAATTTCCCAAATCCTTTTTCCGGACAAACAAGGTTTGTTATTACCCAAAACCGTTACGATGAAATGTTTGGAGTGAATCTTGAAGTCATGGATCTGACAGGCAAGATAGTATGCAAAAAACAGGAAAATCTGCCTTCACAGGGCTACGAAATAAATGATTTGTACTGGGATCCTTCCCAATCGAATCCTGTCCCTGCATATGGCGTGTACCTTTACCGGATTACGCTAACAGACCATGATGGGACCCGGACTTTTTATTCAGGTAGAATGATCCTGAAAAAGTGACTAAAGTGAACTAAAGTACTTGTAACTTAGGTGCATTTATTTTGCATTTACTCATTGATGATTGAATCTTAATGGAAAATTATTGGATCCCGAATATTGTTTTTTCTAACTTTAGTCACTTTAGTTCACTTTAGTCACTCTTAAAATTTAAAGAAATGAACCTGCGAATAGGTCTGGGCTACGATGTTCATCAACTTGCTGAAGGAGAAGAGCTTTGGCTCGGAGGAATTCTTATTCCCCACGAAAAGGGTACAATAGCGCATTCAGACGGGGATGTATTGCTTCACGCTGTTTGCGACGCCTTGCTGGGCGCTGCAGGATTAAGGGACATCGGGTACCATTTCCCGGATACGGAGATGGCATTCAAAAATATGGACAGTAAGAAAATACTCGCCTCCGTTTATAAGAAGATACGTGAAAAAGGTTTCATACTTGTCAATCTGGATGCAACGATTTCAGCACAACGGCCAAAACTGAAGGACTGGATTCCGGCGATGGAAAATGTGATTGCCGATATCCTGGACAGCAGTGAAAAGTTCATCAATATTAAGGCCACAACTACCGAAAAACTGGGATTTGAAGGCAGGGAGGAGGGAATATCCGTTCAGGCAATTGTTCTTATCCAAAAGGTAGAATAATTGTTAACAATAGGTTAAACAGCTCAAAAAATCCTAAATATTATAAGAATGCAGAATATCTTGTGTAATTTCACCTCAGTTTGTTAGACTAATTCTTTAAAAATATTGTAGTTATGAGCAAAACAGCATGGATAGTTATTGGAGTCATTTTATTGGCTCTTTTTCTCGGAATTAATTGGGGTATTAAAACTGGAAATAATATGGTTGCGATGGAAGAGGGAGTCTCTTCAGCGTGGTCTCAGGTAGAAAATGTATACCAGCGACGTGCCGATTTGATCCCAAATCTGGTTAACACCGTAAAAGGTTATGCAGCACACGAAAGTGAAACTTTAATCGCAGTGGTTGAGGCCAGGGCCAAGGCCACCTCCGTAACAGTTGATCCGACAAAATTAAATGCAGAATCAATCCAGCAATTTCAGCAAGCCCAGGGTGGATTATCCTCTGCGCTCTCGAAGTTGATGGTTGTTGTCGAAAAATATCCTGATTTAAAAGCTAATGAGAATTTTCTCGCGCTTCAGACACAACTCGAAGGCACCGAAAACAGAATTACTGTTGAACGTCAGAAATTCAATGAAACTGCACGGACTTTTAATACATATATCCGCTTGTTTCCGCAGAGTATGATTGCATCCATGCGAAATTTTGAGAAAAAGCCATATTTTGAGGCTGAAAAAGGGTCTGAAAAAGCTCCGAAAGTTGAATTTTAATTCTCTTAAATTCCCTGATGCCGGATGAGTAAAAATATATTTCTCTCCAAAGAGGAGGAACTTCTGGTGGTTCAGGCTATTCAGGCAGCTGAGTATCAGACTGGAGGTGAGATTAGGATCCATATTGAAACTAGCTGCAAGGGTAATGTGTTAGACAGGACAGCCTGGCTATTTAAATCCCTTAAGATGCATAAAACAGCCTTGCGAAACGGGGTGCTGATTTATCTCTCGACGGATGACAGAAAATTCGCGATTATCGGTGATGCCGGAATAAATGCCGTCGTTCCGGTTGGTTTTTGGAATGATGCCAAGGAATTGATGATAAGTCATTTTTCAAAGGGAGACCTTGTCGGGGGATTTGTTTTGGGAATTGGGAAAGTAGGCGAGAAGCTAAAAGAGTTCTTTCCTTACGAAAAGGATGATGTAAATGAACTTTCCGACGAAATATCATACGGAAAATAATGATGAGAAATATTCTATATAAGTTTAACCGTCTAAGGTACTTTCTGTTTTTTGCGCTTTTCCTGGTTTTTGCCGGAGCGAATGCAGCGGATGTGTTTCCTGCTCGTCCGGAGCCACCCCGTTTAGTCAATGATTTTACCGGTATTCTTTCATCTTCTCAGGTTGCTGCGTTGGAAAACAAACTGGATGCTTTCAACCAGCGCACCTCAACACAGATTTCCATTGTGATCGTGAAAGATATTTTCGGATACGAAAAAGGGGACTATACTTTTCAACTGGCTGAGAAGTGGGGCATCGGGCAAAAAGGTAAAAATAACGGGATTCTGATTATGGTTAAACCAAAATCAGGCAATGGTGAGAAAGGGCAAGTATTTATTGCAGTCGGATATGGACTGGAAGGAGTAGTCCCTGATATTACCGCACAGCAGACCATTATTTCTGCAGAAATGATGCCGAGTTTTAAGGTAAATGACTATTATACCGGACTTGATCGGGCAACATCGGTTCTGATGTCGCTTACGACAGGTGAGTTTACAGCTGATCAGTATGATAAGAAGGCAGCCAAACCTTCTGTTTTTCCAGGTTTTGCACTTTTGTTACTGGTCTTTGCTGTTTTCATGCTTTTTAACAGAAACCGGTCTCGTACAGTTGGTGCTGATGGCGGTGGCGGAAGTCTGCTAGGCTCTATCTGGTTACTCACGATGCTAGGTGGCAGAGGTGGCGGAGGCTCCTGGAATGATTTTTCCGGAGGCGGAGGAGGCTCTTCCGGAGGCTTTGGCGGTTTTGGCGGCGGCAGCTTCGGAGGTGGCGGCGCCGGAGGCGAATGGTAAATAATGGACATAAATAAAGCCGCAAATTGCGGCTTTATTTATGTCCATTATTTACCATTTAGTTTTCTTCTTCCTGGGGAGTAGCAATATCTTTGTCGACAAGAATTCTCCCACAATATTCACAAACGATGATCTTCTTGCGTGAGGCAATATCCAGCTGGCGTTGTGGCGGAATCTTGTTGAAACAACCACCGCAAGCGTCACGTTGAACAGTTACAACAGACAATCCGTTGCGTGCATTTTTCCGGATCTTGTTGAAAGCAGTCAGCAATCGCTCTTCGATCAGCGTTGCGATTTTGGCCGTTTTAGCTTTCAGCAGATCTTCCTCCATGGCTGTTTCTGCCGTTATCTCCTCCAGCTCCTTTTTCTTGCGAATAAGATCCTCTTCGCGCTCTTTCAACAACAAATCTGAGGCATCCAGTAACTCACTCTTGCTTTTTACATCGACGGAAAATTCTTTAATTCTTTTTTCAGCCAATTCAATTTCAAGGGTCTGGAATTCCATCTCTTTTGAAATAGAATCAAATTCGCGGTTGTTGCGAACATTCTCCTGCTGCTCTTTGTAGCGGTCGATCTTGTTCTTGGAATCCTTGATTTCCAGTTTTTTATTCGCAACAGCCGTGTTGAGATTTTTAATCTCATCCTGAAGATTGGAAAGTCTGGTCTTTAAACCGACAATTTCATCTTCCAGGTCCTGAACCTCCAAAGGTAATTCACCGCGCAGCGTGTTGATTTTATCGATTTCTGAAACAACAGTTTGTAGTTCATAGAGCATTTTCAATTTTTCCTGAACTGAAACCTCTTTGCCTTCGGTTGTTTTGTTAATTTCTAACGACATATCCAGAATATTTTTATTATACTTAAGCTTCTAAAGATAATAAACCGGGTTGGTTTTTACATCCGATAAATGGAGTGCAAATGTAGGGAATTTTTTTAAAACTATCTCTTTTAAAACCTCTTTCGTAAATTGTTCGCTTTCATAGTGGCCAATATCAGCAAGAACAATCCTTTTATCCGCCTCAAAATAGTCGTGGTACTTAAAATCAGCAGAGATAAAGAGGTCGGCACCTTCAGAGATTGCCTTGGAAATCAGAAAACTACCTGAGCCACCGCATACAGCAATTTTTTTGAATTTTCTTCCTGGCAAGGCAGTATGTTTGATCATCTGACAGCCAAAAAGCGTTTTAACCAGATTTAGAAAGGTGGTCACCTCAGCTGGAGTATGCAACTCCCCAACCATGCCGGTTCCAACTGATGAAAAATCATTTTCCAGGGATACCAGATCGTAGGCAACCTCCTCGTATGGATGAGAATTGGCAAGAGCAGATACAACTTTTGCCGACAGGTGTCTGGGAACAATGGTTTCCAGGCGGAACTCCGGTTCTGTATGCAGCTTGCCTTTTGTCCCGACAAAAGGATTACTCCCTTCATTGGCCCTGAATGTCCCTGTTCCTTTGCTGCTAAAGCTGCATTGGTCGTAATTTCCAATCACCCCGGCACCGGCAGTATAGAGTGCTTCTCTTACTTTTTCCAGGTGACCTTCAGGAACGTAAGTAACTAGCTTGAGAAGCTGATTGCTTGCAGGCGAGAGAATTCTGCAATTTTCCAGTCCGATTTTTTCACAGATTTTGGAATTGACTCCCCCAGTAATACTATCCAGATTGGTGTGCGATGCATAAATGGCAATATCATGTTTGATAGCCTTTATCAGACATCTTTCAACTTCATTGCTACCGGTAATGCGCTTGATACCTTTGAAGATAAGGGGATGATGACTAATTATCAATCCGTATTTTCCCATTATCGCTTCATCCAGAACCTCTTCTGTGACATCAAGGGTGATCAGTGCAGATGAAATCTCAGCGGTTCTTTCTCCTGTAATTAATCCAGCATTGTCATAAGATTCCTGAAAGGGAAGTGGTGCGATGGTTTCTAAATGCCTTACAATATCCTGAAGGAGCATGTTGCTTTTTTTCAATGGTTGCGGACTGGGTATCCGGTTTATAAAATTTCTTTAATCTCCATCAGATACTGCTTGATATCCTGAAGTTTCTGAACAATCTCGTAATTGTGCTCAACCTCGTCTTTGTTCTCCTTAATCTTTGCTTTAGCCCCTTTCAGCGTTAATCCTCTTTCTTTGACCAGGTGATTGATCAAAGCCAGATGGTCAATATCTTCCTGGGTGTAAAAACGATTACCCTTTTTGTTCTTAAAAGGCTTGATCGTATCAAACTCCTTTTCCCAAAATCGAAGGGCTGAAGGTGCGAGGTTAAATTTTTCTGCTACTTCACTGATCGAGAAATAGAGCTTTTCTGATTTTGGTGCTTTGAATCCCACAATTTTCAATTTTATATTAATCGAAACTTTGACCTGTATTGGATGAAATGGAGATCATCTTCTCATATTCCAGCGGATTAAGATCCTGGAAGTAATAGTTCTGAGGATTAACCTTCTGCCCGTTTTTCATTACTTCGTAGTGAAGGTGCGGGGATGTTGAGGCGCCTGAACTTCCAACAAAACCAATAATATCACCCCTGTTAATGGTTTGACCGACCTTGACATTGAATTTGGAAAGATGTCCGTAAAGTGTTTCATAACCATATCCGTGGTCGATCACAATGATATTGCCATATCCTGCATTCCTGTCTACTTCCTTTACAATTCCGTTTCCGGTTGCAAAGACGTCTGTCCCGGTAGGGGCTGTAAAATCCATCCCATAATGAAATCTTGGAATACGGTAAATCGGATGCATGCGCATACCCCAGCCCGAAGCAGTACGCTTCAGATCTCTGTTGGAAACGGGCATAATAGCAGGAATACTGGCAAGCATTTTCTCTTTCCCCAGGGCCATTTTTACTACCTCCTCGTATGATTTAGATTGAACGTAGACTTGCTTGGAGAGGATATCCAGCTTTTTTGCTGTCGACACAATCAATTCTGAGTTGTCCATGCTCTCCAGCTTGCTATAACGGTTTGCACCACCAAAACCGGCCATTCTGACTGAAGAAGGGACCGGATTCGCTTCGAAGATCACTCGATAAATATTGTCGTCGCGCATCTGTATATCCTCCAAGGCCTTTGAAATCTTTTCTATGTCTTTGCTCATCAGGTTGAACTGAGATAACAGTTGATCGTTCTCTCTCTTCAATCGCTTGGTGACGGGAGTTTCAAAAAATTGCAGGAAAATAAAAAAGAAGATAATTCCTGAAACGATCCCGGTAGACAGATAGCCTAAAATCTTTTTGATAAGTGAACGTACATTTCGTTCGATCTTATCAAAACTTAATGTGTCAGGATTGAATCGATAATTGATTTTGCCCATTCCAAATGATTTATTTTGAACAGAGGTAGGCCAAAATTAATGAAATAATCTAACTTTGCAACGATTTTGACCTGTTCTACAGCTCTTAAAGAGGGTAAAATTAGTTTATTTAAAGGCATCCGGAGATTTTTAAACGATAGATCGGAGCCATTTAAATGTTTTTAACATTATTCAATTATGGATTCGAAACAGATACGTGAAGCTTTTTTGGACTTTTTTGCTTCCAAATCGCACCAGATTGTTCCTTCTGCCCCAATGGTGGTTAAGAATGATCCAACCCTGATGTTCACCAATGCGGGGATGAATCAGTTCAAAGATATCTTTCTTGGAAATGCCCCGGTTAGAAGTCCGCGGATTGCGGATACCCAGAAATGTTTGCGTGTGTCCGGAAAGCACAACGACCTTGAAGAGGTTGGTCATGACACCTATCATCATACCATGTTCGAAATGCTGGGAAACTGGTCTTTTGGAGATTACTTCAAAACTGAGGCCATCGACTGGGCCTGGGAACTTCTGGTTGGTCATTTCAAAATCCCTGTTGACCGTCTCTATGCCACAGTTTTTGAAGGCGATGCAAAAGACGGTGTTCCTATTGATTCTGAGGCCCTTGCCTTGTGGAAGAAATATCTTCCTGACAATCAAATCCTCTTCGGGAATAAAAAGGATAATTTCTGGGAGATGGGCGACAGCGGTCCTTGCGGTCCATGTTCGGAAATTCATGTGGATATCCGCCATGAAGATGAGCGTCTGAAAGTAAGTGGCAGGGAGCTGGTAAATGAAAGTCATCCGCAGGTTATCGAAATATGGAACCTGGTCTTTATCCAGTTTAACCGGAAGGCCAACGGGCAGTTGGAAGAGCTTCCTGCCAAACATGTAGATACCGGGATGGGTTTCGAACGACTTTGCATGGTGCTTCAGCAGAAGCAATCCAATTATGATACCGATGTTTTTCAGCCGATAATCACAGAGATCGGATATCTGGCCGGACAGAAATACGGAGAGAACGAGAAATCAGATATTGCCATGCGGGTAATTGCCGACCATTTACGGGCCATTGCTTTTGCTATCACAGACGGACAATTGCCATCAAATAATAAGGCAGGTTACGTCATACGCCGCATTTTACGCAGAGCTGTTCGTTATGGTTATACATTCCTGGATTTCAGAAAGCCTTTTATGCACCAGTTGATCAATATTTTGGCTGATCAACTGGGTACAGCCTTCCCCGAGCTTAACAAACAAAGTGATCTGGTAATCAAAGTAATTCGTGAAGAGGAGGACTCTTTCCTGCGCACGCTGGAAACCGGTATCAGGATGCTGGAAAATATCATGGATGCTGCCAGAAAGAAGAATACCAGTGAAATCAGCGGAAATATTGCATTTGTATTGTATGATACGTATGGATTTCCGCTCGATCTGACAGAACTGATCCTTCGGGAAGAGTCATTTACTGTCAACAAGGAAGAGTTTGAAAAAGCCATGGAGGAGCAGAAGAACCGTTCGAGGAATGCCACCCAGCTTGAAACGGGCGACTGGACAGAGATCAGGCCATCCCTGGAGAGTGAATATGTTGGTTATGATCACACCGGGTCAGAATTAAGAATCTGCCGTTACCGGAAAGTCAAAGATAAAAAGGGTGAATATTTCCAGCTTGTATTTGATACAACTCCTTTCTATGCAGAGTCTGGTGGGCAGATTGGTGATACCGGATGGATTGAGTCGGAAGGGGCTAAAGTGGAAATATTTGATACTGTCAAAGAAAATGGCTTAACCGTTCATCTTGCTAAAACCCTTCCCGCTGATCCTTCTGCAATATTCACCGGAACGATTCATGCAACAAAACGCGGCTCTACTGCCTGCAATCATACAGCAACCCACCTTCTGGATCATGCATTGAGAGAGATCCTGGGAACACATATCGAACAAAAGGGTTCATTGGTAACCCCTGATGCATTAAGGTTTGACTTTTCTCACTTTCAGAAAGTCTCTGAAGCAGAGATAGAAAAAATTGAAAAAAGAGTCAATGAACTGATCCGTCAGAATAATTCCAAAGACGAACGCCGCGAAGTGCCCATGGCGGAAGCCGGGAAACTTGGTGCCATTGCACTCTTTGGCGAGAAATATGGCAACAGCGTTCGGGTGATCAAATTTGGTGACTCCATTGAACTTTGCGGTGGTATCCATGTAAACGCGACAGGTGAAATTGGCCAGTTTGTGATCATTTCTGAGGGGTCTATTTCGGCCGGAGTGAGAAGGATTGAAGCGATAACCGGAGAAAAGGCCGAGGAGTTTCTGCTTAATAAACGGAAGACTGCCAGGGAACTGTCCCAACTTTTGAACAATCCGGCTGATTTAAAAGGAGCAGTTGAACAATTGATTCAAAAGGTAGGAGTCCTGAATAATCAGGTGGAAGCTTTCAAAAAAGAGGCTGCTTCCGGATTGAAAAAAGAGCTGTTAAAACAGATCACATCCGTACATGGAACCAATTTCCTGGCGGTCAAACTACCCGTCGATGATGCAGGAATTATTAAGGACCTTGCTTTTCAGCTGAAAGATGATGTGGAAAATCTCTTTTTGGTATTTGCCGCAGAAATTGACGGAAAAGCTTCTGTTCATGTGATGATTGCAGATAATCTCGTGAAAGAAAAGGGATTGCATGCCGGAAATATTATTCGCGAACTGGCCAAACTGGTAGATGGAGGAGGCGGCGGACAGCCATTTTATGCCAGTGCCGGAGGAAAGAACCCCAAAGGCATCCCGGAACTGCTAATGAAGGCAAAAGAGTTGGTAGCGGGAAATTAGATACACAGAGAAAATTTTCGATTTTCGATTTTGGATTGAGGGGGAAAAATTAAGATCTGCTAAATGATTTCTGGGCTAAATGCTGAAAGCCAATAGCTTGGAGCTAAATTAATTAGATGACTACTACAAATAATATGAACAAAAGGAAACTGTCGATTGATCAGTTTCGGGGCTTTGCCATATTCGGAATGATCCTGGTGAACTATCTGGGTCATTTTGATGTCATTCCTCAAACATTTAAGCATCCTCACTTTGGGATGACATTTGCCAACGCCATTGCTCCTTATTTTTTGATCGCTGTGGGCATGGGATTCAGGATCTCTTTTGTTAATATGGTTGCCAGAGCTGGATATCGGACATCTGTCATTCATTCATTGAAAAGATACCTGATCCTGATTTTTATAGGACTGGTACTCTATGGTCCTAATATTAAGGTAGATATATGGGATGCGCTCGTAGATATTGGCTTTTCGGGAATACTTGCATTGCCGTTTATCCTCCGTTCCAAAACTGTCAGAACCATTGCAGCTGTTTCATACCTGATTCTTTATCAATTGCTGTTTGTTTTTGCGGGATATGGTGACTGGACCATGGCCAACAGCATCGACGGTGGTCCGCTGGGTCCGCTAAGCTGGGTATCCATCCTGCTTTTTGGTACTGTTTTGTTTGACTTCCTTCATGAATGCAGTTCCAGTGATTTTATTCGTAAAACACTGGTCTACGGAATTGCCCTGATGATGTTGGGCTATTTGCTTTCCCTGCTGCAACCCCAGGAGGCATGGCAGTTTTCGCAGCGCAGCATGAGCATAGCCTACCCGATATTTGCTTCAGGACTGGGGTTCGTCACCTTTCTGTTTTTCTACATCTTGAACGATGTGTACAAGATTGAGCTCCCGCATTTCACAATTTTTGGAATAAATCCGCTCCTGCTTTACATCATTCAGAATATTCTGATTGATCTGCATGGCGCTGTTCTTCCTTCCAAAGCACCTCTTTGGCAGGCCCTTTCAGGTTTCATTGTTATCTATACACTCTGCTATCTTGTTGCTCATTATCTTTGGAGGAACAAAATCATCATTAAATTGTAGAGAAGACAGGATTCATATTGTTTACTGCTGGTTATTTCCCAATCATTCTGTTTTTGGTATACTATTGAAAAATCCACTTTTTCATTCGAAAGGTTTATTCTAAATAGTCGCCAAACGGACAAATTTCTCCTAAGTGAACTTTGGGATGGCTGCAAACAAAGATTCCAAATATCAATAATATCTATTTTTAGACTAAAAATATAGGATATGGAGGTAACGCGTACATTCGATCTTCTTGATCATTGTCTCAATAATCTCTCCCGTGAAGATGCTGTAGCAGGAAAACAGGGTAACCAGTGGATCAAATATAGCACTGAACAGCTTATCAGGAATGCTGAATTGCTTGCTTATGGTCTGCTGTCACTGGGGATTCAAAAAGGAGACCGGGTTTCAACTGTCAGCGGAAACCGTCCGGAATGGTCTTTTGTCGATTTTGCCCTTGCCATGACAGGAGCGGTTCATGTTCCTGTCTACCCTACGATCAGCCAGGAGGAGTACAGCTACATTTTTAACCATGCTGAAATTCGTTTTTTATTTATTTCTGATGAGAAATTGTACAACAAATTGGCTCCGGTTGTAGTCGAAGTAGTCAGCATGGAGAAGATATTCACTTTCAATGATGTTCCGGGAGCTGATAATCTGTCTGCACTGATAGAACTTGGAAAGAAAAACGAGGAGACTCTCCGTCCAAAGTTGACTGAGATCAAAAACAGTATGCGGGAGGAAGAGATGGTGACAATGATCTATACAAGCGGTACTACAGGTATTCCAAAAGGAGTCATGCTTTCACACGGGAACCTGGTTTCGAACTTTAAAGCCTGTGCTACCCATTTTGATCTCGGTTTAGGCCATCGCAGCATATCCTTCCTACCCCTGTGCCATATTTTTGAGCGTACGGTTAATTATGTCTTCATGTACCGTGGAATCGGAATTTATTATGTTGAAAGTCTACCCCAGATCGTTCAGTCCATCAGGGAGGTTAAGCCCCATATTTTTACTGCCGTTCCGCGCCTTTTGGAGAGCATATATGATGGAATCATGGCAAAAGGCAAACTGCTGACGGGTATTAAATTGAAACTCTTCTTCTGGGCCGTAGAATTGGGTAAGGACTTTGATTTCAACAAAAAGACCAGCATCTTCAAGAAGTTTAAAATGGCTGTAGCCGAAAAACTCATTTACTCCAAATGGCGGGAAGGACTGGGTGGCAATGTCCAGTTGGTTGTATCGGGCGGAGCACTTTTGCAGTCCCGTATCGCGAGGGTCTTCAGTGCAGCAGGATTAACAGTACTTGAAGGATATGGGTTGACTGAAACATCCCCGGTTATTGCCGTGAGCAATGCTGTAACGGGAGAGATGAAGATAGGCACAAATGGTCCGGTAATCAAAGGAGTTGAGGTGAAGATTGCAGTTGATGGTGAGATCCTTGCCAGGGGACCAAATTTAATGCTGGGATATTACAAGGAGCCCGATCTTACAAAAGAAGTAATAGATGTAGACGGTTGGTTCCATACCGGAGATGTTGGAATTCTTGATGAAGGGAAATTCTTGAAAATCACTGACCGGAAAAAAGAGATCTTTAAGTTGTCTGGAGGTAAATACATTGCCCCTCAAATGATTGAGAATAAATTAAAAGAATCTGTTCTGATTGAGCAGGCAATTGTAATCGGCAACCACGAAAAATTTGCCAGTGCGCTGATCTCGCCAAATTTCGTCTATCTGCATGAATGTTGTCCCGAAAACAAAATTCTTTTCAAGGACAATGCCGATCTGATAACGCAGCCTGAAGTGATTGCAATGTACCAGTCAGAAGTTAAGGAGATCAACAAAACCCTTGGTTTACATGAAGAGATCAAACGCTTCCGGTTGGTCTCTGATTCATGGTCTGCGCAGACCGGAGAACTCTCCCAGACTCTGAAATTAAAGAGAAAAGTGATTGAACAAAAATACTGTGACCTGATAGAAGAGATTTTCGCCTCTTCCAGAGAGGATTGATTCCAAATTAGTATATTTTTGCCCCGTTAGACTCTGGAATTTTACTTTTTGAATTTAATAGTTGATACTTCTATGGATAAGATCTTAATAACGGGTGCTACCGGGAATGTCGGGCTATCTGCTGTTCGTTTTCTAATGAGCCAAAAAGACCGGGATTATGAGGTGGTAGCTGCAGTTCGGGATATTGATTCTGCAAAGAATTTGGAGGGTATGGCTGAAGCACGCCTGGTGAAATTCGAATTTGATGAACCAGCCACCTATGCTCCGGCGTTAAAAGGTGTCAATAGGCTGTTGTTAATCAGGCCGAATCAGGTTTCTGATGTTTCAAAGCATATTTTTCCTTTTCTAAATCAGGTTGAGAAATCCGGTGTAAAACACATTGTATTCGTTTCCATTGTGGGTGCAGAACGTAACAGGGTGTTTGCAAACCACCGTATTGAGGCCCATCTGAAAAAGATGAAAATTCCCTCCACGATTGTCAGGCCATCCCTTTACATGCAGAATCTCATCACACTGCACGGTCTCGAGATCAGGAATAGCGACCATATATATATCCCTGCAGGTTCCGGAATGGTCAATTATATTGATGCAAGGGATGTCGCAAGGGTAGTGTCCGAATTATTGACCAAACCCGGTCATGAAGCCAAAGAGTATGAAATTACAGGGCAGGAACCGATGGATTTCTACCGCATTGCCAGCATGTTTTCTAAAGAATTGGGCCGGGAAATAAAATATTCTCATCCGAATACCATTAAATTCATTCGCCAAAAGTTACTTGAAAAGAAAGGATATCCCTTCATTGTAACTCTTTCATTACTTTATGGTGCGGCAAGAAATGGAAAGATGGCACACACATCATCAGTTTTCAAAGAACTGACGGGATCTGAACCAAGGAAATTAGAAGACTTTATCCATGAAAACAAGAAATTTTGGGAAAAGTAGCGGAATGTTAAGGTAAAAAATGGGAAGAAACTTTGGCCGGAAAGAATTAATGATTATCTTTGCACCGCATTTAAAGAGGGTGCCATAGCTCAGTTGGTAGAGCAACGGACTGAAAATCCGTGTGTCCCTAGTTCGATTCTTGGTGGCACCACGAAAGGGTAAAGAGCAATCTTTACCCTTTCTCGATTTTAGCTATCTTTGCCGACCTGAAACCTGCGAATGGAATATACTTCAATGACATTATCGAACGGGATCCGGCTGATTCATTCATCAGTAGATTCGCCTGTTGCACACTGCGGTGTGGTTATCAATACCGGTTCGAGGGATGAAGATCCGGCTGAACAAGGTATTGCTCACTTCATCGAGCATACCATCTTCAAGGGAACTGCTAAAAGGAAAGCTTATCATATCATCAGCAGGCTGGAGGATGTAGGTGGAGAGATGAATGCCTATACATCCAAGGAGGAAACAGCGATTCATGCCTCTTTCCTATGTGAATATTACCAGCGTACCATTGAATTATTCAGTGACATTCTTATCGACAGTACTTTCCCTGAGAAGGAGTTAAAAAAAGAGCAGGAAGTTATTGTTGATGAAATCAATTCATACAACGATACACCCTCCGAACTTATTTTTGATGAATTTGAGGAGTTGATTTATGACGGACATCCGATGGGAAGGAATATACTGGGTACGCCTGACCTTGTCAGGAGCTTTCAGTCATCCGACATCCGTCACTTCATGCTTGAAAATTACCACACCGATCAGATGGTGATCTGCTCTGTTGGCAATATTCCTGCAAAGAAATTCTTCCATCTGGCTCAGCGTTATTTTGATCGGTTCAAATCCAATTTAAGATCTAATAAGCGTCAGCGGTTTACAACTTATCATCCCCTGCAGAAAAAGGTTGAGAAAGGAACATTTCAGGCGCATTGCATCCTGGGAGGCGAGGCATTCGACGTATATCACCCCGACAGACTTGCCTTGGTGCTTTTAAACAATATCATGGGCGGGCAATCCGGTAATTCCAGATTGAATCTAAGTTTACGCGAGCGCAACGGGATAGCCTACAATTTGGAGTCATCCTACACGGCCTACTCTGATACAGGCACACTTACCATCTATTTCGGCACGGATGCTGAAAATCTGGAACGGGCACTGACTTTGATTGACAGAGAGATCAAACTGCTTCAGCACAAAGCTCTTGGTGATCTTCAGTTGAGTAAGGCAAGAAAACAGCTGATTGGACAGCTCGCCATGTCGCAGGAAAATCACGAAGATCTGATGTTGGCGATCGGTAAAAGCATGCTTGTTTTCAATAAGGTGGAGAGTTTGGAAGATATTTACAAAAAGATCAGTGAAATATCTGCAACTCAACTGATGGATGTTGCCAACAGAATTCTGGAACCACAAAAATTGTCCGGATTGATTTACCAATGATGAAAATCGATCAGCAACTCGAAAATTATATCCTTGCAAACACCATCGATGAGGATCCGGTACTGAAGAGATTGTATCGGGAGACTTACCTGAAACTGGTGAATGGCCGGATGTGTTCTGGTCACCTGCAGGGCAGCATACTTACTTTCTTCAGCAGGATGATCTCTCCGCGGAGAATCCTTGAAATTGGAACCTATACCGGCTATTCTGCCATCTGTCTGGCCAAAGGCCTGCCGGCTGGCGGGATTCTGCACACCATAGAAATCAATGACGAACTGGAACAATTTGCTGCAGGATATTTTGCTGAAACCGGATTAGGTGATTGCATTGTGCAGCATATTGGTGATGCGACAGATATCCTTCCGCATCTGGACGAGAAATTTGAACTGGCCTTTCTGGATGCCGACAAACGTCAGTATCTGACACATTATCAACAGATTCTTCCAAAGATAACCTTGAGAGGATTAATCATAGCAGACAACACCCTATGGGGTGGAAAAGTTGTTGGTAAAATCTCTCGCAGCGACGAGCAAACCCATGCAATTTTAGCCTTCAACGACTTTGTTAAGAACGACCCAAGGGTGGAGGCCACCATCCTTCCCATTCGCGACGGCATGACATTGCTCCGTAAGCTATCGGAGTAATTAATCAGACCTGTCAGGTTTTCAAAACCTGTCAAGTCTGATAAATTCCCCTCTGTTTACTCTTCTTTCTCTTCAGAATACTGTAACTTATATATTCTGATAATGAATAGCATATGAAAGAAGATTTTCTTCATTTTCTTTGGAAAACCAGATTGTTCGAACCATCGCAACCAATTACTTCTGAGGGGGAAACCATTGAAATCATTCACGTTGGCCGGCACAACATCCATGCCGGACCAGATTTTTTTGATGCCCGTATCCGGATAGATAAAACCTATTGGGCAGGTAATGTCGAGATTCACCTAAGGGCTTCAGACTGGAACCGGCATGGTCATCAGACAGATCCGCTGTACAACAATACCATATTGCATGTTGTGGCGGATAACGATGCGATGATTAGGAACAGTGCTGGTTACACCATTCCAACATTGGAGATCGGTTGGCCCTTGTGGATCGAATTCAAATATAAAGCGCTGATGCAGAAACACGACTGGGTCAATTGTGCATCCCAACTCAATAAGATTGATCCCTTCAGAATTCGCTTTTTTCTCAATGGGCTGGCGATCGAACGCCTGCAGAAAAAAATTGGCTCCATGGAAGCGCTGCTGGAAGTTTCAAAGGGAGACTGGAGTGAGACATTTTACCTCTTTTTAGCCAGAAGTTACGGTTTCCGTCAAAACGGTGATCCATTTGAGATGATGGCCAGATCACTACCCCTTTCAGTACTTCAAAAGCACAAAGACCGGCTTTTTCAGCTGGAAGCGCTATTATTCGGTCAGGCCGGCTTGTTCCATGAATCGTTGTTTCTGGACGAATATCCCCTTGCGCTGAAAAAGGAGCATGAATTTCTCTCCGTCAAATACGGTCTGCGACCGATAGCCGGACATCTATGGAAGTTCATGCGGATGCATCCGCTAAATTTTCCTACCATCAGGCTTGCACAGTTTGCCGGAGTCTTGCACAGGTGTAATACACTCTTCTCTACCATCATAAAGCTGGAACATATGGCTGACTATCGATCGCTTTTCAGGGCTGAAACATCCTCATTTTGGGATGATCATTACACCTTTCTTAAAGAGTCCGGACACCAAAAGAAAGCGATGGGGGAGGACTCTTTTCAACTGATCCTTGTCAATGTGCTTGTGCCATTTCTATTTCTTTACGGAGAGCACAACAACAAACCGGAGTTGAAAGAACATGCACTGAAAATCATGGAAGAGCTGCCTGCCGAGAATAACACGCTGCTCCGCCACTGGTCTGCTGCCGGAATCCAGGCTTTTAATGCGCTGGAATCCCAGGCTCTGATTCATCTGCATCACGAATATTGTGAGCCCCGCAGGTGCCTGGAGTGCACGATAGGACAGAAGTTGATAACGCACATGGAATGAAGTACTTCAAGTTGGGGACTCCGGTATCACATGCGTTTTATCAGAGATTTTTTTAATACTTAATTTTAATTGAAGGCTAGATGAATAATCATGAATTTGGTAAGATGATGGAAATACGGACAAGAAAATTTGCAATCAGTATTATTGATCTATCTTCTTCTTTAACATATTCTTACGAGAATAATGTTATAAAAAACCAAATAACAAAATCTGGAACCAGTATTGGGGCAAACTATAGAGAAGCTAACAGAGCGAGGAGTAAGGCCGATTTTTTAAATAAAATCAAGATATGCGAGAGTGAAACTAATGAGACAATGTATTGGTTGGAGGTTATCGTTGATTTAAAGTATCCCGATATGGGTAAAATTACCCCACTAATGTGCGAAGCCAATGAATTGCTGGCTCTTTTTACTTCTATTGGTACAAAGCTAAAGCACCACTAACTCGAAGTACTTGAAGTACTCACAACTCGAAGTACTTTTCATCACAAATAAAAGATTAAAAGCCACTTGCACATCTGAAGATATTTCCTTAATTTCGTGCCCTAATTAATACCGAACTGTTGCGATCGAATACGAATCCTGCGGAGCGGTCATTGTATCATTGATAAAATAATTATTATGTATTTAAATCCTGAGATTAAGAAGACATTTTTCGAGAAGTATGGTAAAAGTGCTACTGACACTGGTACTTCAGAAGGTCAGATTGCACTTTTTTCACACCGTATCAACCACTTGACGGAGCACCTGAAATCAAACAAAAAAGATTTCAGTACCCAACGTGCCCTGATTTCAATGGTAGGTAAGAGACGTTCGTTACTCGATTATCTGAAACGCAAAGACATCGAGCGTTATCGTACCATCATCAAAGAATTAAATCTTCGTAAATAAGCGAACAACCTCTAAAGGCAATTTTCGGATTGCCTTTTTTGCATCTTTTAATTCTGTCCTCCCTCCCATTTTTTTGAATAACAATTTAATAGGTAACGATATATGTATAAGGTAATAAACAAGACGATTGATCTGGGCGATGGTCGCACAATCCAGATTGAAACTGGTAAACTGGCCAAACAGGCCGACGGTGCAGTAGTTGTAAAAATGGGTGATACCATGTTGCTTGCTACTGTTGTTTCTGCTAACGAAGCAGCTGCAAATGTTGATTTTATGCCTCTTTCGGTTGATTACCGCGAGAAATTTTCTGCTGTAGGCAGATTTCCAGGTGGATTCATGAAAAGAGAAGCACGTCCTTCGGATGACGAGATTTTGATTGCCCGTTTGGTAGACCGCGCTTTGCGTCCGCTTTTCCCTGATGATTATCATGCTGAAACTGCTGTGATGATCACATTGATCTCTTCCGGCAAAAATGAAATGCCGGATTCTCTGGCTGGATTGGCAGCATCGGCAGCAATTGCTGTATCAGACGTTCCATTCAATGGTCCAATTTCTGAAGTTCGTGTGGCCCGCATCGATGGGGTATTTGTGCTTAATCCTTCGGCTGAACAATTGGCCAAGGCTGATATCGACATCATGGTAGGTGCGTCATATGATAATATCATGATGGTGGAGGGTGAGATGGATGAGGTTTCCGAAGAGGAGATGCTCGAAGCCATTAAAATTGCCCACGACAACATCAGGATTCACTGCAAGATACAAGAAGAACTGGCAGCAGAAGTAGGTGTTGTAAAACGTTCCTACTGTCACGAAGAAAACGATGAAACGCTTCGTGATGCAATCTGGAAAGCTACGTATGATAAAGTATATGAAGTTGCCCGCTCTTTAATCAATGACAAACACCTTCGTTACGCATCCTTCGCTCAGGTGAAAGAAGATTTTACTGTTGCTTACAGCCAAGGCAAAGAGGCTGGTGAAGTCAACAAAACTTTGATTGGAAAATATTATCACGATGTTGAGAAAGAGGCTATGCGCCGGATGATCCTGGACGAAGGAATTCGTTTGGACGGAAGGTCAACAACCGATATTCGTGCTATATGGGGCGAGGTTGATTACCTTCCCGGATCACATGGGTCTTCAATATTTACACGTGGAGAAACACAATCACTCAGCAGCGTCACGCTGGGGACCAAGATGGATGAGAAGATCATCGACAATGTTACCTTCAAAGGCAAAGAACGCTTTTTGCTGCATTATAACTTTCCACCTTTCAGCACGGGTGAGTCCAAAACACCAAGAGGTCTTTCGCGTCGCGAAATTGGCCACGGAAACCTAGCCCATCGTGCATTGAAAAGAATGATTCCCGAAGGATTTCCTTACATTGTCCGTATCGTATCTGACATCCTTGAGTCCAACGGATCTTCATCCATGGCTACTGTATGTGCAGGTACAATGGCCATGCTGGATGCCGGCATTAACATGAAACGTCCTGTTTCAGGTATCGCCATGGGCTTGATCACGGACAAAAAATCGGATAAATTTGCTGTTCTTTCTGATATTCTGGGAGACGAAGATCACCTGGGTGACATGGACTTCAAAGTTACCGGAACAGAGAAGGGAATCACAGCAACACAAATGGATATCAAGGTCGATGGTTTGTCGTATGAAGTGCTTTCCAAAGCATTGCAGCAAGCCAAACAGGGTCGCGAACACATTCTTGGAAAAGTTTTGGAAGTGATTAGCATTCCACGCGAAGATTACAAACCAAATGTACCCCGGATCGTAAAGATGACCATTCCAAAAGACATGATTGGACCTGTAATAGGACCGGGTGGAAAGATTATTCAACAGATTCAGGCCGATACGAAAGCAACAATTGCCATCGAAGAGATCGATGACATGGGTTATGTTGAAATCAGTGCTCCTGACAAATCATCTATCGATGCTGCAGTTGCACGTATCCGTGCCATCGTTGCCCTGCCTGAACCAGGTGAGATATATGAAGGCAAGGTGAAATCAATTGTTCAGTTCGGTGCTTTTGTTGAGATCATGCCCGGGAAAGAAGGGTTGCTCCACGTTTCGGAGTTCGACTGGAAAAGGATTGAAAAACCGGAAGATGTTCTCAGTGTTGGTGACATTGTAAAGGTGAAATTACTTGAAGTTGAGCAACGTACCGGGAAGCTGAAATTATCCATGAAAGCACTGATGCCAAAGCCGGAAGGTTTTGTTGAACGTGAGCAGGGACGGGGAGACAGAGATCATGGGCGTGGTGAAAGACAACCTTTTCATGGAGAAGAGCGGAAAGCTCCATCTCACAGCCATTCTCTGCGCAAACCAAACCAGGAATAAAAAATTCTTACATCGTTTTTAAATGCCCGTCTGTAACGGGCATTTTTATTTTTACATTTAGGGATAAATCCATGGAACCTGGAGTAGTATGATGAACCTTGATTTTCTGGTTATTGAAGGCAACATAGGCGCAGGAAAAACAACCTTTGCCAAAAAGCTGAGTGAAGAATATGATGCAAAACTTATTTTGGAACAGTTTGCTGAAAATCCTTTTCTGCCAAAATTCTACAAGGATCCTGAAAAATATTCATTTGCACTCGAACTTTCATTTCTGGCAGACAGATATGGGCAGTTAAAGAAGGAGCTGACTAACAGAGACTTGTTTCATCAGGTTACCATAGCCGATTACTACTTTATGAAGTCTCTCATCTTTGCTCAAAATACGCTGGCGCAGGATGAATACAATCTTTACCGTAATTTTTTTGATATTATCTATGAACGGCTGCCCAAACCGGATCTTTTTGTATACCTGCACCTACCCGAGGAAAAGTTGTTGGTTAATATCCGCAAGAGAGGAAGAGATTATGAACAGACTATCGATGCTGATTATCTTAGAAAAATTAAGGAGGGATATTTTACCTTTTTCACCCAACAAAACGACTTTCCCGTTTTGATTGTAGACACATCTGCAATAGATTTTGTGGCTTCAGCACAACATTACGAAATGCTAAGGAATCTGGTCACTCAGCCAATTGATTGGAGAGGCATTCGAAGGGAGATTTTGATTCCGGAACTTTAAGAATAAACATATATTAACGATGTATCTTAAATGAAAATTTGTACTTTTGTGCACTTAAATTGCGAATTATCAATTATAACTATTATTTATTTAAGGTCTTTTTATGAAGAAAATTAATTTGATCGCACCCGCTCTTTTTGTGATGAGTGCTTTCGTTATTGCCGGATGTTCATCGTTAAAAAAAATGCAGAAAAATGCCGGTTTGGTAAATTATTCTGTAATTCCTGAGGTTTTGGAGACGCATGGCGGTAAAGTTGATGCTACTATTCAAAGCAAGTATCCGGCTAAATATTTTGCATCCAAAGTAACAGTAACTGTTACCCCGGTATTGAAATATTCCAGCGGTGAGACAGCTTTGACTCCTTACGTTTTACAGGGAGAGAAAGTAAAAGCAAACAACAAGGTAATACCTTATCAGGATGGTGGAAGCAACAGCTATAAAGGAATGCTTCCTTACAGCAAAGAGATGCTGCGCTCCGATCTTGAACTCAGAATCAAAGCCACGCAGGGTGCGAAATCTTTAGATTTTGGAACAGTGACCGTAGCAAAGGGTGTGATCGCCACTTCAACATTGGTGGACAATAGTCCGCAAGCCATCATCGGGATACAGAAAAAAGTAAACACAACAGGTATTTATGATCCCGCGATCGACAAATACCAGCGGATAGTACCGGATTCATATATGGCTGATCTTGTATATCTTATCAACAGTTCTGAGGTAAGATCCAAAGAATTGACAAAAGCAGAGATTGAACATTTGAATAAATACATTGTTGAAGCATACAATGCAGAGAGCAAAGAACTTAAAGGGGTAGAAGTTTCAGCTTATTCTTCACCGGATGGTGCACTGGACCTAAATTCAAAACTTGCAGGCAAGCGTGAAGGTTCTGCTTCCAATGTTGTAGATAATTCCTTGAAGAAAAGCAAGGTAAGGACTGACATTGTCTCTAAAAACACCCCCGAAGACTGGGAAGGATTCAAAGCGTTGATGGAGAAATCCACTATTCAGGATAAAGATTTAATCCTTCGTGTATTGGCCATGTATTCTGATCCCGAAGTTCGCGAACGCGAGATAAAAAACCTATCCTCAGCTTTCACAAAAGTTGCTGATGAGATTTTACCACAATTGCGTCGTGCAAAAATCACTGCCAATGTTAGCCTGATTGGAAGAACAGACGCTGAGATAACCAGACTGGCAGATTCAGATCCTTCCAAACTGAATCAGGCAGAATTACTTTATGCCGCGACACTGACCAACGATGTTTCCAAACAAAAATCAATTTATGCCAGTTTTACAAAAATCTATTCCAACGACTGGAGAGGTTTCAATAACTTGGGGTATGTCCAGATGAATGAAGGCGATTTTAAATCTGCCGCAGCCAACTATCAGCAAGCAGATCAACTGGATCCTAAAAATCCCGTGGTCCAAAATAATTTAGGTTGTGTGGCATTGAAAAATGAAGATTTAGCCAAGGCTGAAATCTTGTTTGGTGCTGCTTCAGGTGCCGGTAAAGAGGTAAAAGAGAATCTGGGTATCCTGAAAATTAAACAGGGAGATTATGATACAGCCGTTAAATACCTGAACGAGGAATCTACAAGTTATGCTAACCGCGCCCTTGCCCAACTGCTTAATGGCGACAACAATGGTGCGTTGAAGACTTTGAATGCTGCACCTGTTGAATCAGGCAGAATTGCATACCTGAAAGCCATTATTTATGCCCGCACTGCAAAAACAAGCCAGATGTATGAATCATTGATAAACTCAATGAAGAAGGATCCTGCATACAAAGCGATTGCACAGAACGATCTTGAATTTGCCAAATATGCAAACGATCAAAACTTCAAACTCTTATTGCAATAAGATTAAAAATTGATATCATAATAAAAAGAGGCTATCTCAACCATTTGAGACGGCCTCTTTTTTTTGCAGGTTGATCAGGTATTTTTTGCTAATTTTATAAAAAATCATATTACCCATGACCATCATGTTGATACTGTCTACATCCCTGATTACGCTGGCGGTGATTTTTTATTCACTGGGTGTTTGGGCAGAAAGAGTTGCCCGTTATCTGAAAAGGTGGCATCTTTATGCCTTATGGGCCGGGTTTGTTTTCGATGTTGCAGGTACCATAGCCAAGGGAAAATTGATGGACAATCCATTTGATTTAAATGACTTGCACACACTTGCAGTACAAATTGCACCATTGCTTATGCTGGCCCATGCTGGTTGGGCAACCATGATAGTATGGCGGGGAAGTGAAAAAAACAGGATAGAGTTCCATAACTACAGTATCCTGGTATGGATGATGTGGCTGATTCTCTATTTAGGCGGCATGTAGATGGGATTGTCCAAATGGCTATAACGATAAAAAGCGTTGGTAATCAAAAGACAGGATTCATTTTTTGGCTACCAACAGAAAAATAGGATAGAATATACCCGATTCGCGTTTCATCTCGAAACATTTTCTGTATTCAATCTTCTCAAATTCAATGTTTCTCAAACTCTTTTCGAGCTCTTCAGGAACAAAGCCCCGGTGAACTTCAATATCCGGACCATGGAAAGACCCATCTTCAGGATAAAGATCTGCAATAGCCAGCCTGCCACCGGGATTGAGGTAGCTGAAAAATTTCTTCAGCAGGGTTTCTACATCGATAACGTGGTGTAAAGCCATTTGCGAGTATATGAGATCGTATGTTTGTTCAGGGTCTGCCTGTTCAAGATCCATCAACCGGGCTTCCATGTTCCTGGTACCATAATATGCAATTTTCTCCTTGCAAACTTTGATCATTTCAGAAGAACTGTCAATCAGGGTAATTTCCTTCAGCTTGTCTTTCAGCAGAAAACTTAAAATGCCGGTACCTGCACCAAATTCCATTGCTTTCATGGATGGATCGAGTATTACCATTTCTTCCAGTACTGAAACTATGGCAGATGAACGCTCCATGTGAATTTTATCTTTATCCCATTCACGGGCGAGGTGGTCAAATTCGCTCATTGTTCTGATGTTATTGATATTATTGTGTTATCTGAAACTATCCAAAATATTATACGGATCAGCGATATCCTTTGTTTACCTACGACTTGTTTTTGCAGAAAAGCTTCTGATTTACTTTATGCAAATCATTTTCCAGGGATGATTGAGGAAGGTTTTGGTATAGAGATTATGTCAAACAGATCAACAGGCAATTGGTTGATTCTCTCAAATCCATGAGGAACAGTATGGCGATACTGTACATACGCTTTCACTTTGCCTTTTACCGTATAGCTGGTACCGTCAGTGTTGTTGCCCGGTTTGGAAATGAAAATCCGGATTTCGAGAGGGTTAATTTACTTTAATAAATTTCCCGTCGCCAATAATATCCTGGTCGCCGGATATTCTGAGTACATACATGCCTGCTTTCAGGTTCTGAATATTGATATCCGCCTGGCTTGAACCATCATTGTTCATTTGATTCTTATAAACAACCTGTCCGGCCATATTCTTGATTTCAAAAGTCAGATTTCCTTCGGTCGAATTTTTGAAACCAACCCTGAGGATCTCCTTTGCAGGATTAGGATAAATTTCTATAGCTGAAGTTTCGTTAAGATCGGTTTTAGCAACATTTTGCGACACGACAATTGGTTGCGAAAATTGAGAAGTTCCACTCATACTTACCGCTTTTAAAGTCACATCATAAATGCCATCCATTTGAAAATTATAGTTAACGCTTGTGCCTGTCATTATAACCCCGTTTCCAAAATTCCACTCATATTGTACTCCTTCAACAGGTGCAATTACTGTAAAGTTATTTTGTCCGTTGATAGTCGATGTATTCCACATCGGTTTTGCTAGCAGTGTAAAAGAGGTATTTTTCTGACATGCATTTTCAATGGTAGCCTGCACTGTGTAAAGTGTTGCAGGACAAAGGTTTCCAACTGAGCTTCCAGTTCGCCCATCCGACCAAGCATATTTTACATTGGTAATTTCTTTGCCGGTTTCATCAAGTAACTTCACTATGGCGCTCCCATTACACTTTTTATCGGTTGGATCGAACAGGGTAAGGTTAATCGGGCTTTTGCAATTGGGAAGGGAAGCGGCTATTTCCTTGATGGAAATTATTTTGACATCCATGCCTTCCTTGCAGGTGGTAACTTTCTCGGCATACTTTTCATAAGTAAACTCAACATATTGTCCTTCCTTGATTTTAAAGTCCGTTGCTATTTTTGCAGGAATAAGCCGCGTTCCGTTTTCTAAAGTGATCACCAGCCCACATCCCGTCACGGAAGCAAGACTTGTCACCTTACCTTTGCCTGTGAGTGTGACAGGAGTAGCTGCTGTGCTACCTTCAAACTGGATTTTCAGCTCTCCGTAGCATCCTTTCCCATCCGTCCCGGTGACTTTAACCTGTACCTGATAGGTGTCTGCCTTACTGAAAACATGGGTTGGTGAAGGAGAATCGGAGACAGTATTATCCCCGAAAGTCCAGTAATATTTTGCTCCTGTTGTCTGCGGATCAGTTTTAAAAGTATAACCCACAGGGGTTGTCGTGTTCTTCGTGCTGACAATTTTGACCGTGCAGACTGCAGATGGTGTAATATCATAAATTTTGATGATTTTGGCAGAAACACCGGATGTGCAACCCGAAGGTTTGTCCTTAAGAAGTTCGTAAACCAGCTCAACATACTGTTCATTTTTGAATTCAAAAGCCATCGCCATTTCGACAGGTACAATAACAGTTCCGTTATCCAGGGTAATCAACAATCCGCAGCCGTCAGTTGATACGATTTTTTTGACTTTGCCCTTGGCCGTCAGTGTGACAGGAGTAGTTGCCGTACCGCCTTCAAACTGGACTTTCAGCTCTCCATAGCATCCTTTCCCATCCGTCCCGGTGACTTTAACCTGTACCTGATAGGTGTCTGCCTTACTGAAAACATGGGTAGGTGAGGGAGAATCGGAGACAGTATTATCCCCGAAAGTCCAGTAATATTTTGCTGCCGTATTGATAGGATCTGTTTTAAAGGTGTAACCGACAGGTGTTGTGTTGTTCTTCGAATATACAATATTAACGGTGCAAACTGTCTGGGAAAACAGACTTGTAAAGGTAAAAAGTGCCAAAATAAGGGTTAAAGAACTTTTCATAACTTTATGTTTAATAGGTAAATATAAAAGGTACCAGGGAAATGAGCCTACCAATATACTAAAATTTTAAAATATTCCAAATAGAATTCTTGAATAGAATTTTCAATAGCACGCCGGTTCTGTGGAAGAGACAAGCCCATAATTGTTTTACGGGGAGGTGCCCGATGGATCGGGAATTTTTGGATTTCTGAGGATTCAGGATAGATAAAATTAGATATATCTTCGTAGCTAAAAGGTTTCAATGACAGACTGGAAAATTGGTGTCAGCATTTGTTCTATGTTTATTTCAAAATTTATACGATGATGGAAAGCAAAGTCTTTTATTTAGCCGATGAAATGAAATGGGAAGAGCTGGGAGGTGGAGTTTCCCGGCAGATCATGGGTTTCAATACCCAGATCATGATGGTAAAAGTCAAATTTAACAAGGGCTCGATTGGATCGCTCCACCGCCATCTTCATTCTCAAACCACCTATGTGGCATCGGGCACCTTCGAATTTACCGTTGGCCATGATGTGCAGATCATTAACCAGGGTGATTCGGTGTATATCAGGCCCGATATTCTCCATACTGCATTGTGTCTCCAGGAGGGTATTCTGATTGATGTTTTCAGTCCGGCCAGGGAAGATTTCCTGGACGGAACTGTAGTATCCTATTTTGGTAATGACAACGCTCGCTGAAGCAAAAAAAAACGGATAATTGAATGAAGAAATTTTTGAAATTGGCAACATCCGGAGATAAAGCTTCAGGATCCAAATATGGAGAATCGCATGTAACCCTCCGTCATGGAAGTAACAACGTGGTATATGGGAATGATTTCCTGGATGGCGCTGGGATCCGGATCAAGGAGGGGCAAACCCAGATCGTATGCAATCTGACAGGGAATGAGGTTTTTATTAACAATCTAGTACAGACAGGAATGTATCTTCCCACCTCAGCCGGATTTTCACAAACCTCCATTGCAACAGAATTGAATGAAAACGGATATTTTCTGCCTTTAAAACACCTTTCACCTGAACACGAGGTTGAAAATTTAACCTTGTACAATATTCCGGAGTTGGATGATGACAAGCAAATTAAACTGGACATCATGGGAAACATGCGTCCGGTTTCCGAGTCCAAAAAAGATCAGGGTTGTTTTCAGGCGGAAGGGAAAATTCAACTTCATCCTTATGCCGGTGCAACAAATACCGGGCCGGCTTATCTTCTTTAATAGCAATACAATAGAGTCTTTATAACATTTGATAACAGCAAGATCAGAAGGAACAGTAATCGATGTGAATCTTAATATTTTAAAACAATAACCCTGAATAATACACATCCAATGAAAAGTATTTCAATTTTATTTTTGGGCCTTGTTGCCTTGCCTGCGGTGGCTCAGCAAGGTCAGGTGAAATCGTCCCGACCAAATATCCTCTTTATCGCTGTAGATGACCTAAAACCCATTCTGGGCTGTTATGGCGATAAGCTGGTTAAAACTCCAAATATTGACCGGTTGGCTGCCAGAGGCACCGTCTTTATGCAAAACTATTGCCAGCAAGCTGTTTGCGGACCAACGCGGGCAAGCCTGATGACAGGAATGCGTCCGGATTATACCAAAGTTTGGGATCTGAAGACTAAAATGCGCGATATAAATCCGAATATTCTCAGTTTGCCGCAATACTTGGTCAGCCAGGGTTATTCAACACATGGAATAGGCAAGATCTATGATCCAAGATGTGTGGATGATGAACTGGATCAGCTATCCTGGAGTGTTCCGTATTACAAGAGATCAGACAAATACATCTCTAAAAAAACAGGCAAACCCGAAGGATCCTATCAGGATCCAAAAACGAAAGCCCTTTTCATCAAATACGCTGCAGAGGGGGTGGCCAAAGGATTAAAAGGGAAGGAGCTGAATGACTATGTTGCAAAATATGTAAAACCTTCTGTGGAGTGTGCCGATGTTCCGGACAATGCCTACAACGACGGCTCAAATGCGTTGAGTGCCAAAGATATCCTGAAGCAACTATCGCAGGAAGGCAATCCATTCTTCTTTGCGGTTGGATTCAGCAAACCGCACCTGCCATTTGTAGCCCCTAAAAAGTACTGGGACTTGTACCAACGTGATCAAATGCCTTTGGCACCATTTCAGCAAAAGGCCAAAAACGGTCCGGAGATTGGCTATCATAATGCCGCAGAACTGTTTGCTTACTCAGACATTCCTCCAATCGCTTCATTTTCAGACCAGAAAGTGGGAATGGATTTGCCAGTATACAAACAGAAAGAGCTCATTCATGGCTATTATGCGGCTACATCCTACATGGATGCGCAGGTCGGAATTCTATTAAACACCTTGGATTCGCTGGGATTATCAAAGAATACAATCATCGTGCTCTGGGGCGACCATGGCTGGCACCTGGGCGACCACAATTTATGGTGCAAACACACCAACTTCGAGCAGGCCACCCATGCTCCGCTGCTGATTTCCGCACCCGGGATAGAACCTTCCAAAACAAAATCGCCTTCTGAATTCATTGATATTTTCCCGACACTTTGTGATTTAGCAGGTACAAAAATCCCTGGCCATCTGGACGGGAAAAGCCTTGTACCAATTATGAAGAATCCCAAAGCCACCGTGAAGGAATTTTCTGTCAGCCAGTATCCACGGCCGGCAAATAAGCTGGAGAATGCCAGGCTTGGATGGTCCGAGGGAGAATACATGGGCTATTCGATCAGGACAGAAAAGTACAGGTATACTATCTGGTTAAAAGATAGTTACAGGAGTTATAAACCTTATCGCAAAGATTTGGTAGTTGCCTCTGAATTGTACGATTATGAAAAAGATCCCAACGAAACAGTCAATGTGGTTGGGGAGAAGCAATATGCTACAGTTTCGAGAGATATGAACGAAAAAATGGTGAGCTTTTTGGCAAGTCAACTAAAAAACAATTAGTTACGATGACGAATATTTATTTTAGAAAATCAGTTGCAGTCCTGATTGTTGCTCTTTTTGCCAATTCCGGCTTCGCTGCAGGAATCATCAGCAATAAGGAGACCGGGAGGAGTCAAGCCTTTTCAGATTCCATCCTGCAGCAGGTGAAAGCGATTGAGAAGGTTAGAACCATTGAAAGGGCCGATAAGTTTTTAATCGAAAAGCCCAGGACGGTTACAGCAAGTTCCTGTCCCCACAGTGCTGGCGGGAAGCACGATTTTTATTCGGAAGGACCTTACTGGTGGCCTGATCCGGCGAATCCAAACGGACCGTTTATCCGGCATGACGGGTTAAGATTCCCGGGCCGCTTTCAGAACCATGACGAAGATCTCCGCAATTTCTCGTGGATCGTCGGAACCCATACTTCCGCCTGGCTATTAACAGGAAAAGAAAAATATGTAAGAGCAGCCATGGAACACCTGCGGGCATGGTTCATTGATACTACCACCCTGATGAATCCAAATATGCTGTATGCACAGGCTATTCGTGGCGTCAATTCAGGACGCGGAACGGGGATCATTGATGCAGGTCAGTTAATGGATGTTGCACAATCGGTATGGTTACTGGAGAAATCTCCATTTGTTTCAGTCAGGGAGATTGCTCAAATCAAGGAATGGTTCACGAAATTCATTGCCTGGCTTTCAACCCATCCCTACGGCATCGATGAGATGAATGCGAAAAATAATCATGGCTCCTGGTGGCATTCCCAGGTTGCCTCCTATGCCCGATTGGTGGGTGATGAAAAGGTAGTGCAACTGTGCCGTGACCATTACAGGAACATTTTGTTGCCAAACCAGATGGCGCAAAATGGGAGTTATCCGGAGGAGCTGGCAAGGACAAAACCCTACTCTTATTCGCTTTTTAACCTCGATGCGACAGCTTCGTTGCTTTGGATTCTTACTGATAAAACATTTGATGACTGGAATTATAAGCTTCCCGACGGCCGCGGAATATGGAGGGGATTGGATTATATGCTGCCCTATCTCAAGGACAAAACCAAATGGACCGGGGGTAAAGATGTGGATCACTGGGATCAACAACCGGAGTCAAGGCAGTTCATGCTTTTGGCGGCCTTAGCCGGGAATAATCCTGCCTGGTTTGATTTATGGAAGTCGCTGGCTGAAAAAAACAGCAGCGATGAGAGCCGTCGATCCATGATGCTGAAAAACCCATTGATTTGGATTGATGCAAACAACAAAAACGCAAATCATTGAATAACAAAAGTATGAAAAATATAGTTTTCCTTTTCTTACTTGTGGGTGCCTATTGCGCAAATGCGCAGCAGCAATATGTTACAGAAAAAAATATACCCTACCATGCCGATTCAATAAGACAAAAAGACGATTATTTGTCAGCACAATGCACGCAGGATATCTATTATCCTAAAAACGCAAAAAACTTTTCGTGCATTGTCTGGTTTCAGGGCAGAACCTGTTTTTCCCTTGTTGTTAAAAGAAGTGGCAGCTGTAACAAAGGAAATTTTGAGTCCAGTTAAATAAATAAAAAATGCCACTGTGCCACCTAGTCACCAAATTTTACAAATACTTGATTGTCAATATAATGATCCTTCAAGAACCTTTGTGTCTTGGTGCCTTGGTGGCAGGAAAAAAAAATTCAGAATAGCCTCGAGGATGTATTATTCACAAATTTTACAGTAATAAATTGAAAACTTTAGAGTTGTTTAAAACAGCCGGAATCTTAGCGATTGGCATGTTGACCGGAGCCGGACAGAGTATGGCAAGAACCAATGTTAATCAGCCTGCAAATTCAAATGGCAAAAAGCCAAATATCATCTTCATTCTTGCCGATGATTTAGGCATCGGTGATGTTGGCTGTTATGGTGCCGATAATTATAAAACGCCCAATATAGACAAGCTGGCAAGTCAGGGGTTGCGCTTCACACATGCCTATTCTACTCCGCTGTGCGGACCGTCTCGTGCGGCACTCCTTACAGGCCGCTATGCATTCCGTACTGGGGCAACCAACCAGGATGCCTGCTCTCAAGTCTTTACCAAAGCAGAAAAAGCTATCCCTTACTTCCTGAAACCAGCCGGATATGTATCCACTTGCATCGGAAAATGGGGGCAACTTCCCGACGACCCATCTGACTTTAGTTTTGATAATTATCTACGCTTCTTTGGTAGTGGCGTTTACTGGACTGAACCCGGGAAAAAACAAAATTATAGGGTGAATGGAACAGATTTGATCCTGAAAGAGAATGAGTATATGCCGGACTTAATGCATAAAAAAATGGTTGCATTTTTGACAGAAAACAAGAACAAACCCTTCTTCGCCTATTATTCTTTGTCACACGTTCATGGTGAAATCACAAGAACTCCGGACAGCAAACCAAATAGGACCGATTTCTATGACGATAATATCACCTACATGGACAAGTTAGTGGGTCAGTTAAGAACCGAACTCGACCGTCTCAAACTGAGTGACAATACCATCCTGATTTTCTTCAGCGATAACGGGACTGCCGGCGGACACGCTGATGCTGCTACCATTGGTGGCCGCCGCTTGAGCGGACAGAAGGGGTCGATGTTGGAAGGTGGAAGTATCGAGCCATTGATTGTGTACTGGCCCGGAATTACTCCAAAAGGTAAGGTTTCGCACGATTTAATCAGTTCGACAGATTTTCTTCCCACTTTTGCCGAAATTGCAGGAGCACCCCTCCCAAAAGATATTCTGCTTGATGGTCAAAGCTTTAATGCCCAGATTCATGGAGAGAAAGGCAATCCGCGTACCTCTCTTTTTGTTCAGTTGGCTAACAATTATTGGGTGCGCAGTACCGGTTGGAAACTCAATCAGGCCGGTGAATTGTATGATATGTGCAATGCCCCCTTTGAAGAGATTGCAGTGCCTGCCGACACCGAAAATCCTGCAGCTATCGCAGCAAGGAAGAGCCTGCAGGCAGAACTCGATCGCTTAAATCCGAAGGGTGGCTACATTGACAAGGGCGATGGAACCGGGCGTCATGCCAATAAAGGGAAGAAGAAGAAAAAGAAATAGGCAGTAGGGAATAAAATATTATACAGATGGAAAATAAAATTCATGTAATTGGCTTACAGGTCTTTTTGTTAAGTACAACAGTATTTCCGGCCCTGGCTCAGAAGAACCCTGCTAATCAAAAAAGACCCAACATCCTGGTAATCCTTAGCGATGATATTGGCTATTCTGACATCGGCTGTTTCGGTTCTGAAATAAAAACACCCAATCTTGACAAATTGGCAAACAACGGTGTGCGCTTCACCCGGTTTTACAACACGGCGCGGTGCAGTCCAAGCCGTGCATCCCTGCTGACAGGTTTGTACCCGCATGAGGCTAATATGGGACATTTGTCATCCGAAAATTTCCCCGAACCCGGATATGGTAACGATTT
>JANYKW010000201.1 GCA_025358025.1 Bacteroidia bacterium | reverse complement strand
AATTACTTCAATAAAAAAGAAGATGATGAGCCGGTTTCTTAACAGAAACTTAGAGTTGCTTGAGCCGTATGAAGGGAAACTTTCACGTACGGTTCTTAGAGGGGAAGGCGGCAGCAATGCCGCCGACCTACTCGACAATTTTAAATGGAGTGATTTTACCTGATAAAAAATTGAACGAACAAAAAAGGGGCATCGCCCCTAGAATTCAAACATCAATTGCTGAGTTATTTTTAGCACCTGCGTTTGCTGGACAACGAGTTCCTGTTTCTTTTCCGGCAATCTTAAAACCATGTAGCTTTCTGATTCTGCAATTTCCCTGATGTATGGAACTCCATGCTCCGGGTGAAGTTCAATTTTCCAGCCCCCATAAAAGCGGTTCATCAGCGTGTCCATCCAGCAGACTTCACCCCGAAGTCCATTCAGGCAAAGGTTAATCACACACATCATCGCACAGGTCCGGTCGATATCTGCTCCGAAAAACAAGCAACTTCGGCTTATTTTTGCCGCTGCCATCAGCATCCGGCCTGATCCGCAACAACAATCGACAACACGTTCTCCAAATCCTGCCGGATTTAATATCCTTGCCATCATATCGCATATCGGTTCCGGGGTAAAGAATTGTCCATTATGTCCGTGGCTGAGATATTCCATGTAAAAATCACCGAACCCATCTTTCAAACCTTCTCCTTTGTTATCCATCTCCATAACCAGCGCTCCGAAAGCTTCAGCCATCAGGTAGGCGTCCGGTTTTTCATAGTTCCGGACAATTTCATGGTAACGATCTTCCTTTGCTCCTAATGATAAAGAACAAATTACCATTTCCAGAAAATCGTCAAATACGGAACTCACCCCGTACTTATAACCGATTTGTAGGATATACTGTGAAAAACTTTTTAGCTGTTCCATTTTTTGAATTTTTAATTGTGATCAATTGAGATATTTTGAAATAATGAGATAAAAAAGGCGAAGGCTAAACTGCCTCCGCCAATTGATCAACCAATGCAACACTGGTTGCCGGATTTGGATAGGATTGGTGCTCCAGGATATAATCCACTGCCTTTTGAGCCATCGAACAAGCCATTAAAAGGATCTTCTTATCTTCCTTAAACTTGCCAATCCAGCTTTTAATATAGGCTGCATTGTTATCAATAGTGGCATTCTGGATACCGGTCATGTAGCACAGGTAAGCTGCTCCCATTTCGGCAACCAGTTCTTCCTGGCTGTAATCCTGTGAACCAAACTTGTGATTGGGAAGCTTTTCATGCCTGCCGGTTCGGTTGATATGACCTGTAGAATGAATCAGCTCGTGAAAAATCGTGGAGTAATATTGTTCATCCTGAAAGAAAGTGCGAGGATTGGGCATCCCGACGTAATCTCCGGACGGTGAATAAAAGGCATGGGACTGGTTCAACCTGATTTCAGGGCTGTCGGACCAGAACTCGATTAACTGTTCTGCCTCGCAAATCGGATCGAACTCATGGTCATGAGCTTCTGTTGGCGGGATTTTGCTTTCATCAATCCCTTCGGTTTGCTTCAGGTTGAAAACGGTGTAATACCTAAGAAATGGAAAATGGTCGATATTTCCGTCCTTTTCCTTGTCGAGTATCTTCCAGAATACTACCGGGAAACCTTTTTCACCTTTCAGAATATGGCCACCGAATTCTTTAACCTGGTTAAATGTGAGAAAGAACGGAGAGCCAAACTTATCGGCAACAGTGAGCAGCAGCCAGAAATTAAAACCTTTGTACACCTTTTTATGAACCATGTTCTGGGGTAAACCTGTTTCAGCTTTCCAGGGCATCTGCCACGGGATGACACCTTTTTCAAGGCGTTCGATAATCAGGTTAGTAACCATTTCATAAATATCGAATGGAGTATTCATGGGAAAGCGCCGATGCCTTTCGGACTTATTTTGGCATCCTTCGATTAACTAAGGACATATCTGGCACGCCGTTAAACTTAAATTTTTGGCGTACCAACATTGAGCTGTCCCGAATAAGGTCAACGGGGTGCATGTCAGTTTTTTGCAACTTTTTTTTGCATTTACTCAATCAGAATCATACAACATTGGTGAGAAAGCAAAAAACTGAACGCATCCGAAGGAAACGAGCCACGAAAAGCGAGTTCCCCTTTACCGTTCCGGGAAGCGATTAATAAATTTGTCAGAAATTTGAGTGTAACACACCACCTAATAACAGATTCTACTTATCTATCTAAATGATTGATAACGAGCAAAAAAGGAGCGAAAAGCCCCAGGCAACCTAATATGGATTTCCATTTCCAGCATAAACCTCCTCGTCTGCCGCAGATGAAAGAAAACTACGGTATTCCGGTTCTCCGCAACCTGGGCACAATAAGGTTTTCGTTCCTGGCCAATAATAGGCTATCGTACCTTTGGGTAATTGCGTTTGACATTTTGCACAGCAACTCGGGTAACGAACTGCAATCTGTCGGGGATCATCTTTATATCTCATGACTAATACCTCCTATAATTTTGATTGAAAAACCTGCTTGATTGAATCATACTAATCTTCATCGGGCTTCATGATGAAAATGGCTGGTGAAGGATCGTCGAAATCCTGTGCCTGAATCACGGCTTTAAGAGTGACCAGCCGGTTAAAACGATTTTCCGGCGTTTCCAACTTTTCGTTGGGTTCCCAGTTACCTTCGTCTGGTAGGTAGCTGATAAAATCATACTGTAAAAAGTTGGAAGAAACTTTCCTGGCATGAAAAGCAAACATGAACAGCACGTCCAACAAGCGACCGGAAAGGTCTTGAACCTGCTCCATTCCCTTGGAAACTTCAACGTACTTGTCCCATACAGCCCGGGTCAGGTAAACCGGAAATTTAATACCTGCTTCGTTGGAAGCTTTGCTGTCAACTTTTACCAAAAACCCGTCTACGACCGCTTCTTTGGTTGAATACGTGGAAACAATTTCCCATCCGTTTGAATCTTTCATTTGTTTTTGCTCCTGCCTTGGAGGCTTGTTTTGGCATCCTTCGATGAACAAAGGACTTATCTGGCACGCCGTTAAACTTAAATTTTTGGCGTACCACAATTGAGATGTCACGGATTAGGTCAACGGGGTGCATGTCAGTTTCATGCCCGAAATGGGCAATCCATGAAACTGAACGCATCCGAAGAAAACGAGCCACGAAAAGCGAGTTCCCCTTTACCGTTCCGGGAATCGTAAATAAATTTATCGAAAATTTGAGTGTAAGAAGCGCACATGAATAAAAAAAAAGGAAAAACTAGATATATATAATAACTGTAGTAGTCAAGTCAGAATTCAAGTTGTAAAATGTTAATAACTTATTGTTATTAAATAGGCTTAGATCTTGTATTTGTCCCCCGATAGTTGGAAATTTATACGATATATAATATGTCATTGCTGTCCACTTAAAATAAATTGAGGGACAGTTGGTTACAATTTAGTTCTTTGACATCGTTGTTATCTATTTTGCTAAAGAGCTCTTTTATAGGAGTTTTATCAAGAAGGGATATTCCCAGAACTGTTAAAATCTCGTAGGTTGAATGATCAAGTTTGAGGTCATGGCACACTATTGCTACCATACAGTAGGTAATAATTGCTGTGTAAATCTGGATACGAACAGCATTCTCTGTGGTACCCCAGAATGACTTTATTTTGAGGTGTTGTTTAATCCATTTGAAGAATAGTTCGATCTGCCAACGATTCTTATAAAGCAATGCAATTTGCTCGGGTGGAAGTTCGAAGTTGTTGGAAAGGAAGATGAAAGTCCTGTCCATTTCTGCATCGTAAAAAACCACTTTTCTGAGCTTTTCCGGGTAATGCTTTAAGGTATAGAATCCGATAAGGACACCGACCTGGTCACTCATGACACCCGTACTTGCATTGACAGGCCTGTATTCAGAGCATTCAAATTGCATGTTCTTTTTTGACCTGATTACAAAGTAAGAGCCAAGTTGAGTTATTCTGTAAAGTCTTTCAAAATCGACATATCCACGGTCGAAAATGTAATAGGCACCGATCTCGTAGGCAATCAAGTCCATCGCCTTCACATCATGCACTTTTGCATCTGTAATATGCACAAATGCTGGTATTTGAGTGGTGATATCGTAAAGTGTATGAATTTTGATACCTCCTTTTGCTTTGCGAAAACTAGCCCACCAGAATACACTCAGGCAAAGGTCGATAGTTGTTGAGTCGAAGGCGTAAACTTTGCCTTTCACTTCAAAATCATCGTTCGAAAGCTTCTTTCTGGCAGTACCGATCAGGTAATAGGCAAGTTCCTCAAAAATGCGATAGTCACGTGATTCATTTGCCTTTGCAAGGTTGCTTCGGGTGACACTT
>JANYKW010000175.1 GCA_025358025.1 Bacteroidia bacterium | reverse complement strand
AGGTTTCTACCGGTGGCAGCGACCCTGCATATGCCCAGTCTACCCAGCAGATGAAGGGTGTCAAGATCTTCATTACTAATCGTATGATCGTTTTGAAGTAAGGTTCCGTCCAGATCGGTAACCACCATTTTAAGCTCACTCATAGAAATGCATTTCTGTATTGGGCAAAGTTCGCCAAAGTTTTAGAGAGAAGGAGCAATTAATGATAAAAAAATGTTGCTATTTTTGCAACTCAATAAAATAATCAATCTATGTTAAAAGGTATCTTGGCAATTTCAGGTCAACCCGGATTATTTAAAGTGTTGTCTGAAGGTAAAAATGGTGTAATCGTAGAATCTCTTTTGACAGGGAAAAAACAAACGGCCTTTGCCAGTGCTAAAATGAGTACGCTGGAAGACATCGCTATCTTTACAACCAGTGAAGATTTTCCGCTCAAACAAGTTTTCAAAAAGATTTCTGAGCTCGAAAATGGAGGTCCGGCCATGCAGCCAAATGCAAAGCCAGAAGATCTGAAGAAATATTTCGAAAAAATACTACCCGATTTTGACAGGGAACGTGTCTATGTTTCCGACATTAAAAAAGTAATTACCTGGTATAATTTACTGCAAGATAAAGGATTACTGATTTTTGAAGAACCGGAGGAACCGAAAGAAGAGGATAAAGGATAAAGGATAAAGGATAAAGGATAAAGGATAAAGGATAAAGGATAAAGGATAAAGGATAAAGGATAAAGTCCCTCAGTATGTGACATATAGCCCCATCTAAAATAACAATGGAAAAAGATGTTATATAAGAGGATAAAGGATAATTCACAGCCCCAGCAGCATCTCCCCGGCATCTTTTCCATTGAAGATCAGTTTTGCCGGATTTTCAATGTACTCTTTTATTTTGACCAGAAAGCCAACTGAATCCTTGCCATCGATGATACGGTGGTCGTAGGAGAGGGCAATGTACATCATGGGTCTGATTTCTACATTGCCATCGATAGCTACAGGACGATCCTTGATTGCATGCAGTCCCAGAATGGCACTTTGCGGCGGATTGATAATTGGTGTAGACATCATGGATCCAAAAACTCCACCGTTGGTGATGGTAAAAGTTCCTCCTGTCATTTCCTGAACAGTCAATCGTTTATCACGTGCTTTTTCAGCCAGGTCTTTGATTGCTCCCTCAATCTGCGGGAGGTTCATTGTTTCAACGTTGCGTATTACAGGAACCATCAATCCTTTGGGACTGGAAACCGCAATTCCGATATCGTGGTATTTGGGTGTAATAATATCTTCTCCGTCGATCATGGAATTAATGGATGGATGCTGTGAGAGAGCTGCACTGACAGCTTTCGCGAAGAAAGCATTGAAACCCAGCTTAAATCCATATTTTTCCATAAATGCTTTCTGAAAACGATTTCTCAATTCCACGACATTACGCATATCTACCTCATTGAAGGTGGTTAGCATGGCTGTTTCGTTCTTTACTGCAACCAGCCGCTGACCCAGTTTGCGCCTCAAAGGAGTCATGGCAACACGATTTTCCTCCCGGGTTGCTTCCGGAATATCCGATAATGGACTGTTAAAAGTACCTGCAATCTGCTCCATATCTTTCCTGGTAAGTCTTCTGATGCCTTCCAGGACTTCGTCAACCGATAAATTGGCCTGTTCCATCACCGCCTTTGCCGTTGGAGTCATTTTAAGCTGCGTTTCGGACTCTTTTTGATCTTTTTTTGCCTGAGGAACAACAATCATCTGATTAATATCCTCTTTTACAGTCACTTGCACTGACTCTTTTTGAGCAGGAGCTGCAACAGCATCCTCTCTTTTTATTTGCGAAGTGCCCTTCTCTGTATCGATTGTACATGCTACGCTGCCAACAACGACACGGTCTCCCTCCCTGGCAAGAATATTCAGCATTCCCGAAGCAGTTGCAATAAGAGACAAAGTAGCTTTGTCTGATTCAACCTCAGCTACCTCCTGATCCTTTAGGACTGTTGATCCATTTTCGACCAACCATTTACCTATTTCAACTTCTGTAATAGACTCTCCGGGAGAGGGTACCTTTATTTCAACGATCATATTTTTAAATATTTTTGTTTTACTTCACTAATTTACAGGTACTTCGGATTAACTAAAAACAGATTCCATGATGCGTTCCAGTCTTTTCTTGTGTTTTTCAACCAATCCGGCAGCAGGACTAGCACTTTCCGGGCGGCTAACCAGTTCCAGACCCAATTCAGGATATTTTCTGAAAAGATAAGGCCAAACACCCATATTTGCAGGCTCATCCTGTACCCACAAAAACCTTTTAGCTTGAGGGTTATTAAATATTATCTCACGTACTTCTTCAGATGGATAAGGAGATATTTGTTCTATTCTGTGAATCGCAACACTCATTTTTCCGAGCTTTTCCCTACGCTCAATCAGCTCGAAATAGATTTTACCGGATGTAAAAACAACAACCTCCGCTCTTCCTTGCCTGACCTCCTGGTCTTTGATCAGTTTAATGAACCTGCCTTTGGTTAACTGGTCCAGCGAAGAGACAACTTTCGGATGACGAAGCAAACTCTTCGGGGTAAAAACAATCATCGGAATGCGCACATCTCCAAGGACCTGTCTTCTAAGGCAATGAAACAGATTAGCAGGTGTGGTTGGTACAACAACATGAAGGTTATAATTGCTACAGAGCGATAAATACCTTTCAATGCGCCCGCTCGAATGTTCCGGACCCTGGCCCTCATAACCATGGGGAAGAAAAAGCACCAAACCATTCATCATTCCCCATTTTTCGCCGGCCGAACAAATATACTGGTCGTAAATAACCTGTGCCACATTGGCAAAGTCGCCGAACTGGCCTTCCCAGATAGTCAAACCTTTCGGAAAGGCCATCGAATAGCCGTACTCGAACCCCATGACTCCATATTCATTCAAAGGCGAATTAAGTACATTGAAAGAAGCCTGGTTGGGGGAAATATGCTTCAGGGGAAAATATTTCTCCCCGCTATCTTCCAGTACCAGAGCTGAATGCCGATGAGAAAAAGTACCGCGTTGGGCATCCTGACCACTCAGACGCACCGGAATTCCCTCTTGAAGAATTGTTGCATAAGCAAGCATTTCACCTAGCGCCCAGTCAACCTTGTTGTTGACGATCATTTGTTTGCGCTCCTCCATCAATTTGACAATCTTGCTAAAGAATTTCTTTTCAGCAGGCAGGCTATTTATGGCATCGGCAAGTTTCAGCAGCTCAATTTCTGAAACGGCAGTAGGAACTTCATAGAGCTCGCATGGATCTGGCAACCGGTATGGTTTGTACTCGCCGACAAGGAAATTCCTGATGTTAAGTTTATCGATCAGCTTACTTGCCTCATAGTTTTGCTCCAGCTGTTCGTCGAAACGGGCAATTTCCTGATCAACTTCCGATTGAGTCATTACACCGCTACCAATCAGTTTTTTAGCATATATATCACGTGGATTGGGATGACCGGCAATGATTCTATAAAGCAGTGGTTGTGTAAATCTCGGTTCATCACCTTCGTTATGACCATATTTACGGTAGGATAGAATGTCAATAAACACATCTGAATGAAAATGCTGACGAAATTCCAGAGCCAGCTTGACTGTGTAAATTAAGGCCTCCACATCGTCACCATTCACGTGGAATACCGGAGAGCGGGTAACTTTTGCCACGTCCGTACAATAGGTACTTGAACGCGCTTCAAGATAATCGGTTGTAAATCCAACCTGGTTGTTCACCACAAGATGCAGGGTACCGCCTGTTTTATAGCCGGGCAGAAGGGCCATCTGGACTATTTCATAAACTATTCCCTGTCCGGCGATGGCCGCATCGCCATGTATGATGATGGGAGCAATCTTGCTGAAATTATCGTTGTACTGATGATCTATCCTGGCCCGAACCATCCCTTCGACCAATGCACCCACTGTTTCGAGGTGCGAAGGATTAGGTATCAGGCTCAATTTGACAGATTCGCCATTATCTGTGGTGATAATATTTTCAAATCCCAGGTGATATTTTACATCTCCGAGGGATATCCCTTCTTCATATTCAGTAGCATAGAATTCCTTGAATATATTTTTATATGGTTTTTCCAGAATATTGGCCAGGACATTCAGTCTTCCACGATGTGCCATGCCAATAACAAATTCCTCGATACCCAATTCAGCTCCACGAACGATCAGGGCATCCAAGGCTGGTATCAGCGCTTCCGTCCCTTCCAGGGAAAAACGCTTCGCACCGACAAATTTGCGGTGGATAAAACTTTCGAAGCCAACTGCAATGTTCAGGTGGTAAAAAATATGTTTTTGCTGTTCAGGTGTATAATATTCGCTGTTTTTTGATTTTTCCATCCTGACTCTTAACCAATCGATCAGTTCAGGTTGCCGCATATAGAGAAATTCTGCTCCGATTGACTCACAATAGGTTGTTTCCAGGTGGGCTATAATCTCTTTCAGGGTGACGTTGCCGATTCCAATTTCTTTACCTGCATGAAAAATCGTATTCAAATCACTTTCTTCCAGATCAAAATTTTTATAATCAAGGGTAGGAGAGTAAGTTCTTCTTTTCCTGACCGGATTGGTTCGCGTAAACAAATGACCCCGTTGACGGTATCCATTGATTAAATTAAGAATTCTGAATTCTTTTTGAATTCTGTCTTCATCTGCCTGGGAGACAACAGGTTCATCATATGATTTTCTGGCCAGCTCAAATCCTTCGAAAAAATTACGCCAGCTTTGCCCGACATTAACAGGATTTTCCAGATAATTCTTGTATAACTCTTCAACTGCACTGATCTCCTGATTGCCAACAAGTGAAAATTTATCCATAAATTATTGTTAATGTTCGATCTTACGTGTGAAAAGAAAATATGTTTAAAACCAAATGTACTAAATGATCAGTAATTTCTCGGAAATAATAAGCAATTTTAACAAATAATATCCACCTGAGAGAGTCCTACTGCTGAATAAATCCATGATCCAGACACACGAATGTTTTTTAAGACAGATTGCTGATTCGCTTTATAAACTTCATGGTCAGCAAATCTTCGGATTAACCATTGTTTTTCCAAATCGCCGTGCCGGACTTTTTTTCACGGAATACCTGAACCGAAATATTACTATTCCCACCTTTTCACCCGAGATAATTACCATTCAGGAGCTATTTTCAAATATTTCAAATTTACGAATTGAAGATCAGCTCCCACTCATTTTTCGTCTTTTTAAAATCTACCGGGAATTGAGCGGATCAAAAGAAACGTTCGATGAATTTTATCTCTGGGGAGAGATGTTGCTGCACGACTTCGACCAGGTAGACAAATATCTCGTGGATGCAGAGCTCCTATTCACAAACATTACTGACCTGAAGGAGATTGACGAGCATTTTTATGATTGGAATGAAGGGATGAAGGAGGAGATAAAACTTTTTTGGAAAAGCCTTACCAGCGGGGAGCAAAAACATGATCAAAAAGAATTTGCCCGGTTGTGGCAGGTACTGTATCCTATTTACCAGAAACTTAAGGCTGAACTTTATGCCGGGCAGATAGCATTCGAAGGGATGTTGTTCCGTGATGCTGTCGAAAATAAAACACTTCAATCTTCATCCTGGTTAACTGAAAGAAAATTTATCGTTGCCGGATTCAATGCACTGAACAGCTGTGAAAAAAGACTTTTCCAATCGCTGAAAGATATTGGAAACATAACATTTTATTGGGATTATGACCAGTATTATCTCGACGACAGAAATCAGGAAGCGGGTCTGTTCATGCGGGAAAATCTGAGATTATTTCCCCAGTCTGACCTGCCATATGGAATCGATGGCTTTAAAATGAGTAAAAAGCTTGAGATTTTTCATACTTCATCACAAATAGGACAGGCACAAATCGCAGCAAATAGGATCACGCTACAGGAAACTGAAACTACCGATTTTGATGATACTGCAATTGTTCTTTGTGATGAGGAGCTTCTTTTACCTGTTCTTTCTGCGATCCCGGCAGGGATTAAAACGGTCAATGTAACCATGGGCTTACCGCTTAAACAAACGCCACTTTTTAGCCTCGTCACCTTGTTAATTTCCCTTCAGAAGAAAAGTAAAAGAGAAGGGGATATTTTTTATTTTCATTACAAAAGCATTGCCGATGTCCTGAATAATCAGTTGATTCAAACGATATATCCTGTTCAAAGTAAATTGATTATAGATAATATGGTAAAAAATAATCAACTTTATGTATCTGAAGAGGAACTCAAAAAAACGGATCTTTTCGGCAAGATCTTTATTTGTAAGCTAACTGTTTCTGCGTTGCCCGACTATTTTCTTGCCATCCTCTACGATCTGTTTCTTTTTTGGGAGAAAAACGGCATCCATAACTATGCCAAAAATTACCAGGAATACATCTATCAGGTTTATCTGTCTGTCAATAAATTGAAAAATACGTTGTTTACTGAAGGAACAGTCATTATGGGCAGCAATGATTTCTTGAACAGGGATACTTTCTTCAAGTTGATGCTGGAATTTCTTGGCGCCCTGAGTGTATCATTTGAAGGAGAGCCGCTGGCAGGACTGCAAATTATGGGTATTTTGGAAACTCGTACCCTGGACTTCAAAAATTTAATTTTATTATCTGTAAATGAGGGTATTATGCCTAAAGCGAATACTTCAGGATCTTTTATTCCCTATCATCTTCGCAAGGGCCTGGGATTGCCTGTCGTAGAAGAGCAAAATGCCATGTATGCCTATTACTTTTACCGGTTGCTTCAGCGTGCAGAAAATGTGACCTTTGTTTATAATTCAGGATCCAATGGTCTTCGAACAGGAGAAAAAAGCAGATTTCTATACCAGTTATTGCTGGAATCACCCTTCGAAATATTAGAACGAGGGATTGAAAATACCATCGATCCGGTACCGGAATATCCCATCACCATTGAAAAAAAGGGGAAAGTACTGGATGCCTTAAATAGCATGTTGGAAACAGGCCGTAGAATTTCACCCACAGCACTTGATATGTATATTCAATGTCCTCTGAGCTACTACTTTAAGTACATCGCGCGATTTGAAGAAGAGGAGGAGGTTTCGGAGGAGGTAGATGCCAGGATGTTTGGGACGCTTTTTCATGCGGTGATGGAATCTCTTTATTTGCCATTTCTGAATAAGAGTATGGATGAAGGCACAATGAAATCTTTGATTGATAATGAATTATTGATAGATAATTATCTTTTCAGGGCTTTTGGAATTCATTATTTCAAATCAGGTGAAAGCAAGGAAAACTACCCAATCGTTGGCAGGAACAAACTGGTGTTCGAAGTGATAAAGAAGATGGTTATTCAGACACTAAAGGTTGACAGGAAAAGAATTCCCTTTATCATCGAGGGATTGGAGCAAAAAGTAAATGCGAATATCTCAATTTATGCGGGAGTGAATGAGGTTCGCATTGGGGGTATTATTGACAGAATTGATTCATTATCAGGAGTTAAAGAGATAATAGATTACAAAACCGGCACGACGGAACATGTTTTTTATTCGCTGGCTGATTTGTTCGATCAACAGGCAAAAAAAAGGAATAAAGCTGCTTTTCAGACGCTGGTATACTGTTGTATATGGGATAAAATGAATCAGGGATCCTATGCAATTTATCCCGGAATATACGGACTTAAAAAGATCTTTCAACAGGAGAGTTATCACCTGACCATGAAGGAAAATGGAAACAAGGAAGTGAACTATTCTGAAATAAAGAGTCAGTTTGAACCTTTACTGGTTGGTTTGCTGGAGGAAATTTTCGATCCTGAACATCCCTTTGTTCAAACTACAATTGAAGAGCATTGTCAGTATTGCTCTTTTGCAACCATTTGCGGAAAACAATCTGCTCAGTCCTGAAGAAGGTCAGGCCTAATTCTCCTGGTTCTTTCGATAGCCTGTTCCATTTTCCATTCGTCAATAAGCTGATCGTTACCTGATAGCAGTATTTCAGGTACCTTCCATCCCTTGTATTCTGCAGGCCGTGTATACACCGGTGGGGTAAGCAATCCATCCTGAAAAGAATCGGTAAGGGCGGAGGTCTCATCAGATAATACACCTGGCAGGAGGCGCACAATTGCATCCGAAACAATGGCTGCAGCGAGTTCTCCGCCAGTTAAAACATAGTCGCCAATCGAAAACTCCCTGGTAACCAGGAAGTCACGAACACGCTGATCAATTCCTTTGTAGTGACCGCACAAGATTATCAGATTTTCTTTCATAGATAGTTGATTCGCATCCTGTTGCGTGAATTTTTCTGCATCCGGTGTCAGAAAAATAACTTCATCGTAGCAGCGTTGTGATTTGAGTTCTGAAATAGCCCGGTCTATGGGTTCAACCATCATAACCATGCCTGCTCCCTTGCTGAATGCATAATCGTCGACTTTTTTATGCTTGTCCGAAGACCAATCTCTGATATTATGTATATGGATATCAGCCAGTCCCTTTTCTTTTGCCCTTTTCAATATCGAGTGATTAAATGGACTTTCAAGTAATTCAGGTACTACGGTCAGAATATCTATGCGCATAAAAACAGATTTTTGACAAAGGTAAAAAAACTCTTGCACGCGAAGATTCTTTCTATATTGCGTGCTATTTTCAAAAAATTCTTAAAATATATGCAGGAGGCAGTCGACTTTAACGCGTAAATAGCTATTTTCGTGCAGAATATATTGTTCAACCATCCTGGCTTAACGGCCGTAATGAAAACACTGATGAAATCTAAAGAATTGGAGAATCCTGCTTCAACGGAAAACGAACAACTTCCGGTTTCCGGATCACTGAATGCAGAGACTGTAGCTACTTCGGAAACTATTGAAAACACTGATAAAGTATTAGACGAGGAACTTACAAAAGATGATCTTAAAACGGAAACTGTTACAGATGAACCTGCTGCAGTTGTGGAAACCATTACGGTCATAGAACCCGTTGTAATAGAAGAATCTGCATTCGTTGATGAACCAGTCGTAACTGCAGGAGCAATTGCAGAAGTTGCAGCGGAAGCAGTGCCGGAGCCTGCAGTTCCGGAGCCTGCGCATGAGAATGAATCCGAACTCACTGATGCTATCCTGGAACCCCGGCTGGATGTTGTTGAGGAAGAAGATGATCCTTTTCACGATGATGAACCGGTAGCTGATGGTCAGCCGATACACGACTACTCCTCATACAACAGGATCAATCTGATCAATACACTGCGAAAAATTATCGGAGAAGGGGATGTTGATGTCATTAAACCGCATGCAGACGCCATTAAGGCATGTTTTTATAAAATCAGGAATCATGAAATCAGCGAACAAAAGACTGCTTTTGTTGCTGAAGGAAACGATGAAGAGCTTTTCTTGCCTGAATCTGATCCATTTGAACAGGAATTGAAAGACTTGTTCAGGGAATACAAAAACCTTCGGTACGAATCGAACAAAAAACAGGAAGCTGTCAAAGAGGAGAACTACTTCAGGAAAGCTGAAATAATAGAAGAAATTAAAACACTGGTAAATAGTGAAAATTCATTGAATAATACATTCCAAATATTCAATGAGTTACAAATAAGGTTTAAGTCTTTAGGGCAGGTCCCACAATCCAAAGTCAAAGATTTGTGGGAAAATTACCACTATCAAGTCGAACGGTTTTATGATTTTGTTAAAATAGACCGCGAATTACGAGACCTGGATCTCAAGCGCAACATGGATCAAAAGATGTTGTTGTGTGTTAAGGCAGAGGAATTATCGGTTAAAACAGACGATCCACTGACGACGTTTAAGGAATTGCAGAAATTGCACGAATCATGGCGTGAAATTGGTCCGGTTCCAAGAGATCACAAGCAGGAACTCTGGGATCGGTTCAAAATGGCGACATCCGTTGTCAATAAAAGATACCAGCAACACTTTGAGCAGGAGCGCTCTGTACAAAAAGAACAGCTTCAGAGAAAGATTGAGCTTTGCGAAATGGCAGAAGCATTATCCGGGTTCGTTTCCGATAATCCCCGTGAGTGGAATGAGGTAACTGAAAGGGTTATATTCCTGCAGGAGGAGTGGAAGAAAACCGGATTCGGTCCAAGAAAAGAGAACAGCAAAATCTGGGACCGTTTCAGGGCTGCCAACGATACATTCTTTCAAAACAAGCGAAATTTCTGGAATAAAAGCAAGGAACATTTGTTACAAAACTACGCATTGAAAGTTGACATTTGTGAACAGGCTGAAAGACTGAAAGATAGCGAAGAGTGGAAGGCTACTACCGACCGATTAATCACACTTCAGAAAAAATGGAAAGAGGTTGGTCCGGTTCCAAGAAAACAATCTGAGCTAATTTGGAAACGCTTCCGTACTGCCTGCGACGAGTTTTTCAATAAGAAACAGACTCATTTCTCAGGTGTAACAGGAGATCAGGATGAAAATCTGAAAGCCAAGAAACAATTGATTACTGACATTGAAGAGTACAAACTCACTGGAAATGTTCAGGATGATCTTTCTACATTGAAGAAATTTCAGGACAGATGGGTTGAAATCGGCCATGTTCCTTTCAGAAAAAAAGAGGAATTGCAGAATAAGTATCATGATGCCATTGATAACCAGTTCAATAAGATAAAAATGGACGATCAGGATTTGAATCTTATCAAGTTTAAATCAAAGATCGAACATTTGGCCTCCCTTCCCAGAGGATGGTCTAAGATCAACATGGAACGCGACCGGTACTCAGTTCGTCTGAGACAGCTGGAGAGTGATATCAATACGCTTACCAACAATGTAGGCTTCTTCGGAACATCTGAAGGTGCACAATCCCTGATAAAGGGGGTGAACGAACAGATTGAAAAGATAAAATCTCAAATTGACCAGCTTAAGTCGAAAATGAAAATTATCGACGAGCAGGAAGAGATCAACTGATTTTAAGCTGCTTTACAGGACCCGTTCCCTTACAGGAGCGGGTCTTTGATTTTCAATCAAACCGACTTTTTTTGTCTTTAGATTCGGCCTTTTACGTTTTTTATTCTTTACTTTGCACCCGTTGAAAACACATTAAATCAGTAGCGTTTTGTCAACCACCAAGTATATTTTTGTAACCGGGGGTGTCGCTTCATCTTTGGGAAAAGGAATCATAGCTTCCTCCCTTGCTAAATTGCTTCAGGCAAGAGGGTACAAAGTTACCATCCAAAAACTTGATCCATATATCAATGTGGATCCCGGTACGCTAAACCCTTACGAACACGGTGAGTGCTATGTAACGGAAGACGGAGCTGAAACAGATCTTGATCTTGGTCATTATGAACGTTTTCTGAATTCACCTACTTCACAGGCTAACAATGTTACAACCGGCAGAATTTATCAATCTGTTATCAACAAGGAGCGCAGAGGAGATTATCTGGGAAAAACCGTGCAGATCATACCCCACATCACGGATGAGATCAAGCGCTATATCAAATACCTTGGATCAAAGAAAAAATTTGATGTTGTAATCTCAGAGATAGGAGGTACGGTTGGTGATATCGAATCGCTGCCTTATATAGAAGCCGTACGCCAGATGAAGTGGGAGTTGGGTACTGATGCCCTGATTATTCATTTGACGCTGGTACCCTATTTATCTGCTTCCGGTGAGTTGAAGACAAAACCTACCCAGCATTCAGTAAAACAGCTGCTTGAAAACGGAGTACAGCCTGATGTATTGGTATTGAGGACGGAACACAAGCTGACACCCGATCTGAAGGGTAAAGTCGCACTTTTCTGCAATGTCAGCAAAGAGGCTGTAATTGAATCAATCGATGTTTCTACGATATATGAAGTTCCCATCAGGATGAAAGATGAGAAGTTAGATATCATCGTGCTGAATAAGCTCGGTTTACCATTGGGTGAGGAGCCGGATCTTATAAACTGGAACGAGTTCCTTTACCGTTACAAGAATCCTAAAAAAGAGGTTACAATTGCACTGATAGGCAAATACGTTGAACTGAGAGATGCCTATAAGTCTATAACAGAGGCGATTATTCATGCCGGAGCCAGCAATGAATGCAAGGTCAGGGTGGAGTGGATACACTCTGAGAAAATCAATGAAGATAATATTGAAAAGAGATTAAAGGATTGTCATGGAATTCTGATCGCCCCGGGTTTCGGACACAGGGGAATTGAAGGGAAAATCATCGCAGCCAAATATGCCCGCGAATTGAAAATACCATTTTTTGGCATTTGTCTGGGTATGCAGATTGCCGTGATAGAATTTGCAAGAAACATTCTGAATCTGCAAGGCGCCGACTCTACCGAGATGAATCCTTCAACTGAGTTTCCTGTGATAGATCTGATGGACGAACAAAAAGGAATTACTGACAAGGGCGGTACCATGCGACTTGGATCCTATGCCTGTAATTTGAAAAAAGATTCCGGTGCTTACAAAGCTTATGGCAAATCTAAAATTTCTGAGCGCCATCGTCACCGTTATGAGTTCAACAATAGCTTTTTACCTATGATTGAAACAGCAGGTATGCGAGCAACCGGTTTCAATCCCGATACCAATCTGGTTGAGATCATCGAAATCCCTGAACATCCCTGGTATATTGGAGTTCAGTTTCATCCTGAATACAGCAGCACAGTACTACAGCCGCATCCGCTTTTTGTGGCTTTTATCAAGGCTGCTATTGAAAATTCTCAAAAAAAATCAATTTAATTTATGGATAAAAATACCATTGCAGGACTGGTTCTAATATTTGCTATTTTATTTACTGCCAGCTATTTCAATAAAACTTCTGATACGGATCTTGAGAAGATTAGGTTGAAAAACGATTCAATCGCTATGGCTGAGCGTGCCATTGCCTCAGAGAAAGCCAGGCAAAATGAGTTAACCTCTCTTCAGCCGGTTATTTCGAATACTGACTCAGCCAGTGTTAAAAATGAGTTAACCGGATTGTATGGTGTATTTGCTGTAGCTGCCAAGGGTGAAGAAGAATTTACTACCATAGAGAATAACCTGATGAAGATTGTTCTTTCCAACAAGGGAGGTAAAATATTTTCTGTAGAATTAAAAAATTACAAAAGATTTAACGGCAAGCCCCTGGTTCTTTTCGAAGGAGAGACAAATCGCTTTGGATTAAACTTTTTTTCACAAAATAAGATTATTCAAACTGATAATTTTTTCTTTCATCCATCAGTTTCTGAAAGTCTGGTTACCCTGAACAGTTCTAAAGTACCTGTTGGAAAAGAGGGACGTGAGAAATACAACAAAGACAATCCCGGTGATTCAAAATCCGTTGCCATGCGCCTTGATGCGGGAAACAACGTATTCATTGAATATGTGTATACACTAAAAGACAACTCTTACCTGGTTGGTTTTGATATAAATACATCAGGATTGAAGAAGGTAGCCGGTGCCAACTCCGAGTTCGTAAACTTTCTCTGGAACATCAACCTGCCCAGGCAAGAGAAAATGTCAAAATTTGGTGAAAATAACCAATCAACCATCTATTATAAGTTTGATAAAGATTTGGTTGATAAACTTGATCCTGCAAAATCTGGATCTAAATCCCTGGCTACCAAGGTTAAGTGGGTTGGATTTAAACAGCAGTTTTTCTCTTCTGTTCTTATTGCAGATCAGGCATTCCAAAATGGCCAGATTTCGACTAAAAAGAGTGACCTGGATACATCTTTTGTGGCAGAGATGACTGCAGATCTGACAATTCCGCTCGATATAAAGGGCAGCGAGAGCTTTCCGGCGAAAATTTATTTTGGCCCCAACCAGTACAATACATTAAACCAGTTTGATCTGGGATTGGAAGAGCAACTTCCTCTGGGTTGGACCGTCTTTGGATGGGTTAATAAATATATTGTTATTCCTGCATTTGACTTTCTTCACCGCTACATCGGAAATTTTGGATTGATCATCCTGTTGCTGACTATTTACATCAAACTGTTGACGCTGATATTCACGTACAAATCATACATCTCCCAGGCGAAAATGAAGCTATTAAAGCCTGAGATTGAGGAAATTCAAAAGAAATACGGTGAAGATAAAAAACTGGAATCTCAACAGGCTGTCATGGCTTTTTACAAGAAGGCAGGAGTAAATCCAATGGGTGGTTGTTTGCCGATGTTGTTGCAGATGCCAATACTTATTGCCATGTTTTACTTCTTCCCAATCTCCATAGAATTGCGCCAGCAAAGCTTTTTATGGGCAACTGACTTGTCATCTTTCGATTCTATTGCTACTTTGCCGTTCACCATTCCATTCTACGGCAACCACGTTAGCTTGTTCTGTTTGCTGATGACTGTAACCAACATCTTCTATGTAAAATTCAACAACGAGATGACCGGGAGTACGCAACAAATGCCCGGCATGAAAACGATGATGTATCTGATGCCAGTGATGTTTCTGTTTATTTTCAACAGCTATGCGGCCGGTTTGAGCTTGTATTATTTCTTGTCCCTGGTTCTGACATTCGTTCAGATGTTCATTTTCAAGAAATTGATCAACGATGAAAAACTTCATGCTCAACTCAAAGCCAAACAAAAAATGCCTGTTACCAAATCAAAATTTCAGGCAAAACTGGAGGAGATGACCAAGCAAAAGGCGTTGGCTGACAAAAAGAAAAGATAAAAAAAAAGAGGCTCCAAATTTTGGAGCCTCTTTTTTTTATCTTTTCTTTTTGTCATTCTTTTGGTGCCAGTTTCCTGCTCAGAGCAACCATCTTTATCGCCGTATAAGCCGCTTCATCGCCTTTATTGCCCAAACGACCTCCTGCACGATCAAGTGCCTGCTGCTGGTTATCAGTAGTTAAAACGCCGAAAATAAAGGGAATACCATACTCAAGATTCAATTTTGTGGTCCCATAAGTAACTCCCTGACAGATAAAATCAAAATGACGCGTTTCCCCCTGGATTACACATCCAAGCAAAATAACTGCATCCACATCCGTGTTTTCTGCCATCAATTGTCCACCCAACGTCAGTTCGAAAGTACCTGGAACCTCCTCAATATAAATGTCTTCGCGCTTTGCTCCGTATTTCACCAGGGTATCCGCCGCACCATTTTTTAGCGGGATGGTAACTTCAGGATTCCATTCTGCATAAACGATTCCGAATTTCATGCCGTTGGCATCCGGAATTTCATGGTTTACATGGTCTGATAGATTGACTGTCGCCATAATAGATGTTTATAATGTTTGAAATGTTTATTATGATTGAATTGATTGAAATGTTTATAATGTTGTAAAATTATCTTTATATGAGCTACTTTCAAACAAAGGGTGAGAATATATCCAGATTTAAGCCGAACAAAATGGAAGAATGTCCGTGCTGTTCTGATTTTTTTCTGTTGTGAATGAAATAATTGCTTCTAATTAATAATAGTCTGCTATATTCACAAATTCAATTTTCTACAAATAATTGTCCAATCTTATATGGTTAGAATCTTGTTTTGCATGCTCCTGATGATTTATTTTGGATCCGTTTCCGCACAGAATATGGCATATTGCAGTCAGGTATCTTACCAATTTATCTCAGCAGACACAGCGAAGGTGGTCGGTAAAACTTCTATCCGCAGCAATTCTCTGCTTAAATCGGCGGTTGTGCCTTTTTCATTGGTAACAGCAGGGCTAATTGTAGAATTTCTGCCATCTCACACGGTTTTCAGCAAAGAGCGAATACAGCAGCATGTTCAAAACAAAATGAACGGTTTTGAAACGAATGCCGACAATTACCTGCAGTTTGTCCCCCTGGCTGCCATGTATGGTTTTAAATTGGCCGGAATGAAAAGCAGGAGTGATCTGCTGAATCTGACGATTATCACGGTGAAATCTGAACTGCTTGTTTCTGCCATCGTTTATTCCATGAAACATATTATCCATGATCCGCGCCCCGATGGCAGTTCAGATAACACGATGCCTTCGGGCCATACAGCCCAGGCATTTGTCTCTGCTACCTTGCTGGATATGGAATACCGGGAGTACTCTCCCTGGATAAGCGTTGGCGGATACCTGTGTGCAACAGCTACAGGGTTTTTCCGTGTTGCCAACAACCGTCACTGGGCATCTGATGTACTGATAGGCGCCGGTATCGGGATCACCTCTGTTAAATTGGTTTATCTCACACACCGCTACAAATGGGGTAAGATGCCTTCAGCAGTTTTGGTTCCTGTTCTTTATCAGCGGGGAGGGGGAGTGGCTTTCGCCATGACTCTTTAGTTAATGCGCTGATCAGCATAACTTTTCATCAACTGATCAGCTCATTTGCTGAAGCAAAACCTGCCTGGAATAATACCAGCTTTGAAGGTAGAAATGAGCACCCCTGTCTCGGAAAAACGGCTTATCACTCCGGATTGCTGGTAATCAAGGGCGTCACTGACATATACATTCCCATTAACGGGGTCAATACCCAGGCCATACAGCAGTTTGGCCTGCAGCCTAACAAAAGGCATGACAGGAAGCTGACTTGCCAAAACATGCATTTTATATACTTCATTACCAAGAAGATAAAAAATATTTTCACCTTTACCATCCACATTAAGTTTCACTGGTTTTGAACCGGTGGCAAAGATGAAGCTCTTGTCTATCGTTTTGGTACCAGGATCGATCCTTTGCAATACAGCCATGTTGCCAGTGTTGTTCCCTGGTGTGGATTGACACAGGACCCATATTTTGTCAAACCTGTCCAAAACCAAACCGCAAGGCTGCTCACCGGTTGAAATCTCCCGGATGATCTGATCCTTGTCCGTATCGATAACAAGCACGGTTTTATCCCCCGACCAACAGGTTACAAACAGCAGGTTGCCAAACTGAACCATTTCTTCCGTGGAAGGATGCAAAGGACAGGGTATTAAACCGGTTACCATGTTGGTCGCAGGATTTACAATCGAAATTTTTCCGGCGTACAGGTCTGTGACATAGGCCTTTTGATCATTTATGAAGTGGATGAATCTTGGAGATGTCAGTCCGGTAATCTTGCCTGCATATTTTCCGCTTCCTATGTCCAGGACATAGATTTTGCCGGAGTTATTTACAACAACATAACCACCTGATTTCCAAATAGTCATTGACTCCGCAACATCCCCCAGGGGCAATCCGTTCACTTTGTAGAAAAGATCGTTTTGAACCACTTTTTTCAAGGTATCGTAACAGCTCAAAGTCGCGTTTCCATACATAAAATTCCCTTCGTTAACTACAAAGAGCCCGCCTTCCGGGATTTGAATATTACCTTGTTGCAGATGATCCTGTACCCATTGATCATCCTTCATGCAGCCCGAACAAAGGCTGAGGAGCAAAAAGATCATAAAATGCGGGATTATGCCCCGTTTAATTCTAAAAATCATAGCGCAGTACAAATTGATAGTTTCTTCCCGGCATTGGTCTTTGCAATACGGTACGGTACTCTTCATTAAAGATATTCAATACTTTGAACTCTGCTGTGAGCTTATTTTCCTTTAGAGGGACTACCATACTCAAATGCAGGTTGTTCATAAAATAGGGATAGATATAGTCAGAAAGTGTCTCCTCGCTTTTGGTTGTAGTGGTATATCTTTTGCTGTAATAGTTCCAGATCCATCCAATCCGATAATGGGACCAGGAGAGATTTGCGTTCACATTGGCCGAATGTTCTGGAATATAAGGCAGTTGTTTTCCATACGCCGGACTGTTCTCCGAAAAATTGATGGTTCTTGTCCAGGCATAATTGCCTTTTATGTCAAATCCTGCAGATCTTAATTTTCCGTTCCATCCAACATTGGTTTCAATCCCGCTGCTTTTCACTTTTTCGATGTTTCCCGGCTCCCAATAACCCTGAAATGTTGGTAACCAGATGATCCAGTCCCGAACAAGCGAAGTGAAGAGCGAGATTCCGGTGTGTATCCGGTTCAGGCCAAATGCAAAATCATCCACCGCTCCAAGATCGAAAAGTGTTCCTTTTTCAGATTTCAGGGAGGGATTTCCTCCGGGAATATAGTATAGATCATTGAGTGTGGGCGGATGCGTGTTTCCTGACGCAGAGCCAGAAATAACCAGTGTTTTCTGAGGATTTGGCCGCAGGGAAATCCGGAGCACGGGAAGTAACGCCACATGCGACAAGTTGATCAGCTCTTCGCGCAGGAGAAAAAAAGCACTCCATCGTTCATTTAACCGGGTTTCAACGATGGCATGAAGTGAATTTTCGACCCTCTCTTTATGATAACCTGTCACCGGAGCTGCACGCACCTGGTTTTCCGAATTGACACTTTGCAGACTGGCATCCAATCCGGTAACAAGCGAAATTGATTCATTGAACTGATAATGGTAGCTAAATTTGTTGACGAAGGATAACATTTTTGCATTGGCATCTGTTACAATCTGAACCGGAGCCCCGCTAACCATGTTTTCGACCGTGTAGGATGAATTTTGCAGATTGATGGCAGATAGGATCGAAAAACGGCTTTTGATGCCAAAATGCTTCCATTCGGCCACAGAACGCAGTGCATTTTCTGTCTGCCTGTTGATATTAGCAGCGTCATTGCTTTCGTTGGTAAGTAATTGTGGGATACTACGATCGTTATGTTGTATCCAGGTTTTAAGAGACAACGTGTTGTTGATGCCTGCCTGAAGGTACAACTCCTGTAAAAATCCGTAGTTCCTGTATCCGGCATGATCATTTCGTACGGTAGGATAGATATAATCACCGGTAACCGGATCCAATGCGGCATTCAACTTATTTACAAATTGAAAATCATTATCTGATGCATTGAAGAAAACAGCACTTTTTGACTGAATCTTTTTGTTTCCTATGTTGAATTGAATATATTCATCCAGCGTATTGTAGCTGCCGTATCCGGTCAGAATTTTTCCGGAGACTGTATTGTTCCAGTTTGCCTTGTTATCGAGTTGGATGGTTCCTCCCAAAGCTCCGGCTGATTCAGTTAGGGAAGAAGATCCGTGCAGTAATTTCACCTCCTCAGTAAAATAGACAGGAATCAGGGAAAAATCAACCATACCCAGCATGGGAGAGTTTAATTCGAGACCGTTCCAGCTTACTTTTGTATGCGAAGGAGCGGTGCCCCGAAAGGATGCAGTAGCCATCGCACCTCGTCCGTACTCTTTGATAAATACCGGTGTATTTTGCGATAAAAGCTCTGAAAGTCTTACTGTAGTGGATCTTGCGAGTGCAGATGAATCAATTTCAGTCCTCGTTTCATTGAAGTTCAAAGAATTTTTCTTACCGATAATCTGAACAGTCTCAATCTTGAGAGTATCTGTCAATGACTGAGCCTGTAAAGGCACAAAAGAGTGTAAACCCAGCCAGAAAAGGCTCAAAAAGAAGAAAATTCTCATTAATAACTTTTTTTGTCCAGCAGATGAATATCTGCAGCACCGCTTACCTCCGTGGAAATCTCATTCAGCCAGCCAGCTATTTGAAATATTCCACTCTGAACCTTAATAAAATTAATTTTTGACAGATTTGCAGGTAATCCTGATGCATCAACGGCCGATGAGATATCAAGGAAATTGGCCTTCAGCAGGTCGTTGTAATCCTGATTGTTATAGCATTCGGCGTAGCCATAGCGAAATAGACCTGGTCGTGGCAACCAGAGGTCGATATTTGGATCTTTGGAGCTGTTGAAATAGGCATCCGGTAGTCTCACTCCCGAAAATGTTACCGATGTTTTATCTCCATACCCGGTCCACCACCAGCTATCCGTTCCGAATTCCGGGACAAGCGTACCCGATTTTCCTTGATTGTCCTTCCAGGTTACCTGACCGGAAGAACCTGGTTTATAGTAGGTAACCTGATAGTTGTGTATGGTTTCCGCATGGTTGTACTCGCTGCCTTTAATTTCGTACCAGGTACCGTCGTTGGGCAGTCCGTCGTTGTTATTGTCGGCCATGACGAACACTACGCCTGGTTCGGACGAGACCGAAGGCTGGGTATAAATGGCAATATCCGCTCCGGTGGTGTTGCTGACTGCATGATCAAACCCTGCGACCAGGTATCCACCCCAACCTCCAAGGGCGGTGAAAGATTTTCCGCTGATCCAGGGTTCTCCGATAAAATTGACACACTTTTCAACCTGCGGGATGAGCGTGGCATGTTGTCCCGGACCATATTGGTAATCAAAAATTTGGGTGATATAAGGTGATTGACCCGATTTTTCAATGGCAGGAAGATCACTAACTAAATTCTTCGAACAAGATGTAAATGAGAGTATTGCGACAATAATTGCCACCTTGAAAGTAAAATCAACGGACCCTCCCAACGAAAGTATCGAAAATCGAAAATCGAAAATCGAAAATCCTTTTTTACGCATTACGGCGTTCATAAAATGTAAATTTTGCAAAAGCAAACGGAAGAATTCAGACTGATAGCTAATCATCCGCAGGCTTTTATCCCGAAAGCTTAAATTGTGAATGGCTGGTCTTCTGACTTGTCCCGATTTCTGACCTCCTTCCCGTTCGTTGGAGAACAAACAGTGGATTCATGATCAAAAACATACTATCCCTTGCAAGGATCGGGTTTACAGCAGCGGGAACTGTACCGGATTTTCACCGGATTCCCAATTAAGCCGTGTGGCACCAATTCATCACAAACATAAGGAAAAATTTGATTTGATGCATTATCTTTACCGATTATCGGCATGATAATATAAAACCGGAAATTACCTGAAAACTGATTAAAATTAGAATCTAAGCTAAAAAATCAAACAGTTACTTGAATGTATTACTTTAGTTAGATACTATAAATGTTTATATATAAATAACATGAACAATTTAGAGCCAAAATCTGTCTGGCATTTTTTTAATGAAGTCTGCAAGGTTCCCAGGCCATCAAAACAGGAGGAAAAAATGATTGGCTTTCTTCTGGCTTTTGCAGATTCACATCATTTGGAATACAAAAAGGATACTGCCGGCAACATCGTCATTAAAAAATCTGGAACAAACGGGCTTGAACAAGGTAAAACAATCGTCCTGCAGTCTCACATGGATATGGTTTGTGAAAAGAATGAAGGCGTTGAGCATGATTTTTTCAACGATCCAATTGTTCCAATCGTGGATAATGGATGGGTTAGGGCGCTTCACACCACTTTGGGGGCAGATTGTGGTATTGGAATAGCTGCTTCCCTGGCCGTACTGGCAGACAAGGATCTTGTTCATCCACCAATAGAAGCATTGTTTACAGTGGATGAGGAGACCGGTTTAACGGGCGCAAAAGCCCTTGAGGCAGGTATGCTGGAGGGTAAGATTTTGTTAAACCTGGATTCTGAAGATGAAGGTGAACTATTTATTGGTTGTGCAGGAGGAATTGATACCACAGGAACTATTAAATATACTGCTGAACCGGTTCCTTCCAATGGTGCCGCCTTTAAAATAGGTGTTTCCGGACTGCTTGGCGGGCATTCCGGGGATGATATAGAAAAGGGGAGGGGAAATTCCATCAAAATATTGAATCGCTTTCTTTATCAATTCATTGAAGCATGCGAATGTCGTATCAGCTCCATTCAGGGTGGTAATCTTCGCAATGCAATTCCCCGGGAAGCATCTGCAGTTATTGTCGTACCACAGGATAAGAAAGAGCATCTGACCATCGAGCTGAATCACTTCAGGGTTGAAATGGAGAATGAACTGCTCGGGAAGGAACCCAAATTTAAAATTGCCCTGGAAAGTACCGGGACACCGGAATCTGTCCTGGATATGTTGAGTCAGACGAAGCTGATCAACCTGCTGTATGCCATGCCACATGGCGTTCATTCCATGAGTTTCAGGATGGCGGGGATGGTAGAGAGTTCTACCAACCTTGCCAGTATCAAATTTCAACCCGGACCTGTTGTTTTGATAGTTACTAGTCAACGGAGTGACCAGGAAAGCGGTAAACAGGATATTTATCAGATGGTTGATACTGTTTTCCGTTTAGGCGGAGCAGAAGTTAAGCGGGGGGATGGCTATTGTGGCTGGACACCCAATCCGGCATCCCCTGTACTGGATGTCTCTGTACGGTGCTACGAGGCTCTTTTTGGGGCTAAACCTGTCGTACGGTCCATTCATGCAGGATTGGAGTGCGGATTGTTTCTGGAGAAGTTTCCTGATCTGGATATGATCTCATTCGGACCTACACTGAGGGGAGTTCACTCGCCGGATGAAAAGATTGAAATCGCTTCTGTCGAAAAATTCTGGAGATTTCTCACGGCATTGTTGCCTGAACTGGCTTGAAAATTAGTAAGAGGACTGCATTAATGATTTAATACAGTCCTCTTATCAATCTAAAAAACAGTGTTATATGTCTTTCTATAGGGTAACAAGGAATACCTTCTTCTCTGTACCCCTCATGATATCCACAGAGATAATCTGACCCGGTGAATAGGCTTTCATTCTGGCCATGTAATCATAGATACTTCCGACTTTTTTCCCGTCAATGGCGATAATGATGTCACCTTTCAGCAACCCGGACTTGGCTGCTGGTTTTCCTGGTGTTACACCGTCGATCCGCATTCCATCCTTGCCGGTTCCTGCAAAATCGGGAATAATGCCCAAAGTAACTTTTAAATCGGTTCTGGCGGAAGTGCCAATCTTGGGACCGCTTTCCTGGTAAGTTAGTTTTTTGCTGCGATTGGCAACTTCCTTAATCAACAGATAAGCATTCTCAACAATCATCTGCTCTCCCGGTACATTGATGCGGTCGTATGTGTCGTTGGGAGTGTGATACTGATCGTGAACACCTGAGGTAAAGTAGATAACAGGTATATTCTCGCCGTAAAATGATGCATGATCAGAAGGCCCGTATCCCTCCTTTGATATTTTTATCTTAAAGCCATGTACCAGACTGTCAATCAATGCATTGGTTTCTATTGCCGTACCAACTCCTCCAATAGTCAGCTCTTTCGCTGAATCCAATCGGCCAACCATATCAAAGTTAAACATGGCATCTGCTTTTTTCAGACTGAAGGGAGGTTCTGCAACAAAAGCTTTGGATCCAATTAATCCAAACTCTTCAGCTGTAAAAGCGATAAAAAGGAGCGGACGTCTGTTGTTCTTGTCATGTGAAAATTTCTCAGCCAGCTCAATGATTGCAGCAACACCCGAGGCATTGTCGTCGGCGCCATGATGAACTGCAACAGTATCAGGCATTCTGGATCCTGATCCTTGTCCGCCAAAGCCAAGGTGATCATAATGGGCTCCAACGATGATGTACTCTTCAGATAATTTTGGATCCGTCCCGGGTACCATCCCGACAATGTTTTGGGTCATGGTAATTTTTGGCAAAACTGATGCCTCACCTTTGACAGTTAAATCGGTAGATTTGAAGAATGGTTTTTTCTCTGATTTGATTTTATTTTCCAAATCAGCAAATTTGAACTGGTTGTCCAGAATCAAATCTGCAGTTTTTTGTGATATTTTCATCACAGGAACAGAATAAGGGTTGCTGTTCTTGTCGAACATGACAGTCTTGGAAGCACCCTTTGTATCAAAATCAGGTGTAACTATCAGAATTCCACCGGCATGGTGATCAATGGCATTCAATACCTTGGAACGAATGTCACTGTATTTTTTGATCTCTGTGTTTTGCAGAAGATGGGCAGGAACGCCGTCAAAAATCAGAACCCACTGATTATCTGCCTGCAGACTCTGATAATCATCCCATTTCAAACTGTCCGATGAAAGGGTTATGCCATAACCGGCAAGGGCCAGCTTCCCGGTAAAGGATTTGTTGGCTGAAAAAAACAGTGGTTCATAATCAGCAGTTAATTCGAAAGTTTGTTTGGAAGAGGAGAGGTGGTTTTCTGCGCCAAAGTTGAATCCTGTAATCAGCTTAACAGGCTGGAATCCTTTGTTATACAGCAGTTTAATTCCTGATTTCTTAAATTTCCCGGCAATAAAATCTGCTGCAAGAGAATCACCCGGCAATCCTGGTTTTCTGCCTTGAAACTGATCGGATGCGAGTATGGAAATATTGGAATAGAGCTCCTTCCCGGTTATTTTCGGTTGATACTGAATAGTACAGGATGAAGCAATGGAGACAACAAAAAATAATTTACTTAATATCTTCATAAATGAGATTTAATTGGCATAAATATTGTAGACAAATATAATGATCTCCTGAGTTTTTTAATTATTATCGGGAACAGGATCAATGAATATTTGCTTAATTTGTAAAAAGATACCTGATCGAAAATTATTGCAGTATCATATGAGATTATTTTATAATCAAAGTCGTTGGATCTTCTATGGATTGTTTGCCTTGCTTACATCCTGCGTTTCAATGGAAAAAATCTCAATTCAGGTTTCCACTCCTCCACCGAGAGCCATCTCAAATGATATTCAGAGTATTGTTCTGATGAACAGGAGCATGACATCTGCCTTTAAAAATCTGAACCAGGATTCGCTGGAGAATATACTTGTAAGTAAAAAACTGTCACTGGATGAATTATTGCTGGATAGTCTGGCTGCTGATACCACCCTGCAAGTTTTGGGCCATTCCCTTTACGAATCAGGAAGGTTCGACGTTGTCATCCCTTTGCAACGGAATTTGCAGAATACCAATGTTTCTTACTTAACCAAATCTTCCTCATTGAAATTACCCCAGGTAAAACAGGTATGTGACGAATTCAAGGTTGATGCGCTGCTTTCACTTGAAAACTTCTATGAGAACGTCAGTACTTACTACCAGACAGGATATGGTAATGTATCTGAATACGGTGTATCCAAAGAGTATGTTATCTTTGTTCAAATTGCTTTTCATTCAAACTGGAAGTTATACCAGCCCGGCGAAAAATTAAAGATTGCCACTTTTGAGGTCCGGGATACTATTTTCTGGGAGAGAACAGGTCCTTCTTTACAAGCAACCTATGAAAAAATACCAACCATTAAGGAAGCTTTGTTGAATGGTGCCATAGAGAATGGGCAGATTCTGGCCTCCTATATCTCGCCCGGTTGGAAACAACAGACAAGAAGTTATTTTATCACAAAGAACACGGAGGCGGATAAAGCTGTAGCCTTGCTAAAAAGCAACAAATGGAAAGAAGCCCAGGATATCTGGATGAAATTTTCCACCAGCTCTTCCACTACACTGAGAAGTCAGATAGAATTCAATCTGGCGCTAGCCTCCGAGATGGAGGGTGACTTGAAAAAGGCCATCGAATGGACCCAAAAATCCTTTAAAACCAAATACAGCAAGGCATCCGAAGACTATTTAATGCTATTGAATAAGCTGCTGAACAGCAGGTAAGTTAGCTATTAGCTATTAGCTGTTAGCTGTTAGCCTTTAGCTTTTTAGGAACTCCATTTATTTGCAGTTTTTTTACTAACAGCTTACAGCCAACAGCCAACAGCTCTTTTTACTATAAGCTAACTGCCAAAAGCTAACAGCTTTTTTACTAATAGCTAACAGCTAAGGGCCAACAGCTATTTTTACTAAAAGCTAACTGCCAAAAGCTAACAGCTTTTTTTGCAAACAGTCTAATAGTTAGGAGTTTAGAGTACTTATGCCTGTATTTGTTAAAAATATAATATCCGATGAAATACCCATAAGACAATTTTCATACCAACCGAAAATGATTATTTGGGTATTCCATTTGGCCATTGAAAAATAGAATATAAACAAATGAGAATCAAATTATCATCAAATGAATCCCCCAAATGGCATTGACGCATATATCTCCGGATTTTCTGCCGGGGCCCAGTCTATGCTGCAAAAACTTCGGGAAACCATTCAGCTTGCTGCACCAGATGCGGAAGAGGTTATCAGCTATATGATGCCGGCTTACAAATTGAATGGAATTTTGGTTTATTTCGCAGCTCATAAAAATCACATCGGCTTTTATCCCACATCCAGGGGACTGGAACCATTTAAAACTGAACTTGGCGAATTTAAGTGTTCAAAGGGTATCATTCAGTTTGGATTTGACAAGCCACTTCCTATTGAACTTATCACCAGAATCGTGAAATTCAGGGTGAGTGAAAATTTGGGGAAAGTTAAAAAAAGAGCCAATCAGCGGTCTTAATCCGCATTATTGACTATTTTTGCCGGAGTTTTAAGGCAGGTATATCCGGCATCTGGCCATGTTTTGCCGGAATTTCCCCTGAAACTGATTATTCTGCAATTATTAATAAACAAATTAGATACTTATGAAGTTATTGGAAGGAAAAACGGCAATAGTTACCGGAGGGAGCCGTGGTATCGGAAAATCAATTGCTGTCATGTTCGCGCAACAGGGCTGTCATGTTGCCTTTACTGATCTTTTTTACGATGATATAGCCAAAGAAACAGAGAATGAGCTTATTGCAATTGGTGTTAAGGCAAAAGCCTATGCATCTGATGCATCAAAATTTGATGATACTGTCCAGGTTGTAGACCAGATTGTTAAGGATTTTGGTGGTATTGATATATTGGTCAACAATGCCGGTATCACAAAAGACACACTGCTTATGAGAATGTCTCAGGAGCAATGGGATGCTGTTATCAATGTGAATCTGAAATCAGTATTCAATTTCACCAAGGCAGCCCAGATGTCTATGCTGAAACAAAAAGGCGGTTCTATCATCAACATGAGTTCTGTGGTTGGCGTGAGCGGAAATGCGGGTCAGTCCAACTATTCAGCCTCCAAAGCCGGAATCATCGGATTTACCAAATCGATAGCCAAAGAGCTTGGCTCCAGGAATATTCGTTCCAATGCGATTGCACCGGGTTTTATCATCACCGAGATGACAGCAAAAATCCCTGAGGATGCCCGCAAACAATGGGAAGCATCTATACCCATGAAAAGGGGCGGACTACCTGAAGAGGTTGCAAAAGTGGCGCTCTTCCTGGCCTCCGATCTTTCATCGTATGTTTCAGGCCAGGTCATCAATGTCTGTGGTGCCATGAATACCTAACAACTATTCTGATATTTATACCCAAAAAGAGGCTATTTGACAAACAAACAGCCTCTTTTTGATACAGGCAAAATCATATTCCTCTCTCTTTGGCGATGAGTTGGTAGGCTTCGTTAACCTTTTTAAATTTTTCATTGGCCGCAAGTTGTATCTCCTCTCCCAGGTAGCTTACCTTGTCGGGGTGATATTTAACCGCTATTCTGCGGTATGCTTTCTTTACCTGTTCATCCGTCGCTGTTGCAGGAATTTCGAGAACATCGAATGCCCAGTCTGTCTTGGGAACCACCATGGCTTCGATGGAATTATAATCTGCAGCAGAGATGCCCAGACTAAGGGAGATTTGCCTGATCAGTTTCAGCTCTTCGGGGTGAATCTGCCCATCTGATGATGCTATTCCAAAAAGAAAATGGATGAGTTGCAAACGACTGGGATAATCCATGTAACTCTTTATCTGGTGACAAACATCAGTAACCGGAATTTTCTGTCTGGTCAGATCCTGAAGTATCCTAAGTGCATTTTGTGCTCCTTCTGCACCAAAATTTACCTTGAAAAAATCCTTGACATAGTTGAGTTCTGATTTCATAATCTTGCCATCGGCATTTAATACCGAAGACACCAGAACGAGCAGGCTGAACAGGTAATCGTTTGGCGTTGTCTGCATTCCCAGTTGATACGTTTTTGTATCTGTTGCTGATTTATCTGAAAGGTCAAAAAAGGTACCCAATACAAAACCGGCCAAAGCACCGATAGGACCTCCAAGAGTCCATCCCAAACCACTACCTATCCATTTTCCGAACATGATTATCTGATTTTAATATTTGATCCAATTTTAATATTTGAGGAATAATAAGCTGATTGTCATTGTTTTCGATGATAAAATCAGCCATTTTCATCTTTTCCGAATCCGAAAACTGGTTGTGCATGCGTTGAATGACTGCTTCAACTGTTGAATGATCCCTTTTCATGACTCTTTGAATGCGTTCATTTTCCGACGTAACCACCAGAATGGTTCGGTCAAAATTCCGGAAACTTCCTGTTTCAAAAATAATGGCAGCTTCATAGAGTAGGTACGGGAGATCTTTATAAAGTGCCTTCCATTTTTTAAATTCCTGATGCACTGCCGGATGTATGATATTATTTATTTTATCCAGCAAATTCCGGTCATTAAAAATGATGCCGGCAAGTTTTTTTCTGTTGAGCAATCCATCTTTTGTATATATGTCGGAACCAAAGAGTGAAATCAGACTTATTTTAATATACGGATCTTCATTCTGCAGTTTAGCTGCAACCATATCGGCTTGGAATACTGGTATTCCAAGTACTCTGAATACTTTGCAAACAGTCGTTTTTCCGCTGCCAATACCACCTGTAATGCCAATGGTCCACATAATAGTCTATTTTTTTTGCTCCAAAATGTATTCAACCTCTTTGGGGGAATAACTGACAGCTAAGACAGCATTTGAATGACTTTCGAAAATCACAGGCAAGCGGGCATCATCGACCGAGATGGTTTTGCAATTTATGGTGGCCCGGAAAGTACTGTAATCCAATTTCTTGTACTTGCTTAATCCAATTCTGCAGGTAACTTTAACCTTGCCCGGAAAAGTTTTGACAATTAAATCTGGTGGGGCGTTGATAATCTGTATCGGAACTTCAAAGGTTACTTCCGTATTTTGTTCTGCCGTAATCTTTATACGAACCTCTTCTCTGTCAGTTTTCAATCCTTTTGGAGGCAGAATGCTGATCTTTTGTTCAATAGTACGGTTTACTTTGGTATATTCCCTGAACTTGGTAAATACAAACTTTAAAGTGTCTATAATATTTTTTGGACCACTTACCAGAATGGAATCAGGATAGGTAGTTGGTTCATTTTCAAGTGAATATTGATTCTCAAAGCTGAGTTTTATATCAGGTTTGACCTTGATTTTTTTAGAGATTATCTTACTGAAATTAAATACCAGGGAGTCTGGTTTGATAGACAAAATCCGGATCTCACTGCTGATCTGTTTTTCCATCTCTGCCAGATGATTTTTTGTTGAAATAACGTATTTGTCTTTTGGATACATTTCCCATACATTGTCAATAAGTTCACTCACATTGATCTGAATGGGTTCAAAAGGCAGCCGGAGTTTGTAGCTGAGCAGGGTATAACCGTAAGCATCAACCAGTAAATCGAAATTACCGGGTAGTGGTCCGGATATCTGCTTATCCTTTGGAAAATCAACATAACTGATAGGAATACTGATCCTGGTTGTATAATGTTTCTCCAGACTTTTTAACAACCACAGAAAAGAGGCGAGGGCCAGGCATATAACAAAAACCAAAGCTTTTTGGTAGCTAAAGTTTTTGATCCTGCGTTTCACATACAAGAAAAACTTTTTAACCCAGATCTGTTTCACACTGTTGTGATAAGGTTAATTTTCTCACTTATAAAATAAAAAAATGGCCGGGTATCCGGCCATTTTTTTATCATTTTGCTGCCGGTGCATCGGTCATATCTTTCAAGACCACACTCTTATCAACTTTCAATTTAATATTAGGTGCAACCTCCAGGTAGATTATCTGATCTTTGATCTCGTCAATTCTCCCGTAGATACCACCGGAAGTAACTACTTTATCACCCTTTTGCAGGGCATCGCGGAATTTCTGAGTCTCTTTCTGACGCTTCATCTGTGGACGAATCATGAAGAAATAAAACACAACAATAATTAATACCAGAGGCAAAAACATTCCCAACATACTTTGTTGTTGTTGTTGGGCGATAACAAATAGTAATGTACTCATTTTAAATTATTTAAATCCATATTAAAATTCTTGTTCTCAATAAATGCACCAATTGTCAGGATCTTTTTTTCTCCGTATGAAGTTTCAATTTCCACGGTCTTTATCAGATTACCCCATTCTCCATGCGTGTTTAAAATCACTTCTACAGTAGAAACGCATTGAGAATTTATCTCTTCCTTATCGTATTGGACTGTTAAGCATCCACATGAAGGATCAACTTTTGTAAGACGAAATGGTGTGCCACCGTTGTTCTTAAACTGAAAAGAGAATACCACTATTTCACCATCTTTCAGTGTACCAAAATTATGAATTTCTTTGGTAAAATCAATCTTGCCGGATTGCTTTTTTTTCTCCGGATCAGATGCAACGGACTGTTTGCCATGGTCAGATGGTTGATTATGGCATGCTGATATCAGGATATTGGTTGCCACAAAAATCAATAAGCTGTACTTTTTGATCATCCTTCCAAGAGTCCACGTCCGGCTTTGACAATCTTCCCCTGGTCTTTAAAATCTTTGGTAATCCGGTCCAGGACTCCATTGATAAAAATACTGCTGCGTTGCGTACTGTAATATTTGGCGAGCTCAATGTATTCATTCAGGGTAACCTTGATCGGCACAGAAGGGAATTCAGTAAGCTCAGTCAAAGCCAGTTCCATGATTAAAATGTCCATTGTGGCAACCCTGTCAACATCCCAGTTTTTGGTATAGGTCTCAATGGTTTTACGATTTTCATCACTTTTCTCCAGGGTTTTTCTAAAGAGCTTAACTGTAAATTCCATGTCCTCTTCATCTTTGTATAACGAGGAGAGATGATCATTAAAGTTATTCTCTTCCCTGAATTTCTTTAGCGTTTTAATAACCATGGAGACTACGAAGTCCAGATCATCGTTCCAGTATATACTTTGCTCCTCAAATTCATTGAAGACATATTCACTGTTAAGCAGTACCTCCACAAAAAAGTCTTCACAGAATTTCCTGTCTGTCTGAAAGTTATCCTCTTCAGCAGCAAGATAGTCGTTGTAGAGGTCAGATTCAACCATCGATTGATAAATTTTCTTTACCATCTCCTGGCTGTTGACCCAATTGACCTTGTTCTTTTTGATGTATGCAGCTAAATCCGTGTTGTTTCGAAGCTTGCTGATCAATCTGTTGGATACGAAACGCAGGTTGGGATTCAGCTCTTCCTTCGTTGGAAAATTCTTTAGTTTTCTGATCTCTATCAACTTATCGGCATGATCACTCATTGCTATGGGCAACTCAAGCAACAGATGGTACAGATCGTAGGTTTTCTGAATACTGAAATGCAACTCCTTCTCCGATGAACTGGTTTGCTTATCTGGCGTAGAGACGTGTGCATAGAGTATTTGCAACACTTTGGTACGGATGATCCTTCGGCTTATCATGAATAATAGATTTTCCTGAAACGAAATTCAATTGAAGGCGCAAAAATACAATAAAAAAGCGGCTTAACCCATTACTGACCCAAATGAGCCTTCAACAGAGCCACCAGATTGAGAATATCCTCTTCTTTCGTATCAAAAGAGGTCATCAGCCTAACTTCACCTTTCGATTGATCCCAGTCATAAAAGAAGTACTCCTTTCGTATCACAGGGATGATTTCGCGGGGGAGTATGGCAAATACGCCGTTGGCATCAACAGATTGGGTTATTTTAATGGCAGGTATGCCGGAAATCAGAGATGCCAGCATTTGTGCCATCTTATTGGCGTGCGTTGCATTGATTCTCCATATTTCTTCTTCCAGATAGGGTATAAACTGTACAGAAAGAAACCTCATTTTTGAATATAGCTGAGCAGCCTGTTTGCGGAAATATTTGATGTTTTTTGCCAAATCCGGATTAAAAATCAATACCGCTTCCCCAAGCATCAATCCGTTTTTGGTTCCACCAAAGGAGAGCACATCCACACCCGCATCTTTGGTGAAGGAGCAAAAGTTGCTTCCCAGACTGACGGCAGCATTTGATATTCTGGCACCATCCATGTGAAGATACATCCCATGGCTGTGCAGGATACCTGCAAGTTCCCTGATCTCCGACGCAGTATATACAGTACCCATCTCAGTCACCTGCGAAATGCTGAGCAAGCCAGGCTGGGAATGGTGTTCAACATCGAAGCCATGCAATTTCTTCATCAATTCAGATGGCTGTACCTTGCCGTTTCCGGAAGGTATAGGGATTATCTTGCTGCCGGTGAATTTTTCAGGCGCACCGCATTCATCTACTTGAATATGAGCTGTTTCTGCGCATAATATAGAATGAAAGGATTGACATAGAGCCTGTATGGAAAGGATATTGGATCCCGTTCCCGTCAGTGCAAAGAAGATTTCGGTTTCAGGCCCGAATTCTTTTCTGAAAAGTTGTTTTGCTTTTTCGGTATAAATGTCTTCCCCATAGCCAACAACATGTCCTTCATTTGCCATTTCAATGGCTTTCAGAATAGTAGGGTGAATTCCGGAATTATTATCGCTGGCAAAACCTCGCTTGTTCATATAAAATATCGATTAATTTGACAATTTGTTCTATTCTAGTTTGAACAAAGGTATAGTTAGTTTTGTTTTTTCTTATATTCGAGTCACTATTCGTAAACATTTTTTGAATGAGAAGTCAAAAGGAAAAACCGGTTGTAAACATATTCTGGATGCGCCGGGATCTTCGTCTGGATGACAACACGGCATTGTTTCACGCCTTGAAAACCCGTGAGAATGTATTACCCCTGTTTATTTTTGATCCGATGATGTTGGCACGGATTTCGAATGGCGCGGATTACCGGATAAATTTCGTTTATGAATCACTGATCAGGATCAAAAATGAGCTGGAAAAAATCGGATCTACCCTTTATGTTGTGCATGGACATCCCATGGAGGTCTTCAAATCACTGATAGAAAAATATCATGTCTGCAGTGTTTATTGCAACAGAAATTATGAACCTTATGCCAACCACCGTGACATGGAGGTGGAGCGTTTTCTCAGGATCAACCGTACGGAATTCATTACTTACAAGGATCATGTAATATTTGAAAAGGAGGAACTTGTAAAAAAAGACGGGAAACCATATACTGTCTTTACGCCGTACAAAATTCGGTACCTTGAAAAATTGAATCTGGATGCAGTACGGGCAAATAAAACATCCCTCTACTTTCACAATTTCATCCGCATGAAGCCTCTGGCCATGCCAACCCTGGATTCGATGGGTTTTTCGAGAATTGAAATTGCCTATCCAGGCAAGTCGCTTCCGCTGAGTCTCCTGGAAAATTACGAGAAGAACCGGGATTTCCCTGCCAGAGATGGTACCTCCAAATTGAGTATTCAATTGCGGTACGGAACGGTAAGCATTCGCAAAATCACCGCATTGGCCATGCTTCATTCCCAGACTTTCTTATCAGAACTGATCTGGCGGAATTTTTACAGTCAGATTCTGTGGTTCTTTCCACAGGTCTCCACAAGAGCATTCAAACCAGCTTACGACTATATCCGGTGGGAGAATGACCAGAACCAATTTCAGTCATGGTGTGACGGAATGACAGGATATCCTTTGGTAGATGCCGGAATGAGGGAGCTTAATCAGACTGGATTCATGCACAACAGGGTGCGTATGGTGACTGCCAGCTTCCTTTGCAAGCATTTGCTGATCGACTGGAGGTGGGGGGAGACCTATTTTGCTTCCAAACTGAACGATTATGACCTGGCATCAAACAATGGCAGCTGGCAATGGGCTTCAGGTTCGGGTTGTGATGCGGTTCCCTATTTCAGGATATTTAATCCGGTGTTACAGGCAAAGCGATTTGACCCGGATTTCAGTTACATCAAAAAATGGGTACCTGAATTTGGTACAGATCAATATCCTGCAGCCATGATAGATCATGCCTTTGCACGGGACCGGGCAATTGCAAGATATAAGGAAGGGCTGGGTTCTGTGGGTTAATATTCGATGATTTTTACCAGCCTGTGGTTCTTTTTCAGGTAGCCCCGGATGATATTTCTTGCGTCCCAGTTATCCCTTCGTTTACGGATACAGTCGTGCAGTAACTCCAGGTCTATCACGGAACCTTCACCTGAGATAAATCCGTACCCGATATATTTTCCCTGGGATATTTTGACTACCGCAGTCTCTTTTCCATTTTTCCCCTTTTCCAGAACAAAGAAGTTCAGCGAATGAAACTGCCAGGGCTTTATCGCTTCCTGCACGCGCAGGTTGTAGGATTCCGGATCTTCCTTCCCCTCACACGCGCCAAGGCAGGCTCCAAGCCGGAAATTAAAGCAGGGAGAGAGCTGATCATCCAGGTGGCATAGTTTTTTGCATAAAGTGTATTTTTCAGCCCTGACATGAAGCAAATTTATCCCTTCCTGGTAGAAGTTGAAGGTTATCAGCGGAATGGTCTCCTCGCCGGTCTTTTGAACCTGCAAATGAAGGTATCCATCCTCATCTTCAAAAGAAAAGATGCCGAAACTGCTTGCCGATCTTCTTTGTGATCTGTTGTAAAATGGCCGGTTACTTTTTATTTCATCCGACTCCAGCAAAAGGGCTATCAGCTCACTTCCTGTCTCTTCATGACCAACAGACGCAAGCTTTTCGCTCATCTCCATGGCTTTTTTGGTCAGGCGGTTGTTTAAATGAGAGACAATCCGCTGGTGGATATTCTTGCTCTTTCCAATGTAGATTAACTCTTCATTTGCATTATACAGATAATATACTCCACAGCAGCCGGGTATGGAAGCGATCGCCTCCTCGGTAAGATTGCCACTTCTGGTTGAGAAAAGATCATGATCAGCTGTTTCCTTCTGTCTGAGAATCTTGTCAAAAAGCTTCACGGTAGCCAGTGCATCACCGCCGGCACGATGCCTGTCTTCGATGACAATATTCAGATCATGACAAATATTTCCGAGGGAGTAGGAGCGAAGTCCGGGAATCAGTTTTCTGCTCAGGTTCACCGTACACATCGTTTTGCGCTTGTAATCATAGCCGAGCCGCTTAAACTCCTCCCTGACAAATGAATAATCGAAAGAGGCATTGTGTGCCACGAAGGTCGTATTGGCTGTTATCTCTACGATTTTTTTGGCTATTTCATAAAATCTCGGGGCCGTTTCAACCATTTCGTTGGTGATACCCGTAAGTTTTGTGATATTCCACGGAATGCTGCATTCGGGATTTACCAGCGTGCAGAAAGAATCGATGATTTCACTGCCATTGTAGATATAGATGGCAATTTCAGTGATCTTTCCGTTAACTGGCGAAGTTCCGGTAGTTTCAACATCAATAATGGCGTAATTCATGGGATCATAACTTCTGACAGCCTTTTATTGTTGACCCTTCCGATCAGCCAGGGCTTTTTCCCACTTCCATGCTGATGTCATCATCTCATCGATTTTTTTTTCGGCTTTCCATCCCAACTCCTTGTTGGCGAAGTCAGTAGATGCCCATACTTTTTCGATGTCGCCTGGTCTGCGATCAACAATTTTATAGTTTAGCTTCAGTCCACTCACCCTTTCGAAGGATTGAATCACTTCAAGGACTGAGAAGCCATGGCCTGTACCAAGATTGAATATTTCCATATTGTGCTTCATCCTTTTATTTATCATTCGCCCGATGGCAACTACATGAGCCCTGGCAATGTCAACCACATGAATATAATCACGCATAGCCGTTCCGTCAGGAGTGTCATAGTCGTTGCCAAATACATGGAGGCTTTGCCGTAACCCAATCGCAGTTTGTGTAATATAAGGTACGAGATTATTTGGGATTCCCAACGGCAATTCACCTATCAATGCCGATTCATGAGCCCCAATAGGGTTGAAATATCGTAGGGCAATGGCTTTGATTGGAAGAGAGGCTGCAGAAAACCGCAGAATTTCTTCGCACATCTGCTTGGTATTGCCATAGGGTGACCAGGCCGGTTTGATGGGTGCTTGCTCAGTAACCGGAAGTTCATCGGGCTGTCCATAAACGGTACATGATGAGCTGAAAACAATATCACCCAAAGCGCATGTTTTCATCCCCTCCAGGATATTAAGCAAAGAACCGATGTTATTCCGGTAATATTCAAGTGGTTTTTGCATGGATTCACCAACAGCCTTGTATGCAGCAAAATGGATGATTCCTGACAGGTCTTTGTTCCGGTTAAAAAAGTCGGCAGTTTTGGCTGGATCCGCAAGATCAAACTGCTCGAACGATGGTTTGATCCCTGTGATTTTTGCAATGTTGTCAAGAACCTCAATCGATGAATTAACCAGATTGTCTACGATAATTACTTCATATCCATGCTGTTGAAGTTCAACAACTGTGTGTGATCCAATAAATCCCGTTCCGCCGGTGACCAATATTCTCTTCATTCTATTTTCTGTTTTAACGAATAATTTTTTCCACTCATATATATTTGGTTTTTGCTCCTGCTCCTGCAAATCCAATTACTCAGAGTTCATTAAGAGTCAAGCCTTTATTCAATAGAAATTAATTCTGACCACATGAATGAACCAATGAGCACAGAAATTGTCTAATAACTTATTGTTTACCCAAAATTAAACAATATCTTCATTTGATAATAATTTGTTTTCATCCGCCAGCTGGCGGATGAAATAACCAGGTATAAGTTGCCGGATTATCATCTCTGATTATGATGACAAATCTTGGCGATTTCATTTGGTATCAAACAGTAATTAATTAACCATTTTATGAAAGTTGCTATCATTGGAAGCGGTTATGTTGGCCTGGTTACGGGCACCTGTTTTTCTGAAGTTGGGATCGATGTCGTCTGTGTTGACATTGACAAAAATAAGATTGAAAACCTGAAAAATGGTATTATTCCAATTTTTGAACCCGGTCTCGAGGAAATGCTTACACGAAATGTGAAAAAGGGGCGTTTAAGTTTTACAACTGATATTAAAGAGGCCCTTACCGATGCAGTAGTCCTTTTTATCGCGGTTGGAACCCCTCCAGATGAAGACGGTAGTGCAGATTTGAAGTATGTTCTCTCGGTGGCCCGCGATTGTGGGAAAAACATGAACGACTATCTTCTTATTGTGACAAAAAGCACAGTGCCCGTTGGTACTGCCACAAAAGTTAAATCTGCAGTTCAGGACGAACTCAATAAAAGGGGGATTGTCCTTCAGTTTGATGTCGCCTCAAATCCTGAATTTCTCAAAGAAGGAGCTGCCATAGACGATTTTCTGAAACCCGATCGCATTGTAGTCGGACTTGAAAGTATCAGGGCTGAAGAGCTTATGAAAAGCCTGTATAAGCCCTTTACGCTAAACGGTCATCCGATTATCTTCATGGACATTACATCGGCAGAAATGACGAAATATGCGGCAAATTCCATGCTTGCTACCAAGATCAGTTTCATGAATGACATTGCAAACCTTTGTGAAATAGTTGGCGCAGATATTAACATGGTTAGAAAGGGCATAGGATCTGATTCGAGAATTGGCAATAAATTCATCTATCCCGGAATTGGTTATGGCGGATCATGTTTTCCCAAAGATGTTCAGGCTCTGGTAAAGACGGCAAGTCAATTCAATTATGAATTAAGGGTTCTGAAGGCGGTCGAGGCCGTGAACAAAGATCAGAAACTTGTTCTGTTCAATAAAATACGCAGCTATTTCCACAATGATATCAAAGGAAAGACGATTGCCGTTTGGGGTCTCTCTTTTAAACCTCAAACCGATGATATGAGAGAAGCACCTTCCCTGGTTATTGTTAAAATGCTGCTTGCTGCAGGGGCCAAAGTGAAAGCATACGACCCGATCGCCATGAAGGAGGCAAAACATCATTTTGGTGATACCATAACTTATGTTGATGACTCTTTTGAGGCACTCATCGATGCTGATTGCCTTGCGTTGATTACTGAATGGCCCGAGTTCAGATTTCCCAACTTCAGGATCATGAAAAAATTAATGAAATCACCGGTGATTTTTGATGGAAGGAACATTTACGATTTGGCTGAGGTCAGGAGAAATGGTTTTGATTATTTCTGCATTGGAGTAAATACGACCAAAGGCTAAAGGCTAAAGGCTAAAGGATAAAGGACAAAGGCTAAAGGATAAAGGATAAAGGATAAAGAAAAAAATAAAAAGATATGATAAGAAAAAAGGTTCTGGTAACCGGTGGGGCCGGTTTTGTCGGGTCGCATTTGTGCCAGCGTTTACTCAATGATGGCCATGAAGTTGTTTGCCTCGATAATTATTTCACAGGCCAGAAGGCAAACGTGGTGCATCTTTTGAATAATCCATATTTTGAACTAATCCGCCATGATGTTACCATGCCTTTCTTTATCGAGGTGGATGAAATATACAATCTTGCTTGCCCGGCATCCCCGGTTCATTACCAGTACAATGCCATCAAAACCATGAAAACCTCCGTCATGGGCGCAATCAATATGCTCGGTCTGGCTAAAAGGATCAGGGCAAAGATTCTGCAGGCATCCACCAGTGAGGTTTATGGCGATCCGCAGATGCATCCCCAGATTGAAACATACTGGGGTCATGTGAACCCTATCGGGGAACGTTCCTGTTACGATGAAGGAAAACGTGCAGCAGAGACGCTTTTTGTGAATTACCACAAACAGAACAACGTCAAAATCAAAATCATACGTATTTTTAATACTTATGGCCCAAGAATGCACCCCAATGATGGCAGGGTTGTATCCAATTTTATTGTCCAGGCACTTAAAAATCAAGATATTACAGTTTATGGAGAAGGGAGTCAAACCCGAAGCTTTCAATATGTTGACGATCTGGTTGAAGGAATGGTGCGGATGATGGCTTCACGCGAAGATTTTACCGGTCCGGTAAATATTGGTAATCCGAATGAATTTACCATTCTTGAACTGGCGGAAAAGATCATTCATTTGACTGGGTCAAAGTCAAAAATCATTAAGCTCTCTTTGCCTCCGGATGATCCTATGCAGCGGCAGCCTGATATCAGCCTTGCAAAAAATGAGCTGGACTGGTCACCAAAAATTCAACTGGAAGAGGGTTTGGCAAAAACGATAGAATTCTTTCGCGGGATCATATGACTTTGGAGTGAAGAGTTAAGCGTTGAGAACATAAATGACCCACTCACTGCAAATGAGTGGGAGCTGCGTGTTTTCCATTGCCTCTGTCAAAAGAATATTATTACCTTTGCACCTCAAATTACGGCCCCATAGTTTAATGGATAGAATGGAAGATTCCGGTTCTTTTGATCTGGGTTCGAATCCCGGTGGGGTCACTTTTAAAAAGTCAATCGTCTGATAATCAGTGATTGACTTTTTTGTTTTAGGTGATTTGCCCGACATTTGCGCCCGCATTTTTTTTATGGATGCCATTTTTGCTTCCTTTTTGATTACTTTTTGTAAAAGAAATAGTATAAGCAATCAGGAGGCAACGGACAGATTTGAATTCGTTATCAATCACTGCGGATCTTAAACCAATAAAGCAAGCTGCCATGAAGAAAACGATATTGACTGCGGGATTTTTATTCATTTTTATTTTGTGCGGACTGGCACAAACAGGCGGACTCGAATTCAAAAAGGTATATAACCAGAAGACGAAATATTTGCAGGAGGGAAAAAAGATTTTGGTCAAAAGTGGCGGCAAAAAGTATAAAGGAAAATTCAGGATAATTTCTGATAGTACCATTTTAGTTGAATCTGACACGCTCCGCCTTTCGGATATTCAGGACATCAGAACAAAATCACTGTTAAGTGCATTGGGGGGAGGACTAATTTTCGCCTACGGAACATGGGGAACGGGAGCAATGATTTACGGTATAGCCCTGATCGTGACTGAAGGAACTGATTTGGTGGTTCTGGGAGTATTGTTTCTTGGTTCTATGGCTGTAGTAGCTGCTGTTATTGCCGCAAGCGGTTTCGCATTAATGATACACGGCAAATCACATAAATCAAAAAAATGGGATTATAAGACGGTCAGCAATATGGCAATAAATAATAATCATTCCAAATAGGGGATTCGTTTATAATTACCACGCTGCGCCATCCAAAACCAATAGCGAGTTGATTTTGAGATTTATATAATATTTATTATTTTTGGTATTTCCTTGTTTTGATTGTATCGTGTACTTATACTTATACTTTCAAGGCGCGACATAACTCCCCTGGTTTTGTTGCTATGGGGTCGCTTGTGATTGCCCCTTTAACAATCGCCTTTACATTATTTTAAACCAAACGACTATGAAGACAAAACTTATTTTATTGTTTATACTAAGCACAGTCTTATCTTGTTGCACGAGCCCGGGCAAACCTCTTTCCGATACCGATAAGTACCTGATGAAGACCGACGTAAAGAAGATTATCAATACCATCATCAAAGGTTGTGAAGAGGCCAAATTCGAAATGGCGATGGCAGCTTTTCAGGATTCACCTGATTTCAGGTACATCGTAAATGGCTCCATTTTCACCTACCGGGATGTTGTTTCCGAAATGAAACCCATGTTTGATTTACTGTCCAATCAAAAGGTGACCCTGTTCACAGAGGATTTTTCTTTTCCTGATAATTCAACGGTCTTGTACACATCCGGTTCCAGGTGGGAAATGAATTACAAGGACGGGCATTCCACGATAGCAGAACCGATGGCCTGGTTTTTACTCTTTAAAAAGATCGATAATAAGTGGAAAGTCATTTATGGAGTGGAATCATATTTCGAAAAAAATGTTGAGGCAAAAACCATTTAAAGGATGTGAACTGCAAATCCGTGCCAGAAGCGATGTTCTGAAACCCCGGTTTAAAAGGTCAGGAAAAATCCAACCTCTGTGCTTGCGACTCACCCCCGAACAGCCTGGCAATACGTGCCTCGCTGATGGTATAGGATATTCCAGTCCGTCAGCTAAAGCAGACGGCAATGGATGGTTCATTAAGCATCTGTTTAGACAAAATTTAATGCCATTTTCCAGTCCTCCGCAAAGGCATCAGGCATAAGTGAAGAATCCGCTGTTTAATATTTCCCCTTCCGTCTTTCCGTCACTCCGTCCCTTCTTCTTATACCTCAGATAAAGGTCGGCTCATATTTACCAGAGGGCAGATTGATGATCGCTGGCAATTTTTTGATTTGGAAAATTTTAAAGGAATTTGAGAAACTGTTTAAATTTCATTCATTTTGATTTTTAGGGTTACCCCGAACCCTGAAGGGAGCCCTAAAAATCAAAAAACACCCTTTAGGGCCGGGGTATTTTTTTTGATTTTGGGTGTAATTTCAAATTTTAAACAGTTTCTGAATATCTTTTTATAATTTTGTGAAAAATACTGACACATGGAAACGATCATTTTGAGAGGTCAATCAAAGATAAATTCTTCCTTGATTTTGAAATTGGCTAAACAGCTTAACTTCTCAGCAAAAAAGTTATCTCTTGAAGAAGTTGAAGATACCGGTATTGCAATTTCCATTGCTCAAGGCATGAACACCGGCTTGTTGAATGAAAAGGAAAAACAGGATTTTCTGATGCTATTAGAGCAGAGTTAAATGCAAATAGAGTTTACGAATAAGTTTCAGAAACAGGTACTGAATTGTAATGATCAAGGGATCAATTCCAAAATTTATAGTATCATTCAGCAAGTTAAGGCTTGTGATAATATGAATGGGTTTCCGAATCTGAAAAAATTGACCGGTTACAAGAATATTTACCGCATCCGCATGAGGAGTTATAGAATTGGGATATTAATAGAAAATCAAACTGTTACATTTGTTGCTTTCGATCATCGGTCTGATATTTACAAATATTTTCCGTGAATGTACCCGACCCTATAGAATCCTTTCAAACCAAGAATTAATGACAGTCAGCTAAAGTAGCCGTCAAAGGATACTGCATTGAGCAACTGATTAGACAAAATTTAATGCCATTTTCGAGTCCTCCATAAAGGCAACTGGCAATAGATAAGAACTTGCTGATCAATAATTTTCCGTCCTTCCGTCTTCTCCTTCCTTCAGTCCCTCCGTCTTTCCGTCTCATGTCTCATATCTCATCTCTAAAAAAAGACGCCGGCTCAGGTCATCCCCGGGCCGGCTCTTTTTTACCAGAGAGATATAATCAACACTACTTTGTAATGATCACTTTACCGGTAATCATCTGATCGTTCCATTTTAGCATATAGACATAAACGCCTGCGGTTACTGCGTTGTCGAAAGTAGTGGTCTGCATGACACCTGCCTCCACATCACCCTCGAACAGCCTGGCAACACGTGCCCCGCTGACGGTATAGCATCTTCCAGTCCGTCAGCTAAAGCAGACGGCAAGGGATAGTGCATTGAGCATCTGTTTAGACAAAATTTAATGCCATTTTCCAGTCCTCCGCAATGGCATCAGGCAATAGTAAAGAACCCGCTGTTCATTTTTTTCCTCTCCGTCCCTCCGTCCCTCCGTCCTTCCGTCTTCTTCCGTCCCTCCATCTCATATCTCATATCTCATATCTCAAAAAGACGCCGGCCCGGGTCATCCCCAGGCCGGCTCTTTTTTACCAGAGAGATATAATCAAAATTACTTTGTTATGATCACTTTACCTGTTATCGACTGATCGTTCCATCTTAGCATATAGACATAAACGCCGGCGGTTACTGCGTTGTCGAAAGTAGCGGTCTGCATGACACCTGCCTCCACATCACCCCCGAACAGCCTTGCAACCCGCGCTCCGCTGACGGTCATGATATCCAGGGTTGCCTTTGCACTGACATTCAGCTGGAACTCCATCGTAACCGGCAATCCTGCTGAAGGATTCGGATAGGCCTTCAACGAGCTAGCAGGCAGATTAATAATCGCTTTCTCCGTGGTTTGAGCCATGTCAAGGAGGGAACCGGATTTGAGAATTGTAATTGTTTTCGTAAGTCCATAACTTACTTCCACACTATTTATGGCATAGGCTCTGAAATTGTAGGAGGCATTTAAAGTCAATCCAGTGATGTCAGTTGAGAAACTTCCAGTTCCATCTGCACTTCCAAATAAGTTGATAACCTTGCTGTTTGTAATTGTAGGTGTGGTTGTTGTTGTTGAATATACAACACCACGCTCACTTATTGTTGCACCTCCGTTGCTTGTTACATTGCCAACTACTGTAGCTACTTTTGATGTAAAATTTGATACAGATGTTGTTTCTACAGTTGGAGCTGTATTGGTCACTGCTACACCTCCACCTGAAACATATACATGACTACCCGCATTCACAGCCTGGAGTTGTGTTTTAGCATTTGCTTTATCCCAGTTGCTTGAGAACCATATACCTCCGGCTTTTCTGTAAAGTGTTATGGCTATTTGCTGGGTACTCCCGTTTTGGAAAGCAACCATTTGGAAAGTAGATCCTCCCTCTATCGCAACAGTAGTTAAGCTTCCGTCCGCGTTTGTAACTTGTTCAACAAGGTTTGCTTTCGCACTAAATGTTCCTGTTGCTGTTGGAGCCCCTACATTCAACGAAGCGATAGCATTTGTTGTGATAAGGTAGGTGTGTAAATTAGGATAATCAAGAATTCCATCTTTTGTATAGTAACTGCGTACCATAATCGTTACTTTTCCTTTCGGATTGGTTCCTGATTTGGTATATTGAATATCAAATTCAAAGTCAGTATTCAAACCTGTAGCACCCATGATGTAACCTGAAGAACTTGAGTTTGCAGTTTGATTTGGAAGAGTACTTCCACCCGCAATAAATCCACCTGCAACTGGTTTAGATACAGTAACAATTGTTTGCGACAACACATCACCTGGATTATTCGTATAAGCCCCGGTAACTTTTATAGCAATCTGGAAGCTTTGTGCATTGTTTGAACCAATGTTAAGCTGAACAATTGCACTTGCGGCACCTGCACTTCCATCAGTTACATCTATCAATCCAACAGGCAGATTCTGTGCGCTTGGTATGGCAGTGTAAGTAGTTCCGTTGACAAAATAGAATGAAACCTTTGCACCGCGAACATCACCTGTTGGTGAACTTGCATCTTTTATTACAGCTGTCATCGTTAAAGTAGCAGTACTTGTGCTTGGACCGGTTGTCCAGGCAAAGCCATCTCCTGTATAGAAACCAGTTGCATTGTATGGAGTTGCAGTTCTTGCATCTACCCTTAGTGTTTTGGAATCGTTAGAACCAGATGCATAATTCGTATTGGTACTTGCAAATGTTGCAGTTACTGGATAAGGAGTTGTATTATTTATCAATGTGGCCGGCAACTGCATAATAACCATCGCTTGAACAGAACCATCCGAAGAACCAGGGACTGGCACAGCATTGGCTGGATAGTTGTTTCCTCCTATTGAGAAGATTACTGAACCCGTAAGTGGACTGGTTGAAACATTTGGATTTGGTTTTATTACAGCTGTAAATGTAATGTTGTCCATATAGTGCACTTGCGAACCACTCAGGGTCAAGGCTAATGTTGTCGGAGCAGCATTGATTGTCAACGATCCATTCTGGAATGAGATAGCATAATTTGTAGATGTTAGTCCGCCAGGCGTAATTACATAAGTACCATAGTTAACGGCAGTAAATGCGGTTCCACTGAAAGATAATGCTCCACCAAGCACCCCAGATACAGACTCATTTTCTCCTGATATAAAACCAGAATAAGTTACTGTGAACGGTGTATAAACTAATCCATCATAAACTTTTGTTTTGTTTTCAGCAGTGATTGTAAGTGGTTTTTTGGTGATTTCGCCATCGTTAGCGGTAAAGTTAACCGGCTTGATGTAGTTGGTATTTGCCGATCCACTCAAGGTGTAAACCACGGTAATCAGTTTACCTGTACCAAAATCTTTGGTGTCATAGTTTGCAGCAGCAG
>JANYKW010000172.1 GCA_025358025.1 Bacteroidia bacterium | reverse complement strand
GACAATGAATTTATTTGAATCGGCAACAGACAATATAGCAGGTCCATACGGTTCGAAGTGAACAAGTGCGGGAACCTTATTAGAAGGCGAGTTGATCAGTCCTTTTGGACGATAAACGTAAAATGTTTTAAAAACCAATTTGCCGGCACCATCATCAACCATTATCGAATCGCGGTATGGATTGGAATAACTGGTTGCAGCATAAATGCACGGTTCATTGAATGAACCGACAATTAATCCGACCATCAGCAAATTCAGTATTTTCATAAAAAATTAGTTACGTTTATTCCTCGAAAATAGTAAATAATGATAAATACTTTGAACTTGAAAGCAAGATGGAAAAGTTGAAGCCCATGATCCGCAAATCACACTATCAAGGGAAAGAAACAAAATTGTCGAAAAGAATCAGGAATCTGGAAGTAAAAAGGGATTATTATGATTCATTAAGATGGTATTCAATAACCAAATCAATCCCAAGGATGCTGAAAATAGAATTTCCATGATTTTGAATTGTGAACTATTTAAATTTGCTAATTTTGGTATTTCCTTTTGCAATATTTCTTCCGCATTTCAAAGCAATCAGCATTTTAAGTAATTAGAATAATATAATGTCGCATTTATTTGTTTATATGCTATAATATGTGTATATTTATCTCATTATTAGATATGTAACACTGAAAACAGAGGAAATTGAAGCATTAGAGATCAGCAGTAAAAACTCTAATAACTTAATCAGAAAACGCAGTCAATGCCTTCTTTTATCTAATCAAGGACGAACGATCATCGACCTGGCCAGCATTTTTGATGTTGACCGTAGAACCATCGAGCGTTGGTTCGATAAATGGGAAAAAGAGGGGTTGAATTCTCTTCCAATTGCAACTGGCAGAGGAGTTAAAACACGCCTTAAGGGCCTTGAAGAGGTCCTCTCTAAACAATTAGAGATTCACAGCAGAAATCTAAAGAATGTGCTGCTTCATTTGCAAGTGGTTCGAAGAGGTAGGGAACAAAGAAAGAGGTCGAAAACGACCTCTTTCTTTGTTTGGCTCCCCTAATAGCACAAAGTTGCAACTCTTTTAAGACACTAATATTGAATTAAGGTGTTGGTTGACAGGGATGTATGTATTTTAAAAATTCCAACGATCACAAGGGATTTGATATCATAGAGGTACTTAAGCACTTTTTCGTTCATAAACTAGTAGTTTTTCTCTGTCAACGACTTTTCTGAAAATTGGGTTTCTAATTGCCTGATTCTCTACCAGATCTACAGGTCTCTGGAATAATTCTTCCAGTTTTTCTTTAAAATCCATGTAGTTATCAAAATATTCCACCAATTCAACATCCCCAAATTGAACAAGTACATCCACATCACTGGAATCATTGAATCTTGAATTCAGAATTGATCCGAACAAATAAAATTGCTTTACCTTGTGAATTTCACAAAGCTCTATCAATCTATCTCTATATAAATCAATCTGATCCATAAAACAAAGATAGTAATAAAGAATAACTAAAAAAGAGGTCGGGTAAGACCTCTTTTTTGATTCTGCTCCTCAGGTAGGACTTGAACCTACGACCTACGGATTAACAGTCCGCCGCTCTAACCAACTGAGCTACTAAGGAGTTTGTTCGCTTCAGTTAATTTTCTAAAGCGTTGCAAAAATAACACCTTTTTCATAAAATGGAAATATATTTGCATAAAATCAGTGAAATACCCAAAAGAAAAATTTACACCAACCGGAAATGCTCATGTGGGTATTCCATGCGACCATTAAAAAACAAATTATTTACGCATATATTAAAAAAACTCTATGGGATATTCGAAGATACTGGGGATCGGAAATGCACTGGTCGACATCATTACTATGCTAGATGATGATCAGATTATCAGAGCACTAAACCTTCCAAAAGGAAGTATGACCCTTGTCGACAGAGCTATGTCGGAGCGGATTCAATTAGAAATTGTAAATGAAAAACGAATCCTTGTTACAGGTGGATCTGTTGCCAATGCTATCAACGGGATTGCCAATCTGTCTGTTCCATGCGGATTCCTGGGAACAGTTGGACGGGATGAGTTGGGAAAACTCTTCGAGGGAGAACAAAAAAGTCAGGGAATTCAGCCACTGCTGATCCATTCTGAACTTCCGACAGGACGTGCTGTGGGTTTGGTTGAACCTGGCGGAGAACGCACTTTTGCTACCTATCTGGGTGCAGCTTCAGAACTATATCCGGTAGATATAACTCCTGAACGGTTGAGCGGATTTGATATTTTCTTCGTTGAGGGATATCTGGTCTACAACAATGCACTGATCATGGCGGCTGCTGTTGCTGCGAAAAATGCCGGACTATCCATTGCACTCGATCTGGCAAGCTACAATGTGGTGGAAGTCAACCGGGAAGTATTAAATGAGCTTGTGGATTCATATGTCGATATCGTCTTTGCGAACGAAGAGGAGGCAAAAGCCTTTACAGGAATGGAGCCGTTGGAGGCTGTTGCTAATCTGGCAGGCCGATGCGACATTGCTGTTGTAAAGATTGGGAAGGAGGGAGCCTATGTGCAGCAGGGATCTCTCCTGCACAAGATTCCTGCAGCAGGTGATCTTGTCGTTGATACCACCGGAGCAGGTGATTTTTTTGCTGCCGGATTTCTGGCTGGATTAGCCAAAGGCTATGATCTGGAGAAAAGCGGTAAGCTGGGCGCGTTGCTTGCTTCGAGGGTAATCCGGGTACCCGGGGCGAAATTGGCAGAAGAAGAGTGGTCAGAAATCAGGAAAATTGAACAATCTTTGTAGGATAATTTTGGATTGCGCTTTCGTATGATTTTTGCTATTCCGCAGGCGCATTTCTTTTCTATAGTTTTTCATTATACTAACTTTCTGAACATTAGATGTACCACGAATTGGAGACCAATATTCCAAAATCGAAAATTTTATCCTGCAATACAAAATAAAGAAACATCGTTTTATGGCAAAGATTAACTGGAAACCGGGCAATATGATCTATCCGCTGCCTGCAGCACTGATCAGTTGCGGTTCATCTCCCGAAGAGTACAACCTCATCACGGTCTCGTGGCTCGGAACTTTGTGTACAGATCCACCAATGTGTTACATCTCAGTAAGACCGGGAAGACATTCGTCGGATATCATCAAAAGAAATGGAGAGTTTGTCATCAATCTGACTACCAAATCAATAGCAGAAGTTACCGACTGGTGCGGTGTTAAATCAGGACGTGATCACAATAAGTTCCAGGAAAGCGGCCTGACCCCACTCCCTGCTTCCGTTGTGAAATGTCCGATTGTAGCTGAATCTCCTGTCAGCATCGAATGCAAAGTCATTGAGGTGAAAGAGCTTGGAACACATGATATGTTCATCGCGAATGTTGTGAACATCGTAGCTGATGACAGATATATGGATTCTGAAACTCGTGCAATGAGTCTTGAAAGCGCCGGTTTAATAGCCTATTCTCATGGTAATTACTATGAAATGGGCAGGAAGATCGGAAAATTTGGCTGGAGCGTGATGAAGGAGAAGACGAAGAAAAGGATAAAGGATAAAGGATAAAGTCCCTCAGTATGTGACATATAGCCCCATATAAAATAACAAAAGAAAAAGATGTTATATTAGAGGATAAAGGATAAAGTGGGGAAAAAGTGGGTTGAAATGAATTTTGATACATATATAATTTAACCTATCAGCTTACTATGAAGAAATTTTTAATTGTTGGGATGATGATCCTGACCGGAATAATTACAATGAATATGAAAAACGAAAACAAGTCGGCAAACCCGCTTCTGGCAGAATGGAAAACAGTGCATGAGACACCCCCCTTCAACGAGATCCGGCACGAACATTTTGTACCTGCTATAGATCAGCTTCTTGCTGAAGCCCGTTCAGAAGTGGATGCAGTTATCAATAATCCGGACACTCCGACATTTCAAAATACCATCAGGGCGCTTGAAGTGAGCGGGAAGAAACTATCCAGGGCAACCTCTGTGCTTTTTAACCTGAATTCTGCCGAAACGGATGATACCATTCAGTCTATAGCCCGGGATGTATCGCCAAAACTTTCTGCATACCAAAACTATGTTTCTCTGAATGAGAAGCTGTTTCAAAGGGTGAAGAGTGTTTACAACCAGAAAGAACAACTTCAGCTTACTCACGAAGATCGTAAGCTTTTGGATGACTCCTACAAGGGATTTGTCAGAAGTGGTGCAAACCTGGAGGGAACAGCAAAAGAACGTTTTGGCCAAATCAATACAGAGCTTTCCAAACTGTCGCTGCAGTTCGGGGAGAATGTGCTGGCGGAAACAAATGCATACCAGTTACTTATAACGGACAAAAATGATTTGTCGGGTTTGCCGGAAAGCGAAATAGAAGCTGCTGCTCAACTGGCGAAAACCAAAAATAAAGAGGGCTGGATGTTTAGTATGCAGGGACCCAGTTACATCGCCTTTATGAAATTTGCCGATAACAGGAAGTTGCGCGAAGGGTTTTACAAAGAAATGAATTCACGTGGTTTTCACAAGAATAGCCACAACAACGAAGAAATTGTCCGCAAGATTGTGAATCTCAGATTGGAAAGGGCAAAACTTTTGGGATATCCAAATCATGCAGCTTATGTCCTGGAAGAAAGGATGGCTGAAAGTCCTGATAAGGTGAATGCTTTCCTGGAGCAACTGCACAAAGCATCAAGGCCCTTTGCCCTGAAGGATCTCGAAGACGTAAAGGAATATGCGAAAGCACATGGATTCAAGGATGAATTGGATCGCTGGGACTGGAGCTATTGGTCTGAAAAACTAAAAAATGACCGTTATGGTTTTGATGAGCAAGCTGTTAAACCTTATTTCAAGCTGGAAAATGTGATCGGGGGAGTTTTTGAACTGGCTCACAGGCTTTATGGAGTCTCTTTCAAGGAAAATAAGGAGATTCAGGTGTACCATCCGGATGTAAAATCTTATGAAGTGTTTGACAAAGACGGCTCCTTCTTGTCGATACTCTATCTTGATTTCTTCCCAAGGGAAGGTAAGAGAGGCGGTGCATGGATGACGGAGTACCGTTCACAGAGTAATCTGGATGGGAACAATATCCGTCCGCTGGTTTCTATCGTCTGTAATTTTACGAAACCAACCGGGACCAAACCTTCTTTGCTCACTTTTTACGAACTGAGTACCTTCCTGCACGAATTTGGTCACGGACTTCACGGAATATTTGCCAATACCGTCTACGAGGGAATGTCAGGCACGTCTGTCTACCGCGATTTTGTTGAGTTGCCGTCTCAGATTATGGAGAATTGGGCGATCGAAAAAGATTTTCTTGATATTTTTGCCGCCAATTATCAAACAGGAGAGAAGATCCCGGCAGAACTTGTCAAAAAACTGATTAAATCAAAAAATTTCCTTGCAGGAACAGTTAGCGAACGTCAGTTAAGCTTCGGAATGAATGATATGGCCTGGCATTCCATTACTGAACCGATGACCGGCAGTGTAACAGAGTTTGAACGGAAAGCGTTGGCCCCAACAGAAATCTTTCCTCCCCTCGAAGGATTTTGCCAGAGCACTGCATTCTCCCATATATTTGCAGGGGGTTATGCTGCAGGTTATTATGGCTATAAATGGGCAGAGGTACTGGATGCAGATGCATTTTCACTCTTTCGCAAAAATGGAATCTTTGATACTGCTACAGCGAATTCTTTCCGAAAAAATATTCTTGAAAAGGGAGGTACTGCCCATCCTATGACTTTGTACAAGGCTTTCCGGGGACAAGAACCATCGATCGATCCCTTGCTGGAAAGAGAGGGATTGGTGAAGAAATAAATACAGAATCATCGAAATAAAACATTATTCATATGGCCTCAAAGTCTCTTAAAAAATTCATTTACCTGTCAATCCTTGCAGCAATATTGACCATTAGTTTGAAAGGAATGGCATTTGCGCTTACTGGATCGGTTGGATTACTTTCTGATGCACTCGAATCGTGTGTCAACCTGGTGGCTGCTCTTGTAGCGCTTATTGTACTCTCTATAGCAGAAAAACCGGCAGACGATGAACATGCTTTCGGGCATTCAAAAGCCGAGTATTTTTCAAGCGCCATTGAGGGAGGCCTTATTGTCATCGCTGCCTGCAGCATTGTCTGGAGTGCGTATCCAAGGTTATTAAATCCACAGCCACTCGAAAACATGGGCTTCGGATTAATGATCTCGCTGGCGGCTTCGCTGATTAATCTCGGTGTTGCCCTGGTGTTGTTGCGCGAAGGAAAGAAGAGTCATTCCATCACGCTTACAGCAGACGGAAAACATCTGATGACTGATGTATGGACTTCGGTAGGTGTCGTGTTGGCGATTGGCCTGGTGAAGGTAACGGGCTTGTTGATTCTGGATCCGATTATTGCCATGCTGGTTGCGCTCAACATCGTTTGGACAGGATACAGGCTTATGCAGCAATCTGCCAGGGGATTGATTGATACGGCTATACCAAATATGGAACGCCAGCAGATTGAGCTTATTTTTGACCAATTTCGGAATAACGGCATAGAGTTTCATTCTCTTTTGACCAGACAAGCCGGTCAGAGGAAATTTATCTCAGTTCATATTCTGGTTCCTGGAGATTGGACTGTTCAGCGTGGCCACGATCTGCTGGAAATCATTGAGGGGAAGATCCGGGATAATTTTCAATTTCCTGTAACTGTTTTTACCCATCTGGAACCGGTAGAAGATCCTGTTTCGCACAGCGACATCGGGTTAGACCGGATATGATCGGGTTCGGGTATTTTTTCTATTTTTGCACCTTAAAATTAGCGTAATCATGTTGGATAGAATCAGGGAACTTCAGAAGGAGATTGAAGAGCGGGTGGTACAGTCGGCCGAAGAGTTAGAGGAGCTGAGAATCAAGTATCTCAGCAAAAAAGGAGAAATTTCCAAACTGATAGAAGATTTTAGAAACGTATCGGCAGATCAGAAAAAAGAGATAGGCGCGGCTGTTAATACACTCAAAAATTTTGCCCTGGACAAAATCAGGGTCCTAAAAGAGGGTTTGGAAGAACAAACCACCGAAAGCCGGAAGATAGATCTTACTTTGCCCGGTGACCCAATGAAGGCTGGATCCCGTCATCCAATATCCATTGTTAAGAATGAGATGCTTGATATTTTCAAACGATTGGGTTTTGTGGTCTCAGAGGGACCGGAAATCGAAGATGACTGGCATGTTTTCTCTGCATTGAATTTTCCTGAAGAACATCCGGCACGGGATATGCAAGACACATTTTTTATCACCAGGAATCCTGATGTTTTGTTGAGAACCCATACTTCATCTGTCCAGGTGCATGATATGGAGACCATGCAGCCTCCCATTCGAACGGTTACGCCCGGCAGGGTGTTCCGTAACGAGGCGATATCTTACAGGGCACATTGTATGTTTCACCAGATCGAAGGATTATACATTGACGAAAACGTTTCATTTGCCGATCTGAAACAGACTCTCCTCTTTTTTGCCAAAGAGCTTTTTGGCGAGAAGACCGAGATTCGCATGCGTCCCTCTTACTTTCCCTTTACCGAACCATCCGCTGAAGTGGATGTCTCGTGCTCAATTTGTGGAGGAAAGGGCTGTAACGTATGTAAATACACAGGATGGCTGGAAATTCTTGGTTGCGGGATGGTTGATCCGAATGTTCTGGAAGCTTCGGGGATTGACAGTAAAAAATACACGGGATTTGCCTTTGGTATGGGAATCGAGCGCATCGCGATGCTGAAGTTCGGAATCAACGACTTAAGACTTTATTTCGAAAATGATGTAAGGTTTCTGAATCAGTTTGAAGCCGCAAACTAGCTATAAAGTCTTGGCAACTTCCACCTGCTCGAATGCTTCGATAAAGTCACCCTCGCGGATATCGTTGTAATTCTGTATGTTCAGACCACATTCGTAGCCTTTTGCAACCTCTTTGACATCATCTTTGAAGCGTTTCAATGATTCCAGTTCCCCTGTGAAGACAACGATTCCATCGCGAATCAGGCGCACTTTCGAGTTACGGATGATTTTTCCGTCGCGGACAATGCAACCGGCAATGGTACCCACTTTGGTAATTTTGAAGACCGTGAGAATCTCTGCCGTACCCTTTATCTCTTCTTTGATTTCTGGTGCAAGCATCCCTTCCATGGCCGACTTGATCTCGTTGATCGCGTCGTAAATGATTGAGTACAAGCGGATATCGATCTCTTCTTTCTCTGCCAGTTTCCGTGCACTCATCGATGGACGAACCTGGAATCCGACGATAATGGCGTTGGATGCCGAAGCAAGCATGATATCTGACTCGGTAATCTGACCAACGGCTTTGTGTATAACGTTGACCTGGATTTCGGTAGTCGAGAGTTTTATCAATGAATCGGATAGCGCTTCGATTGATCCGTCTACGTCTCCCTTGACAATAATATTCAGTTCCTGGAAGTTGCCGATAGCAATTCTTCGGCCGATTTCGTCGAGGGTAATATGTTTTTGAGTCCGGAGACCTTGCTCACGCTGAAGTTGTTCACGCTTGTTGGCAATCTGGCGGGCCTCGCGTTCACTTTCCATGACATTGAACTTATCTCCCGCCTGAGGAGCACCGTTCAATCCAAGTATCAGAACCGGTTCTGCAGGTCCTACGCTTTCAACACGTTGATTCCGTTCGTTGAACATGGCTTTGATGTGGCCGAAATGAGGCCCGGCTAAAAGAACATCTCCAACTTTCAGGGTACCTGACTGCACCAGGATGGTGGCTACATAACCACGCCCCTTGTCGAGGGTTGATTCGATAACGTTTCCGTTGGCCCGCTTATTTGGATTGGCTTTTAAGTCGAGCATTTCTGCTTCAAGCAGCACTTTCTCGAGCAGCTCAGCAACGCCCTGTCCGGATTTGGCTGAAATGTCATGTGATTGGTATCTTCCGCCCCAGCTTTCGACCATGTAGTTCATGTTTGCCAGCTGGTGTTTGATTTTTTCGGGATCTGCAGTACTCTTGTCTATTTTGTTTATCGCAAAAACGATCGGCACGCCTGCCGCAGAAGCGTGGTTAATGGCCTCGATGGTCTGGGGCATCACATCGTCATCGGCTGCTACAATGATAATTACAATATCGGTAACCTGGGCACCACGTGCACGCATGGCGGTAAAGGCCTCGTGACCCGGCGTATCGAGAAAGGTAATCTTTCTTCCGCTTTCCAGGGATACATTGTATGCCCCGATATGCTGGGTGATTCCACCCGCCTCACCGGCAATAACATTGGCTTTACGGATGTAGTCGAGCAAAGAGGTCTTCCCGTGATCTACGTGTCCCATCACGGTAACAATCGGTGGCCTTGGTTTGAGATCCTCATCCGAGTCCTTTTCTTCAAGAATAGCTTCCTGTACTTCGACTGAGATAAATTCAACTTTGTAGCCAAATTCATCGGCAACAACAGACATGGTTTCTGCGTCCAGACGTTGATTGATAGATACAAAGAGTCCAAGTGACATACAGGTTGCAATAACCTGAGTCGGGTTAACGTCCATCATACTGGCCAGCTCACTTACAGAAACAAATTCAGTAATTTTGATGATATTTCTGTCGATATCGGCTTGTGCACCCTCTTCCGCCATCTTCTCGGTATAGGCAAGACGCTTGTCGCGCCGGTGTTTCGATCCGCGTGTTTTCTGGCTTTTGGTGGTAAGGCGTGCAAGGGTTTCTTTGACCTGCTTTTGAACATCCTCTTCGTTGACCTCTTTTTTGAGTGGTAATTTTTTCTTTACAACCAAAGAACTTTTTTTCTTGATGGTACTTTTCTCTTTACCAATCTCTTTCTTTTCTTTTGTATCCTCGGTCTTTTTTTCAATATTCAGCGGAACACGCTCTTTCGCGTCTTTGGAAACGCGCTTGCGTTTTTTCTTGCGCAAAGATCGATCTTCGTCGCGGGCTCCGATGCCTTTTTTTATTATTTCTGAAGGTAATTCAATCTTTCCCACTACTTTAGGACCGGAGAGAATTTCTCTGGCATGTTTGAAAATTTCTTCAGGAACATCCGCCAGATCAGGAAAGATTTCTTCCAGAGGATCTTCGCGGTGTTTACCTTCCCTTTGTTTTACAGGTTTTCCATCAGCAGTTTTTGGTGAGATATGTTTCTTCTTGGTAAGGGTGATCTCTTTTTTTGCTTTATCAGCAACTTTTGGAGCTTCCAGATCAATTTTCCCGACAATATTAATGTTGGATTCCAGCTGGGGCACATTTGAGATCATTTCAGGAACACTTTCCTCTTTTTCAGGTTCCTGTTCCAAATTAGAAACAGTCTCTTTTGTCGGAGGCTCTGTTTCGACTGCTTTGGATGCTGCAGACTTTTCAGAAACCTTTTCAGTAATTTTTTCAGGAACGGGTTCGTGAATTGGCTCCGCCTTTTCATGTTTGGCTCCTGTCTCAGCGGGTTTTTGTTTTGCAGATAAATTATCCAGGTCAACGGTACCAACTACTTTGAAGGCCGGTTTCTCAGGTAGCGAGGTTTGCATGATCTCAGGCTTAGGTGTTCTGACCTGTGGCTCATGATGTTTCATGTCCTGGGTGTGGCGAAGACTATTGTCCTTAACGCTGACAGAGTCTTCTTCAAAATCGTCAATGGGTGGTTTGTGATCGCCCGGATGAACATCCTCAATTGTTACTGTATCTCTTTTCAACCTCCCGGGACGATGCAAATCAGCCTCTACTTTGGCGTCATGATCTTTTCGAAACTGTTTTTCGAGAAGCACCTGAGCCTCGGCATCAATTTTCGCGTTGGGATCAGGAGTCATTTTAATCCCCTGCTTATTCAAAAACTCTACGATGGTAGTGATCCCCACGTTCAGTTCACGTGCTATTTTACTTAACCTTGATACTTTGTTCCCTGTATCCATAGTTTGCCAAACAGTTTAATTTTCTTTATCTCTTCCGGTTGATTGAACGTCTGACAATTATTGTTCAAATTCGGACTTCAGTATGCGTAACACCTCGTCGATGGTTTCTTCTTCGAAGTCGGTACGTTTAATAAGCTCCTCCCGTGAGAGGTTCAGTACATTTCTGGCAGTATCACAGCCGATGGATCTGAGCCCGTCGAGAACCCAATCGTCAATCTCGTCTGCAAATTCTTCCAGCGAAACATCCTCTTCATCAGCAATTTCACGATCGCGGTAGACGTCAATGTCATAGCCGGTGAGCAGGCTGGCCAGCTTGATATTCAGCCCACCTTTCCCGATCGCCAGGGAAACTTCTTCAGGTTTAAGAAAAACCTCTACCCTGTTCTCGTTGCCATAAATTTTTATGGAAGAGATTTTTGCAGGGTTTAGTGCTCTTTGTATATAAAGTTGATTGTTGTTGGTGAAATTGATCACGTCGATATTCTCATTACGTAACTCCCTTACAATGCCATGGATGCGGGAGCCTTTCATTCCAACACAGGCACCAACAGGATCAATACGGTCATCATAGGATTCTACTGCTACTTTGGCGCGTTCTCCCGGAATTCTGACAATTTTCTTTATGGTAATCAATCCGTCGGATATCTCGGGTACTTCCAGTTCGAAAAGTCTTTCCAGGAAGACAGGTGAAGTACGTGATAAAATTATATAAGGGCTGTTGTTCCTCATCTCCACTTTGATCACAACTGCACGTACACTGTCTCCTTTTCTGAAAAAATCGGAAGGAATCTGCTCGCTCTTTGGAAGAATAAGTTCATTCCCTTCATCATCAAGAAGCAAAAGTTCTTTTTTCCAGATTTGATAGACTTCTCCGGTCACAACTTCTCCGATTCTCGATTTATATTTTTGGTATATGTTGTCTTTTTCGAGTTCCAGAATTCTGGAAGCAAGATTCTGTCTCAGGTTCAGAATTGCCCGTCTTCCGAAGTCACTGAAACGGATTGTATCAGTCAACTCTTCACCCAGTTCGTAATCTCCATTGTTGGCATTCGCCGCAGAAATGGTGATTTCAGTATTCAAATCGGTCAGAGCTCCGTCTTCCACAACTGTGCGGTTACGGTAGATCTCGAAGTCTCCTTTGTCGGGGTTTATAATGACATCAAAATTTTCGTCCGAGCCAAACTGCTTTTGAATCACACTTCTGAAAGCATCTTCCAAAACGCTCATCATCGTGGCTCGATCTATGTTTTTCAGATCTTTAAATTCCGAAAACGTGTCAATCAGATTGAGGTTGTCCATATCTTCAGGATTGTTATTTAAAAATAATAACTGGTTTAACTGATTTTATATCTTGATATGAAAATTCGACAGTCTTTATTTCGACAGTCTTTTTTCCATCAACTTTTATGTTGCTTGCGGTCTCTGAAATAATAATTTTTTCATCTGCATATTTCAGAATTCCAGTAATTTTGTCCCCTTTTGCTGTTACAATCTCGATTTCTTTTCCGAGATTTTTCAAATATTGACGCAGTACTTTGAAAGGTTGAGTCAAACCTGGTGAAGATACTTCAAGCGAGAAATCTTCTGTTTCACGGTCAATCTGATGTTCAATGTGACGGCTCATCTCAATGCATTTGTCGATGCTTAGTCCTTCATCACTGTCAATAATAACCGAAATGGCGTTGCCCAGGCCAACGGAAATATCGACGATAAACATCGTATCCGATAGCTTTTCTTCCACCAACCCTTGTATAACTCCTTTCGATATCATTTTCAAAACTAATAAAATAGGGGACAATGCGTCCCCTAATCCTGCGATTATTCTCCGGTGCGAAATTACTATTAATGTTTGAATTAAACAAATTAATATTTCTAAATTTGAATGATCTATTGGGGTTTACATGGGTGTAAATTGAAATGGAAGTATGAATAGATGAAAATCGAACCAGCCGGGCGCTGATAATGTAAATTATTAGTTGTCAATTTGATAATAAAAAATTCACAAGTGAAGCAAAACAAACATAAAATTGTCAACGATCCGGTATGGGGTTTCATTGATTTAGATGCAGGATTGCTCTTCGATTTAATAGAACATCCCTATTTTCAGCGTCTCAGACGTATCCGGCAACTGGGACTTACTTCCCTGGTCTATTCAGGGGCTAACCATACGAGGTTTGAACACAGCATTGGAAGTATGTACCTGGTTAGATCGGCAATTCAGGTATTGCGCGGAAAAGGGATTGAGATTACCGGGGAAGAGGCAGAAGGAGTGAGTGCTGCTATTTTATTGCATGATCTGGGCCATGGACCTTACTCCCATGCGCTGGAGGAGAGCATTGTGACCGGTATTTCCCACGAAGAGTTGTCGTTGCTCTTCATGCAGGATCTTAACGAAGAGTTTAACGGGAGATTGGATCTTGCCATCCGGATCTTTTTGGATCAATACCCCAAACACTTTCTGCACCTGCTGGTTTCTAGTCAGCTCGATATGGACAGGCTTGATTTTCTGAAAAGGGACAGCTTTTACTGTGGGGTTTCCGAGGGTGTGGTATCTTCAGATCGAATCATCAAGATGCTTGATGTCCGCAATGATCAATTGGTGGTTGAAGCCAAAGGGATCTATTCGGTCGAGAAATTTTTAATTGCAAGGAGAATGATGTATTGGCAGGTATACCTGCATAAAACAGTTGTTTCAGCTGAACGGACATTGGTCAGTCTGCTCAGGCGGGCTTCAGATCTGGTGATTGCCGGTCATGAAGTCAAATCTTCAGGCGCTTTTGCCTTTTTCCTCGAGGGAAAGATCACCGCTGCCGATTTCAGATCACCGGATAAACCAACAAGGAAAATGGCACTTGCCCGTTTCTCAGGGCTCGATGATTCGGATATCCTGAGTACCATCAAAGGCTGGATCGGATATCCGGACCGTGTACTATCAGATCTCTCCGAAAGAATTGTGAACAGGAAACTGATGAAAATAAAAATTTCACAACATCCTTTCAGTGATAGCCAGGTGCGTGAACTCAAAGAGAAGCTTCAAGCAAAAATCGGAACTACCGAAAATGAATCTGAATATTTTATATCTATTGGAGAGATGACAAACAACGCCTATCAACCTGATGAGGAGGCCATACTGATACTCTTTAAAAATGGCAAACTAAAGGATATCAGGGATGCATCCGATATTAATCTGGAGGGATTATCCAAGACGGTACGCAAACATTTTGTCTGTTATCCTGGTAAAATCTCTCAGGATAACTAATATTGATTATTTTTGCACGGAATTTTTAAAAGAAATTGAATGGAGTTTAAGGCCAAAGACATTGCAATGATTCTTCTGGGAACCGTTGAAGGCGATGGAGAAGTTATGTTAAATAATATTTCCAAAATTGATCAGGGCGTTCCCGGCACCCTCACCTTCCTGTCCAATCCTGTCTACACAAAATTCATCTATACAACCCTGGCTTCAGCAGTGATTGTCTCCAGGGATTTTAAGCCCGAAGAGAAACTGGAATGTACCCTGATCCGGGTAGAAGATCCTTATGCTGCCCTTGCCGGATTGCTCAAAATTTTCCAGCAGTTCAAGCCCCTCAAAAAGGGGATTGAGCAACCATCCTTTACTAGCAGCAGTGCGACACTTGGTGAAGATATTTTTCTCGGAGCTTTTGCCTATGTTTCTGACCATGCCGTGATCGGGAACAATGTCAGGATTTATCCTCACGTCTTCATAGGCGAAAATGTTGTGATTGGCGACAATACCACGCTGTTTTCAGGTGTCAAAATTTATGCGGATTGTAAGATAGGATCCGATTGTATTTTACATTCGGGTGCGGTTATCGGTGCGGATGGTTTTGGTTTCGCACCCAATGCAGATGGTCCATTCGCGAAAATTGCCCAGATAGGTAATGTCATCATCGAAGATTTTGTCGAGATTGGGGCCAATACAACAGTGGATCGTGCAACAATGGGATCCACTATCATTCGGTCAGGAGTAAAACTTGACAATCTAATCCAGATTGGGCACAATGTTGAAATTGGTCAAAACACGGTAATTGCAGCGCTGACCGGTGTCGCCGGGTCCTCGAAAATCGGAAAAAATTGTGTGATAGCAGCCCAGGTTGGGATAGCAGGGCACATTGCGATTGGAGACAATGTAAAACTCGGAGGGAAGGCTGGTGTAATGACCAATATCCCGGATAATTCGACAATGATCGGTGCACCGGTTCAGGATTTCAAAGATTTTATGCGCTCCATGGCCATATTCAGGAAACTGCCCCAGTTGTCGGGTGATGTTTCTGAATTGAAGAAGTGGATGAGAAAGATGGAAGAGTAAAAGAAGTTTGGATTACTTCGAGTTTGGAGTTTGGAGTACTTCAAGTATAGAGTCCTCAAGTGTGGAGTAGAATAAATTTAGTAATTAAGTAAATCAAGGGAGTTCCATAACTCGAAGTACTCGAAGTACTCCAAACTCGAAGTACTCGAAGTGCTTGAAGTACTCCCATAAAATACAGTAACTAATTGAATTTTAGTCAGGCAAGGATGATAGTTAAACAAAATACCATAGCTTATCCCGTTACCGTAACCGGGAAAGGACTTCATACAGGAGTTGAGGTGTCATTGACCTTTAAACCAGCTCCCGAAAATTTCGGCTTCAGGTTTAAAAGGATTGATTTGGAAGGTGAACCAGTTATCGATGCCAATGTATCCAAGGTAAGAGGCACGGCCAGAGGCACTGTTTTACAGGATGGAAATGTATCTATAAGCACCATTGAACATTGCATGGCTGCGTTGATAACATCGGATATCGACAATGTGCTGATGGAAATCAATGGTTCAGAGGTCCCGATCATGGATGGAAGTGCTCTTCCCTTTGTTGAAGCCATTCAGGAGGCAGGAATTGTTGAGCAGCATGCAGAAAGAGAATACTTTGTAGTCAAGAAAAAGATTACCTATCGCAACCAGTCTACAGGTTCTGAGCTGACCATTCTTCCGGATGAAAATTTTTCGATCGATGTCCTGATCTCCTATAATTCCAAAGTTCTTGGAAACCAGTTTGCCTCATTTGACAGTACGACAGAGTTTACAACCGAGATTGCCCCTTGCCGTACTTTCGTTTTTGTCAGGGAGCTGGAAGCATTGTTGAAAAACAACCTGGTCAAAGGAGGTGATCTGGATAATGCCATTGTCATTATGGACCAGGAGATGCCCCAGGATGAACTCAACAGGATTGCCGATCTTTTTAATCACGAGCACATTCAGGTGAACGAAATTGGGATACTGAACAATCTGAAGCTTCATTTCGACAATGAATGTGCCAGGCACAAGTTGCTCGACCTCATCGGAGACATGGCCTTGCTTGGAAAGAGAATCAAGGGAAGGATCATGGCCAAACGGCCCGGTCACCTTGCCAATACAGAATTTACAAAACTTTTGCAGAAAGAAAATCTGCGCAGTCAGGCGGAGTCTGCACCACCAGAATACAACCCCAACAAGGAACCTCTCTATGATATCAATGCCATCAAAAGAATGTTGCCGCACCGTAATCCATTTCTTTTATTGGACAAAGTGATCGAGAAGGGGAACGACTATATTATTGGAGTGAAAAATGTCACCATGAATGAGCCATTTTTCGTGGGTCACTTTCCGGAAGAGCCGGTTATGCCTGGAGTGATGATCGTCGAATCTATGGCACAATGCGGGGGCGTGTTTGTTATCAGTTCCATGCATGCAGATGGTGATTATTCAACCTATTTTATGACGATGGACAACATAAAGTTCCGGAAGAAAGTCGTTCCTGGTGATACCCTGGTATATAAAATTAAGCTAACCGGACCAATCAGAAGAGGAATCGCACACATGCGCGGCCTCGCTTTTGTCGGAGATACAGTTGTTTGCGAGGGCGAATTTATGGCTCAAATAGTAAAAAATAAATAAAAATTGTCGGATGAATCAAGTACTTGCCCATATCCACCCCAATGCGAAACTTGCAGGAGGGGTTGTCGTTGAGCCCTTTGCAACGATTGGTGACGATGTAATCATTGGAGAAGGAACCAATATTGGCCCTCATGCAACAATTCTTCCCGGCACACGTATTGGAAAAAACTGCAAAATATTTCCGGGCGCCGTCATTGGCGGAGAACCTCAGGATCTGAAATTTAAAGGAGAATATTCTATAGTAGAAATAGGTAACAATACGACCATCCGTGAGTGTGTTACCATCAACCGGGGAACTTCAGCAAAAGGCAAAACTATTATCGGCAGCAACTGTCTGATTATGGCCTATGTTCATGTCGCCCACGATTGTGTGGTTGGTGATAATGTGATTCTTGTTAATTCAACCTCCCTGGCAGGAGAGGTTGTCGTTGATGACTTTGCTATTATTGGTGGTCATACCGGCATCCACCAGTTCTGCCACATTGGGAAACACGTGATGTTGTCGGGTGGTTCACTCGTAAGGAAAGATGTGCCGCCATATATCAAAGCCGGACGCGAACCTCTCTCTTATGCAGGAGTTAACTCCATTGGATTGCGCCGTCGCGAATTTACCAACGAGATGATTACCCAGATTCAGGACATCTACCGGATTATTTATCAAAAGGGTTACAATAACTCGCAGGCTCTTGAGGTTGTCGAAACAGAGATGCCTGCTTCACGCGAAAGAGATGAAATTCTTCTCTTTATCCGGGACTCCAAAAGAGGGATTATTAAAGGTTATTTTCCCGATTGATGCGAACGAAACTATCCCCTTCTTCCCGAAGTCCTACTTTATCCTTTATCCTTTCACCTTTATCCTCTTATATAACATCTTTTTCCATTGTTATTTTAGATGGGGCTATATGTCACATACTGAGGGACTTTATCCTTTATACTTTATCCTTTATCCTTTCACCTTTCACCTTTCACCTTTCACCTTCCTCCTTCCTCCTTTATCCTTCAGTTTTCCTGAAAGTCCATATCGACAGGATTTCTACCAGCTTTAAAACTACACCAGGCAAAAATTTTCCCTTGAAGACTTCAGGCAATAATATGGCAATCAAATTGTTGGCAGAATCAAGTATGTTATTCGCTCTTAAGTTTGTTGCCCTGTCGTAGGGAAGCATCGAATCGCTTAGAACTTCAGAATAGTTTTTTCTGAAATAATCGACTTTTATGCCAATCAGCTTTTCCTGGTATTTGCAGTAAGTTTCCAGTTTGTTTTTCTCCATTCTGAGTTTGGTCAGACTGTCAATTTTTTTTGTAGGGTTATGACTCATTTCTCATCCTCCTCTTTATCCATCAATTGTTCAATCACGCTATTTATAATTGACTTTTCGATCCAGCTTTTTCTAAAAAAAATGAAGGGCAACAAAAGGAGTATGTAAAAGCCGGTCACAATCATAAATCCGGTACCGTAACTATTTAAGACTGATCCAAGATAAAATCCAAGGGCAATGCTCAGGAAAAAGAGGATCATGGATGCCAGCATGGCGATGACCAGGGAGGAAAAAAGCGTTGCTGAGATTTTAGCACTCTTTTCATAAATCTCATATTTGAACAACTTTAACCTTGCTTCAAGGTAGTCGGATACCAAAAGCTTTAGCTCCTGAAAAAATTCGGCAGGTTCACGTTCCATATTTTATGCAGGATTTTCGGATGAAGGTCCCATGTCACTCTTTCTGAACTGATCAACCACTTCTTTTGCCCTGGTCAGGTTATCCTCAATATTCTCTTTGAGTTTGGAAGCGCTATCCTTCAGGTCATTGAGGATATCCTCTTTTTTATCGGAATGCAGAAAATATCCGATTGCGGCACCTATGGCTGCTCCGGCTACGAATGCCAGTAAGATTTTTGTCCCGTTATTTTCACTCATGATGTTTGATTTTATTGTTGGTTGAAAACGTTGATTATAAATAACTGGCAGGATACTCCAATTTAAACCAGACTGTTTAAATTTTTGTTTACGCTTCCGGCAAATTGATTCTTTAAATTTAAGCAATTTCTTAAATCAAGAAATTTAATATCACCGGCAGGTAATCCAAAATTAAGAAATAATTCCATAGATTTACCCGGGTTTTTTTCAAAGAATAACATTCTCAGGACACGTATGAAAGCAGTAAAGATCCTCTTGATGGATGGGATTGGTGAGGTTCAGTTGATTCGCAAAGCAAGATTAAACCGACTCAGAATTTCGGTAAAATCAACTGGGGCAGTATCGGTTTCCATTCCGTGGCTCTTCTCTTTCTCCAGGGGAGAGGCATTTCTTGAGGAGAAAATGGAATGGGTGATTAATACCAGGCTAAAGCTTGAAAAGCAAGGCCTTACCAGGAAATCGCTGATGCCGGGATACCTTTTCTCGACAAGAAACTTTAAATACCACCTCTCACCCTCAGAATCAGACAGAATTGAGGTTCAGGTGCGCCCTGAGGAACAATCAGTAGTTATTGGCTATCCGGGAATGGCTTCGTTGCAAAACCCGGAGATTTCCGACAAAATCAGATTTGCTGTTGAAGGAGTGCTTCGTTATGAAGCGAAAAGATATCTTCCCGGCAGGACTCGTGAACTGGCACAGCAGCTTGGATATTCCTTTAAAGCAATTACCATCAAGAATAACAAGACCAATTGGGGAAGTTGTTCGGGCCTGAAGAATATTAATCTGAATCTTCATCTGATGCGTCTTCCCGACAGGTTGATAGATTACATCATCGTTCATGAACTGGTTCATACTAAAATACCCAATCATGGAGCTTCTTTCAAGGGAAAACTAAAGAGCCATTACCCTGATTCGGATGAACTCGACAAGGCCATGAAGAAATTCAGACCGGGGTTGATCTGATCAGATGGCTAACAATCCGAACTGATCGGCCAGGGAGGTAAGCAGATAAGATAAGATAAAGGCAATCAGCGGAGCAATTAACCATATCAGCCAAAATTCTTTAACTGCTTTATTGGAAAAGGTTTTCTTCCAGCCAAACTTGGTGATACTAAGGGCTAGAATCGCAAAGGTGTTTAATTGAACCAGCGAAGTAGGGATTCCTTTTGTTACTGAAGCCCCAAGCAGCAGCGTAGCAGTCACAAAGGAGATCATCGAAGCCTCAACTTTTCCTATCTCTATGATTTCAGTTCCGGTTTTAATCATCAGCTTGTGCCCGAAAATGGAGCTTCCGATGGCAAAAGCAGGCGCAATAATCAGGGTGGAAAGAATCATGATCAGTAAGAAATTGCCACTGGTCGGATTGAAGTGAAGCTCGTTGGTGATCATGGAGGTAATAGGTCCTGCAGCATTGGCAACATTGTTGGATCCGATGGAAAATGCCACGTAGCAACTGGAGACGATAACTACCCATTTTAAAAACTTTTGTCGTTTTTCGGTAAAAAAATAATCAGGATGTTTTAGGTCGAACTTTCGATTAACAGTCTGGGCCAGAAAATACATGATACCGAAGGATACAAAGGGGAGAATGATCCAGGTAGGAATTATTTCATAAAATATTTTGTGGGTATTAAGCTGCCCGACATAATGAGCCGGTGCAATCAGGGCGGCCACCGTGGATTGGGATGTAGATTGCGGTACACCGAGCAAGTTGGCAAAAAGCAGGGAGAGAGCCACCGAAAAAAGAATAATGGTGGTTAGCGTATAATCTAGGCTCACTGCAGGAAGAATTTCTTTTCCCAGGGTGATGGCTGTATTTTTTCCCGCCAGCAGGGCTCCCAGTAAAACAAATATTCCAAAAAGACCCGGTATGAAAGTCCTGCGAAGAATTCCTGAACCATATGCCGTGGCAAACGAAGGAGCTGTTCCACTTCCTCCCATGTTGATTCCTAAAAACATAGCAACCAGCAGGGGAAGCAATAAACCATCGAGCATAGGTGAAAGCATGACGTATCTATAAAAGTTCTGCGAATATATATATTTAAAAACTTTCAACAAACAGTTTGAAATGTTCGAAAAATGATTCAAATTTGAACTGTCACCAGAACCTATCAGCATGACAAAATGGAGTCAGTTGATCTCTCCTTTGCGTTTGGGCTTTGAAAACAAGACTTACGACGAACCTGAAGAGATCAGAACAGCCTTTCAAAGAGATTATGACCGCATTATTTTCTCTTCACCATTCAGAAGAATGCAAAATAAGACACAGGTATTTCCTTTGCCAGGTAGTATTTTTGTCCATAACAGGCTTACCCATTCCCTTGAAGTTGCCAGTGTTGGACGATCGCTGGGCAATCTGGTTGGCCTGGAATTGTCAAAAAGGGAGGATCGCCCGAATCCGGCTACCCTTGCCGAAATTGGAACCATCGTTTCAACTGCATCTCTTGCCCACGACATGGGCAATCCGCCTTTTGGTCATTCGGGAGAACATGCTATCTCCAATTTCTTCAGCAAGGGTCCTGGTAAATCATTGATTGAAAAGCTTCCACAGGAGCAACAGACTGATTTCACCCGATTTGATGGAAATGCCAATGCCTTCAGATTGTTGACGCACACTTTCAATGGAAGGCGGGAAGGTGGATTTGGACTCACTTACTCCACCCTGGCTGCCGGTGTAAAATATCCCTACGAATCAATTTTGGCAGGGGATAAAAATAAATTTGGATTTTTTCAGACTGAAAAGCAGCTGTATCAAAAAATTGCCTCCCATCTTGGTATAGGCATGAGATCAGGTAATCCAGCTCATTATTCCCGTCATCCATTGGTATACCTGGTCGAAGCTGCAGACGATATTTGTTATCAGATAATAGATTTGGAAGATGCGCATAAACTCAAAATAGTCTCTTCGAAAGATACGGAGGAGCTGCTTATGGATTTTTTTGATGCGGTTTCAGACAAAGATATTATGGCAATCATCTTTGATAATCTCAAGATTGTGCAGGACCGGAATGAGCGCATCAGCTACCTGCGTGCCATGGTGATCGGGAAACTTGTAAAAGAGTGCGCCAGGATCTTTATTGAGAACATGGATCTTATGCTGTATGGTAAGGAGTGCTCATCCCTGTTAAAGATGCTGCGGGGAACCTCGGGGAAGGCCATGGATGAAATAAAGAAAATATCTTATTCCAGAATTTACAAGGATCCATCTGTCATCCAGATTGAAATTGCAGGTTATAAAATTCTTGGCACGTTGCTTCAGGAGTTTATACCGGCGATTCTGGATCCTGACGATCCTCTGTCAGAAAAATTATTATCCATTATTCCGCAACAATACCATCTGCAAAGCGAGGATCCATATGAACAATTGCAAACCATTGTTGATTTCGTATCCGGGATGACAGATCTTTATGCCCTGGATCTGTACAGGAAAATAACCGGAATAAATCTGCCGGGAATTTAAAAAGGGAGCCGGCAGGGCTCCCTTTTTAAATGTTGACCCGTCTAGGCTCGAACTAGAACTCTTCTGAACCAAAATCAGACGTGTTGCCAATTACACCACGGGTCAATCAAAGTGTCTTATCATTTAAGACGGCGCAAAAATACAAAGATTTTTTTTTCTGCCAATATGAAAATCAAAAAAGAACACAGATTCTTTGGTAAACTTTTTATAATGAGTTATTTTAGGAGTATAAATAACCGGATGCATATATATAAATAATTGAATATCAGTAATATGCAAATATTTATATTACCTTTATAAAAGATATTTTTTATGCGCGCAGATCAACTTGAAACCATTTCTGCTGTGGACAAAGATTTTATATCTTCGCAGAGATTTTTAGATGGTTTGAACCTGACACATCAGGAGGTAGGATTGCATGGCAAGATCTCCATTTGTTCGTTTCATCTGTTAATGATTTGTTTTTTAATGGTCAGATAGAATCCGCCAGCTGGCGGATGAGGATTATTATCATATCGGTTGGTGATTGACAAATCTTGCGATTTCATTTTTTAGTGATAGATTAAAATTAAGCTGATGAGAACATTCAAGTTTTACAACACAGTTGTCGGATGGGGAATTTTTCTAATTGCGGCAGTTGTATATATGCTGACAATTGAGCCGACTGCCAGCTTTTGGGACTGTGGTGAGTTTATTACTACAGCCTTCAGACTGGAAGTAGGTCATCCGCCCGGAGCGCCGTTATTCATGATCATGGGACGCATCTTTACCATGTTTGCATCTTCTACCTCTCAAATTCCGGTGATGGTGAATGTTATGTCTGCCCTCGCGAGTGCCTTCACCATTCTGTTCCTGTTCTGGAGTATTACGCACCTGGCAAAAAAGATTTTATTATCCGGAGAGAAGGAGACACTTCCCGAACTCATCGCCATCATTGGGGCCGGTGTTGTGGGAGCCCTGGCATATACTTTTTCAGATACATTCTGGTTTTCTGCTGTAGAAGGAGAAGTGTATGGAACATCTTCCCTCTTTACCGCATTGGTTTTCTGGGCTATCCTTAAATGGGAAAATGAAGCTGATGATGATTTTGCCAATCGCTGGATCATTCTGATCTGTTACCTGATCGGACTTTCGATAGGTGTTCACCTATTGAATCTGCTTGCAATACCGGCTATTGTTTTTGTATATTATTTCCGCAAATACGAACCTGACAGAAATGGAATCCTGATCGCATCGGGCATTTCGCTTGTTATTCTTGCCATGTTGATCTGGTTGGTAATCCCTGGACTGGTAGTTGCTGCATCCTGGTTTGAACTCCTTTTTGTCAACGGTGTTGGCTTACCATTTAACAGTGGTGTGATTATCTATGCTATTGTACTGACCAGTGCAATAGGTTACGGAATCATATATACTCACCGCCATAAAAAGGTCGTTGCCAATACGGTTCTTATCGGCCTTTCGGTAATTGTTATCGGTTATTCATCTTACGCCATGACAGTTATCCGTTCTTCGGCCAATCCGCCAATGGATCAGAACAATCCCGATAATGTTTTTTCACTGCTATCCTATCTGAACCGCGATCAATATGGGAGTCGTCCGCTGGGTTACGGACAATACTATAATGCCCCGTTGGACGAAAAGAATCCTTATATCAAGGGAAGCCCCTCGTACATCATGAAAAATGGCCGTTATGCCATTGCCGAATACAAACAGATTCCCAATTACGACCCGCGATTCTGTACCATATTTCCACGGATGTACAGTTCAAATGCCGAACACGTTCAGGAATATAAAAACTGGGCAGGCATCAAGGGAACGCCGGTACAGACAACCAACAGGCAGGGAGAAGCTGAGACACTGATGAAACCAACTTTTGGAGAGAACCTTCAGTTCTTCTTTACTTACCAGGTTGGATTCATGTATCTGAGGTATTTTATGTGGAATTTCTCGGGACGTCAGAACGATGTTCAGGGACAGGGGGGTATTCTTGGAGGCAACTGGATTACCGGTATTAACTTTCTGGACTCCATACGTCTCGGTGATCAGAAAAATCTGCCTCCAACCATTGGTGATAACAAGGCAAAAAATGCCTATTTCATGCTTCCTTTTTTGCTGGGATTGTTGGGGATGTTTTTTCAGTACCAGTCTGGAAAAAAGGGCAAACAGGATTTTACGGTGGTTATGCTTCTTTTCATCATGACAGGTTTGGCCATTGTAGTATACCTGAATCAGGACCCGCTTCAGCCACGTGAACGGGATTATGCCTACGCTGGATCTTTCTATGCTTTCGCAATATGGATTGGTCTGGGAGTATTGGCGATCTACGATATCTTTAAGAAATTCTCACCGGCAACCATCAGTGCTGTCGCTGCGACTTTGATCTCTCTTTTTGCTGTTCCCGTATTGATGGCTTCCGAAAACTGGGACGACCACAACCGTTCGGGGCGCTTTACTGCCCGTGATTTCGGCGGAAACTACCTCCAGACCTGTGCTCCCAATGCCATTATCTTTACCAATGGAGACAATGACACCTTCCCACTGTGGTATGCCCAGGAAGTCGAAGGTATCCGTACCGATGTAAGGGTTTGTAACCTTAGTTATCTGCAAACAGACTGGTATATTGACCAGATGAGGAAAAAATATTATGATTCTGATCCACTGCCAATTAGTTTTACCGAAGATCAGGTTGTGCAGGGAACCAGAGACATCCTGTACGTTCTTGATCAGCTTAAACGCCCGATAAACCTGAACGACGCACTTGAGTTCGTACGTTCTGAGGATCCCGGTTCAAAATTGCAACAGGCAGACAACGCCTCTTTCCTGCCCTCCAAACAACTATATTTCCCGGTAGATAAAAAGGCTGTACTTGCTTCCGGAACCGTTGATTCCAAAGACGACTCCCTGATAGTTAGCAAACTGGACATCAACCTGACCGGTAATTATATTTCAAAAGATGAGATGATTATTCTCGATATTATCAACAACAATAAATGGAAACGCCCAATCTATTTTGCGGTAACAGTTGGAAGAGAAAAATATCTGAACCTCCAGGAGTATTTCCAGGCAGAGGGATTTGCTTACAGATTGGTTCCTATCAAGACAAAAGTGAAAGATGGACAAATCGGCAGGGTAAATTCCAAACTCATGTACGACAACATCATCAATAAGTTCAAATGGGGCAACATGAACGATCCCAAGGTTTACCTGGATGAAAATAACATGAGAATGTCCATGAATATCCGGAATAATTTTGTAAGATTGGCTGATCAACTGGTAATTGAGGGTAAAACTGACTCCGCCGTTGCAGTACTGGACAGGTGTAATGAACTGGTTCCCAATAAGAAGGTGCCATTCAACTACTTCAATATGCTGATGGCTGAAGCGTATTACAAAGCAGCTCAGTACGACATGCAGAAAATGGGCAAAGAACGTACGTCGATGGAGGTAAATATGTTGCCTTCTTCGGTAAAAAAAGGAAATGATGTAGTTCGTCAGATGGTTGAAAACAATGAACGGGAAATTTTATATTTCATCTCTCTTGATCCGAAATTCAGAGATTCGGTATCTGAAGATTTGCAACGAGCATTTTATTTGCTCCAGGAGCTTGGCTCTATTACGGAAAAGTATGGAGAGAAAGATCTGTCTAACGAGATTAATGCCAAATTAAGCAAAATGTTCTCTGTGATCCAGCCAGGAAAATGAAACTTACTTACAAAATAATAGTTTTGGCATGATTTATGCATATCAGAAGAGATATTAGTTACTTTTGCCACAATGCAGGTAAATCGTTGTATATGAAGTTTAAGTTACAGGTACATCTTCCCGGGTTCTTCACCAAGTGGTTTCCAGCCGCAGTATGGCGTATGCCCGGAGATGATAAAACAGTATATCTGACCTTTGACGACGGACCGGTTCCGGCATTAACTCCCTGGGTTCTGGATCTTCTCAGCGAACACCAGATAAAGGCCACCTTTTTTGTTGTTGGTGAGAATGCTTTCCGATATCCCGATCTCTTTGATCAGATTATAGAAGAAGGTCATGCTGTTGGTAACCATACATACCATCACCTCCAGGGGCTTAAAACGAGTAACCTGGAGTATTTCAAAGACATTGAACAGGCAAATATGATCATCGGATCGAATCTCTTCCGGCCACCTCATGGCTGGCTGACAAGGGGTCAATACCTTTTTCTATCCCAAAAATACAAGATCATCATGTGGGATGTGATATCCTGCGATTACAACGGTAATATTACCCGTGAAGAGGTGTTGGACAACGTATTGAAATTTGTAAGGTCTGGTAGTATCATCACTTTTCATGACTCGTACAAAGCCGGGGAACATCTGAGATGGGCATTGCCCAGAGCAATTGAGGCGCTGAAGGCAGAAGGATACGAGTTCAGGAAAATTGAATTTCCCAAGGTTAGGAGATTGTTTGTTACTACCTATCTCCAGCGGATCAAAAAATTACGCATCAATTTCAAGCAGTTGCGCAAGTGGGCGTAAGAAATTGGAAAATTGGAAAATGTGGAAATGTACATGAAGTACATGTAGCACTCGAATTACTTGAAGTACTTGAAGTACTCGAAGTACTCTAAGTACTTCCTAAAACAAACAAATATAAAGATATGATTTTACAGTTAGGCGTTCAGAATTTACCTGCTGCAGCAAGCATTGATGGCATTGACCTGTTACTTAAAGGTGGTTGGATACTTGCACCGATTGGACTCATTTCTTTGATCTCCTGTTATCTGATTATTGTTAAATATCTTGAAATCAGGCGCCACACAAAACCTGAAGCTAATATTGTGACTGCATTCCACAGTTATCTTAAAAAAGGGGATCTTAGTCAGGCTATTGCTACCCTGCAGGCTGGCAACAGCTCATACAGCCGGATTTTTTACCATGCTACCCGCAACATTGGCAGGCCCATCAAGGAAGTGGAAAGTTCTATTGAGACAGCCGCGCAGATTGAGATGAACAGGATGAGCAAGGACTTGCATTATCTGGGGCTTTTTGCCGGTATTGCACCAATGCTTGGTTTTATCGGTACGATTGCCGGTGTGATCAAGATATTCTATGATATCTCCCTGTCTGACAATATCAGTATCGGGATTATTTCCGGAGGACTCTACCAGAAGATGATCTCCAGTGGTCTCGGATTAATAGTTGGTGTAATTGCATATACCGGGTATCACATGCTGAATATCATGATCGACAAATACATGAACAGGGTGGAGGAAGACGCTTTTGAGTTTATCAATATCATAGAACAGAACTGAGATGAAGCTGCGTAAAAGGCTGGAGTTTAAACCCGAGGTAGCGACAGGATCATTGAATGACATTATGTTCTTTCTGTTGCTATTTTTCCTGTTGGTGGCTACATTTGCCAATCCCAATGTGATCAAGCTTCTGTTGCCCAAATCAGCATCCAATCAGACTATCGACAAGAAACAGATTACCCTCTCGATCACCAAAGAGAAAAATTACTACATCGACAAAGAGCAAATTCCTTTTAACAAACTGGAGGGATCACTCAAAGCCATTAAGCAAAAAATCAATGATGTCACGATCGTTTTAAGAACCGATAATTCATTGACAATACAGGATCTCATTGATGTATTGGCTATTGGTAATAAGCTGCAGATCAAGATGATTCTCGCCACTGAGAAAAGAGCGGGTTAATTCCTTCCTTCCGCTTCCTCATCAATATCAATAACCGGTTCACTCTTGAATGCCTTGGTTACCAAGTATTTATCCAGAATAAGCAAAAGTGATGGTAATACGATCATGTTGAAGAACATGGCTATGAAAAGCGTAGTAGATACGAGCATGCCCAATGCCTGGGTTCCACCAAAGCTCGAGACCATAAAGACACTGAACCCCAATACCAGCACAATGGAGGTATAAATCATGCTGAATCCTGCCTCATGCAGGGCGTTGAGGGTGGAGACCCTGATATTGTTTCCGGTTGATTTTAGCTCATGCCGGTAGCGTGACAGGTATTGTATGGTATTGTCCACAGAGATGCCCAATGCTATGCTGAAAACGATGATGGTAGACGGTTTGATCGGAACACCTGTGAAACCCATGATCGCTGCAGTGATAATGAGTGGAATGATATTGGGGATCATGGATACGGCAATCATCCGTATGCTTGAAAACATCAAGGCCATCAGCAACGAGATAAATCCGATCGCGATCAGTACACTGATCAAAAGATGCTTGATTAAGAATTCTGTTCCTCTTGAATAAATCACGCTGCTTCCCGTAATCTTGACATTGTAGTCCTCTTTGGCAAATATGGAATCAACTTTTGGCCGGATATTGTTAAGCAACCTGTTCATCTCTTTGGTGCCGATATCGGCCATTTGGAAGCTTACGCGGGTGATTTGCTGGGTACTGTCGACGAAGGTGCTCAGCAGTTGCTGCTTGCTACCTACCTTTTTGGGGAAATAGGAAAGTACAAAGGTTTTCTCCATCGAATTGGGCAATGAATACATTTCAGGATCTCCATTGAAATAGGCCTGTTTGGCAAATTTCACAAACTCTGCAACTGACAAAGGTTTGGAAAATTCCTTGTTTTTCGAAATCTCATGCTGAATTTGTTCAATGCGTTGGATGGTGGAATAGAGCATCACCCCTTTTTTCTTTTTGGTATCCACCGATATTTCGAAGGGCATAACCCCACCCAGCTGCGTCTCGAAAAATTTAAGGTCTTTGTACAGTGGATTACTTTTATGAATGTCGTCAGTTACCTTACCCGAAGTTTCCATATTAAGCATTCCGATCACTCCGGCAAAGAGTAAAAGTCCGGCTATCATGAAAACCCATTTTCTCTTGAATTGAACGATATAAAGAATTTTTTCCAGAGTGACGTTGAAGAAGCTGTTGTCCAGGTGTTTAACATGTCTGTCGGACGGAGGATCCATGTAGCTGAGAATAATTGGCAACAGGGTAATGCAGAGAGCATACTCCATCATAATACTAATAGATGCGATGATCCCGAACTCATGCAGCAGCTGGTTGGAGACAAGAATAAAAGCTGCAAAACCGGCAGCGGTGGCAGTATTTACCATGAGCGAGGCAAAACCAATACGGCGAACAACCCTTGCAAGGGCGAGAATTTTATTGCCATGGTTACGGTACTCCCAGTGGTATTTATTAAGGATGTAGATGCAGTTTTCAATAGCTATAACGACAATCAAGGAGGGAATTACTCCGGTGAGAATGGTTATTTTAAAGCCAAACAGACCTATCAGGCCAAGGGTAAAGACAATGCTTATGCCGACAACAATCAGTGAACTGACAACTACCTTTCCTGAACGGAAAAAGAGATAAAGAATGATTGCGGAGATAAGGATCGAAAGCATGACAAACAGGAAAAGTTCACGCTGTACTGCCCTGGCCATCACGGTGCGGATATAAGGTAGCCCGGAATAGTGAAGCTTGAGACCGTTTTGGGCACTGTATTGTTCGGCACGCGCTACTATTTTGTCGGTAATCTTCATCCGGATTTTATCGTTGAGTACCGATTTTTTTAGGGTGATGGCAAGAATGTATACGTCCGTTTTTGAATTGAAAAGCAGTCCGTCGTAAAATTTGAGTGAGAGAATCTTATTTTTCAGGCTGTCAACAGTGGCTTGAGAGGTGGGTCTGGAGGCAACAAGCGGAATGAATTCAAATTGGTGCAAAGAATCATTTTTCAGAATGGTCGCTGCTTTTGTAATGGAGGTAACTCCTTCAACCCCATCCACCGTGGTCATGTCAGCAGTAAGATCATACCAAAGGTTAAAATCCTTCAGCTTAAACATATTGGGATTCTCCACACCGATTACCAGGACGCTTCCGTCTTCACCAAACCTTTGTTTAAAGGCGGCGTAATCAATGATAAAACTATCGTCAGCAGGAAGGACACTGGCATTTTCGTAAGAAAGTTTGACACCCAATCCTTTCCAGCCCATAAAAGCAGTCAGAAGGGCGATGATGATCAGGACTACAGGTCGGTTGCGAAGAAGTATCCGTGTCAAATATTTCCACATACAAGGATGATATTCACTGTTAATATGAATTGGCAAAGGTAAATGAATTAAGCGAACATGTTAATTTTTCAGGAAGAAGATTTCAGGATAGGATGAATATCACTTTTTTATCCTGCCTGATGCTAAAAAGTGAACCGGATCGTCAGAATTTTATCGATCTATTGTTAACTTGCAATCCTGAATCAGATGGATGTCAGTCATCTTTAATTGGTTCCTGTCTGCTATTAATCAAGCTTATAGTTTTATTAATCAATACATTAACATTATTATGAAAAAATCGTTCAAAAGCTATGTTCAAAAGCTAACTCCTTTAAGGCTTCGGAGCCTGGTAGTTCTCGCTTGTTTTATATTTCTGGCAACCACAACGGTCTTTGCCTCAGGAGACAAAGGTTCAAAATTTGGAGGAGTGCAGATTGGTGCAATAACTTACAGCTACCGCAGCCTGCCTGATCAGTCGCTGCAAGCTGTACTTAACTACATACTTGAGTCCGGATTAAGTTCCGTTGAGCTGATGGGTGATGTTGCCGAACGGTATGCCGGACTTCCGCAGACCAAGGATCCGGAAGTTATCCGTCAATGGCGTACGACCGTTTCGATGGATAAGTTCAAGGAGATCAAAAAAATGTTCAATTCAAAAGGTGTTAAAATCCATATCCTTAAATTGGGAGATAAAGGGTGGTCAGATGAAGAGATTGATTATGCTTTCAAGGCATGCAAGGCTGTAGGAGCAGTAGGGATCAGCATGGAAATATCTGAAGCGGCAGCCATACGCATGCAACCATTTGCTAAAAAGCATAAACGATATGTTATTTTTCACAATCATGGTCAGCCGGGTGATCCAAACTTCAGTTTTGACAAGATTCTGGCTTTGGGTAACAAACTCATGCTGAATTTCGATGCAGGCCACTATTTCGGCGCTACCGGGATCCCTCCAATGCAGCTGATCGAAAGACTTCACGACCGCATCGTGAGCATCCATATCAAAGACAAAACCGGACCCAAAGCAGCAGATCCCAATAAAAATCAGCCATTTGGGAAAGGTGAGACACCTGTTGTTGAAATCCTTCAGCTGATACAAAAGAATAAATGGCCGATCACCTGCGACATAGAGCTGGAATATACCGTCCCCAAAGAATCTGATGCAGTAAAGGAAGTAGTAAAATGTGTCGCCTATTGCAAATTGGCATTGCTGCCAAATCTATTAAACGTTCCATATCTTATCAAATAGGTTTGGATTTCTACGAAAAAATCTGTGGCTTGTGGCCTTTTTTATTGTCAACATGACGCTAAGGATCAAAGAGAATTGGTGAACTATCATTGTATGAAGAAAAGATTCCCATTATTTGTACTCGTGTTTGTCTGGTTAATGATGGCTGTGCGACTTGATGCACAACCTGAAAGACCCATTGTCGTCCAGGTCGATCGGCCAATTTCGGTTATTCAACCCACGATGTGGGGCATATTTTTTGAAGATATCAACTTTGCAGCCGACGGAGGAATCTATGCCGAATTGGTCAAGAATCGTTCCTTCGAATTTGCCAAACCACTTATGGGCTGGAAAGTTTTGAAAAAGGATGCTACTGAAGGGGTATTAATCCTCAACAGAGGTGAATCCAATGTCACAAATCCTCGTTTTGTCCGAATTACCCGCCCCAATATGGAAGAGAAATTTGGGTTGGAGAACGAGGGCTTCCGTGGAATGGGAATTAAAACCGGGTTAACCTATCATTTTTCTTTACTGGCCAGAAATCCCGAAGGTAAACCTTTAAAGATAAGAATTGAATTGGTGAATGCCTCCGGTGAGGTGATAGGAACTGCTTCGATGGCCCCGGAATCCGCTGAATGGAAGAGATATACGGTAAGTTTTTCTGCCACTGCCACAGAGTCAAAAGCTAAAATGAACATCTGGTTTGAGGGAATAGGATCACTTGATCTGGATATGATATCTCTTTTCCCCGATGACACCTGGAAGAATCGTCCCGGAGGTTTGCGTGCTGACCTGGTGCAAATGCTGGCCAATCTGAAACCGGGGTTTATTCGATTCCCAGGCGGCTGCATCGTGGAGGGCTTCGAATTGGCCACAAGATATCAATGGAAAAAAACAATCGGGAGTGTGGATGAGCGCCAAACCAGTATCAACCGCTGGAATACCGAGTTTAAACACCGGCCGGCTCCTGATTATTACCAGTCTTTCGGCATGGGATTCTTCGAATATTTTCAACTGGCTGAGGATTTGGGTGCAGAGCCTCTGCCTATTCTCAGCTGTGGAATGGCATGCCAGTTTAATTCGGCCGAAGTGGCGCCATTGGATCAGCTGGAACCTTACATCCGGGATGCCATGGATCTGATTGAATTTGCCAATGGTTCTGCCGATACCAAATGGGGTAAGGTACGGGTTCAGATGGGTCATCCGGCACCCTTCAACCTTAAAATGATTGGTATTGGAAACGAGCAGTGGGGGTCGCAGTATATTGAGCGTTACGAAGCTTTTGCCAAAATGATCAAAGGAAAATATCCGGAAATGAAGCTGGTTTCCGGTACCGGGCCTTCACCCGATGGAAAATTCTTTGATCTTGCATCCAAAGAGCTGACCAGGCTTCATGCTGAAATTGTGGATGAACATTATTATGCCAATCCGGAATGGTTTCTTCAAAATGCTACCCGTTACGACAGTTACGATCGTAAAAATTACAAGATATTTGCCGGTGAATATGCAGCCCAGAGCAAATCCGGTGCCAATCCGGAAAATAAAAACAATTGGAAGTGTGCCATTTCGGAAGCTGCCTTCATGACCGGACTGGAACGCAATGCTGACGTGGTAAGTCTTTGCTCCTATGCACCCCTGTTTGCACATGTTGATGCATGGCAGTGGACTCCTGACCTGATTTGGTTTGACAACCTGACCTCCTTCGGAACACCCAATTATTATGTGCAGAAGATGTTTTCCATTAACAAAGGCTCCCATATTCTGCCAATTTTGGCAGGAAATCAGCCGCTGACCGGTCAGAATGGATTGTATGCCTCAGCTGCCCTTGATCAGAATACAAATGAAATCATCCTGAAACTGGTGAATACTTCTCACAGTGAACTGAATGAAAACATCACGCTGGATGTCAAAAAGCGGATTAATCCCAAAGGAAAGCTGACTGTGCTGAAAAGCGAATCCCCGGAGGCTGTTAATTCCATTGAACAACCCATGTTGATTTATCCCGTTGAACAAAATTTTTCGGTCAGGGGAAAATCTGTACATGCCGTTTTGCAACCTAATTCATTTTCCGTTTACCGGATCAAGCTCGTAAATTAAAATAGTTGAATTGCCATACCACCATAGCTGTCTGCTTTGGCTGACGGACGGGAATATAAATCGTAATGCAACATCAAATCAATGAAAACAATAAATTATCTCCCCCGTTTGATAATTCTTCTGGCAATTCTTCAACTGCCAATTTTATTGTCAGGTTCAAATACCCGCATTGCCGGATTACGTTGTGAATATCTGACAAATCCGATGGGAATTGATGTGGCAAATCCCCGGTTAACCTGGCAGATTCAGTCTGTTGAGCCAAATTTTAAGCAGATAGCTTATGAAATCCGTGTAGCTGAATCTCCGGCAGGGTTTAATAAGGAGAATAAACTTTGCTGGAGTACAGGAATGGTCATGTCTGATCAGTCGGTAAATATACAGTACAAAGGTTCACCCATCGAATCGAAGAAACGTTATTACTGGAAAGTGCGTATCTGGGATACCAGGAATCGGTCAACGGATTGGAGTGAAACGGCATGGTGGGAAACAGGGATGTTCGATCCTGCATTATGGAAAGCTGAATGGATTATAGCAGCAGGGCGGAGCTCCGACGATCACCGTCCTGTCTGTTTCAGAAAAGATTTTGACTGTACAAAGAAGATCAAATCTGCCCGTTTATATTGTTCCTCCCTGGGCCTCTATCAGATTTTTATCAATGGAGTAAAAGTGAGTTCCGATCTTTTTACCCCGGGATGGACAAGTTTTAATAAGCGGATCCAATACCAGACCTATGATGTAACCGGAATGCTGAAATCTGAAAATGCAATCACAGCCTTGGTTGGAGATGGCTGGTACCGGGGAAATATCGGAGGGAAAGTGCAGCGTAATTATTACGGTGATAAGCTGGCATTATTCGCTCAGTTGGAGCTGAGCTATACTGACGGCACCGTTCAGCAGTACGTTACGGATGCATCCTGGCAAACCGGTAACGGAGCCATCATTGAATCAGATATTTACAATGGAGAGATATTTGATGCCGGTTTGGAAATTAAGGGATGGGATCGTCATGGATTTATTTCATCCTCGTTTGTCCCGGCCATGGTGCTCTCTCATCCCAAAAATAATCTGGTTGCTCAGCGAAGTTATCCGGTTCGTGCTGTCGCTGAGCTTAATCCAGCGAAAATTCTGGAAACGCCCAAGGGGGAGACCGTTTACGATATGGGACAGAATATGGTGGGATGGGTGCGGTTAAAAGTGATAGGAAAGAAAGGTGACCGAGTTGTTTTGAGATTTGCCGAAGTACTGGATAAAACAGGAAATTTCTATACGGATAATCTGCGAAAGGCCAGAGCTACAGATGAATATATCCTTAAAGGAGATGGTGAAGAAACTTTTGAACCGCACTTTACCTTTCATGGCTTCAGATACGTGAAATTAGAGAAATTTTCGGGAACTCCTGATACAAAGAGCATAACAGGTATAGTTATCTATACTGCCATGCCACAAACCGGTACTTTTGAATGTTCTGATTCACTGATTAATCAGTTGCAAAGCAATATTCAGTGGGGACAAAAGGGTAACTTTCTGGATGTGCCTACCGACTGCCCACAACGTGATGAGCGTCTTGGATGGACCGGTGATGCACAGGTTTTCGCTCCCACTGCGGCCTTCAATTTTGATGTTGCCTCCTTTTTTTCCAAATGGATGGCCGATCTGGCAGCTGATCAACTCCCCGACGGAAAGGTGCCTGACGTAATACCCGATGTACGATCAGGACGAGGCAGTTCAACCGCATGGGCGGATGCGTCTGTTGTTGTGCCATGGACAGTTTATCAGGCCTATGGAGATGTCAGGATACTTGAAAATCAATATGCAAGCATGAAGGCCTGGGTGGAATATATGCGCAATCGTGCAGGTGAAGATCATCTCTGGACAGGTGATGCGCATTTTGGTGATTGGCTGGCATTTGCCAGCACAAAGTCCGATTATCCTGGTGCTACAACCGAAAAAGATCTGATCGCTAATGCCTATTATGCATTTTCGACGGGAAGAGTGGCACAGATTGCAGCAATACTTGGCAAAACAGACGATTCAAAACGTTATGCGGAATTGTCCGGAAAAATAAAATCAGCCTTCTGTCACGAATATCTTACTCCTTCGGGTCGCCTGGTCTCCAACACGCAGACAGCCTATGCCCTGGCCCTTTCATTTGATCTTTTGCCTGAATCCATGGCTTTAAAGGCTGCTTCCTATCTGGCTGCAGATGTTCAGAAAATGAAACATCTGACCACCGGCTTTGTTGGGACTCCATTGCTTTGCCAGGCACTCTCTGACAATGGTTATGCTGATCTGGCCTTTATGCTTCTGATGAACAAGGAGTATCCCTCCTGGCTTTATCCGGTAACCCAGGGAGCTACAACGATTTGGGAACGGTGGGATGGGCAGAAGCCCGATGGCTCTTTTCAGGATGTAACGATGAATAGTTTCAACCATTATGCCTATGGAGCCATAGGAGAATGGCTTTACAGCTATGTGGCCGGAATCAGGATGGATCCTCAGGCCCCGGGGTATAAGCATTTCTTCCTTGAGCCACATGCCGGCGGAGGACTCACCCATGCAAAAGCTGATTTGAAAACCTTATATGGAACTATCCGGTCGGATTGGCGCCTTGAAGATGGTAAAATGATCTTCGCATGCCACGTTCCTGAGAATTGTTCGTCAACTGTCTGTTTTGAGACGACAGATAGCCAAAACATCCTGCTCAACAATCTGCCTCTTACAAATGATAAATCGGTCAGGATTACGGAAGAGTCCGGTAAAGTAAAAATTGAAATTGGTAGTGGAAGTTATTATTTCACTCTTCCTTACGTATTTAGAAAGTAAAGGGAACTCATGATGACATGATTCAATAGAAAAAGGACGAAGGGTTTGTGAATTTTTAAACCTTTTGGATGCATAATCCGTAACATTGTCAGGATTTGGAAAAATGCCTGAATCGTCAAATGAGAATAAAAAACTATTTACACATGAGAAAGTCAATTGTTATAATTAGCCTTTTCGTTTACGTATTATCAGTAAATGCACAATTTATGAAAGCAAAAGCCCCGGTAGCCGAGAAAAAAGAACACTGGCGAATCCTGCACGGAGACAAGGTTCCGGACAACTATTACTGGATGTACGATTTTTTCGGAAAAGGACCCGACAGCACCAAAGTGGTTGATTATCTGAAGGAAGAAAATTCCTATCTGGATCAGGTCATGGGAAATACCAAACAGTTTCAGTCGGATCTGTTTTCGGAAATGAAAAACAGGATCAAGGAAAAAGATGAAAGTGTACCTGTATTCAAAAATGGATACTTCTATTATACCCGGACCGAGGATGGGAAACAGTATTACAAATATTGCCGGAAAAAGGGGAGTCTGAATGCCAAGGAAGAGTTACTGCTCGATGTTGACAGGATGGCCGAAGGGCATGCCTATTATTCGGCTACGGGTTTTGATATGAGCGAAGACAACAGATACCTGGCTTACGGGGTCGATCTGGTAAGCAGAAGGCAATATACCATCATGATCAAAGATCTTCAGACAGGTCAGATACTGCCTGATGCAATTGAGAACACCCAGGGCGATCCTTGCTGGGCCAACGACAACAAAACCATCTTTTATACCGCTAAGAACCCCGTTACCCTCTTGTCTGAAAAAATAAAGAGGCATACCATGGGAAAGGATGCCAAAACTGACGTGCTGGTCTATGAGGAGACAGACAAGAGCAACTATATTGGGGTGGGGAAGAGTAAAAACAACAAATATATCTTTATTGTTTCACAGGCAACCCTGTCAGCGGAGTACAGGATGATCGACGCAGCCAGGCCGTCTGATACCTTCCAGGTCTTTCAGGCCAGGATGAAGGATGTTTTGTACAGTGTTACGCCTTTGGCAGATCGTTTTTTGATACTCACCAACATGGATGAAGCCAAGAATTTCAAGCTGATGGAGTGCCCGCTGGATAAAACGGATACTTCCAGCTGGAAAGAGGTCATACCAGTCCGTAAGGAGGTTTTGCTCCAGAGCGTCGAGGAGTTCAGCGACTTTATCGTGATCAATGAAAGAAAGGATGGATTGGTAAAGTTACGGATCAGAAGCCTGAAAGATCATTCAGAGCATTATCTCGATTTCGGCGAAGCTGCCTATACCGCAAATTTTGGAGCCAATCCTGAATATAGCAGTACCACGATGCGCTACGGATATACCTCTCTGACAACGCCCTTTTCGACCTTTGATTACAACATGGTGACCAAAGTGAAAACCCTGAAGAAACAGCAGGAGGTGCTGGGAGGCTACGATCCAAAAGAGTATGTGACTGAAAGACTTTATGCTAAAACTAAAGATGGAATGAAAGTCCCGGTTTCACTGGTTTACAAGAAAGGATTTAAGAAGGATGGCAATGCTCCCTTGCTACTATATGGCTATGGAAGTTATGGCCTCAGCATGGACGCCAGCTTTACCAGTACCCGTTTAAGCCTGTTGAACAGAGGTTTTGTCTTCGCGATCGCACACATCCGTGGAGGTCAGGAGATGGGCCGTTTGTGGTATGAGGACGGAAAGCTGATGAAGAAGATTAACACCTTTACCGATTTTATCGATTGCGGTGAGTTTCTTGTTAAAGAAAAATACACAGGCAAGCAACACCTCTATGCCCAGGGTGGCAGTGCCGGAGGTTTGCTGATGGGTGCCGTTGTCAATATGGCACCTGATCTGTGGAATGGGATTATTGCCCAGGTGCCGTTTGTGGATGTCGTGAATACAATGCTTGACGAAAATATTCCCCTGACAACAAATGAATTTGACGAATGGGGAAATCCCAAAGAGAAGGAAGCCTATTTTTACATGAAGAGTTATTCTCCTTACGAAAATATTGAGAATAAAAAATATCCGAATATGCTGGTCACAACGGGTTTACACGACAGCCAGGTTCAATATTTCGAACCTGCCAAATGGGTAGCCAAGCTCCGGGAGATGAAAACCGATCAAAATACTTTGCTGCTTCATACCAACATGGAATTTGGTCATGGAGGCGCCAGCGGAAGGTTTGATTACCTGAAAGATGTGGCACTGAACTTTGCCTTTTTGTTTACATTGGAAGGAATTACTAAATAAATGCAGAAGAGTTATGTCAAAGCATACCAGGGAAAAGAATTGAAAAAATTTGTAGATTTATGGAATTAAAACAGGGGTGAACAGGCGGTAATCTGATTACAATGGCTGGATTTTAACCTGAAAAATGAACGCGGTCAAATATGTCAGATATTCATCTTTTAGATATACTCGTAAATGCTGTTCTGGCTATTATTATGCTTGGACTGGGTTTGACTTTGACACGAAAGGATTTCGGAAAGATTCTTATTTACCCTAAGGCAATTATTGTAGGACTCTCAACGCAGATTTTTGTAATTCCGCTTATCGCTTTTATCATTGCCATGATTTCCGGAATCAGTCCGGAGCAAAAAGTTGGGCTCGTTTTGGTCTCTACTTGTGCAAGCGGTGCATCTTCAAATCTAATCACACATCTTGTACGGGGGAACGTGGCATTGGCTATTTCGATGACAACACTGAACAGCTTTATCACCCTGATAACTTTGCCTTTTATCGTGAGTATGGCCATGTTATTTTTCCTTGGCAGTGAAAGTAAAATTTCATTGCCGGTCTTTGAAACCATATTGCAGATTTTTTTGGTGACAATTGTTCCTGCATCCATAGGAGTATATATCAGACACATCTTTACCAATTTTGCCATCGGACTTGAGAAACCATTAAAATTTATTCTGCCTGTTTTTCTGGGACTGGTTTTTTCATTTAAGATTTTTGGGACTGAGAATCAGGGAGGGTCAGGAATCACTTTTTCAGAGGGGATGCATATTTTCCCATTCGTTCTGATGCTGAATGCAGGTGCCATGACTGCAGGCTACTATATTGCAAAGATGATGAAATTGAATTTCCTCAACCAATTTACCATTGCCATTGAAGTGGGTCTTCATAATACTGCCCTGGCTTTACTCGTTGCCGGAACGATCATGAAAAGTTCAGAAATGGAGAAGCCTGCCCTGATTTATGCTTTGATAACTTTCTTTACGGCTTTTCTTTTTATTTATATCATCAAGGGCAAGAAAATATTTAAATAAGCCAAATCACATCGATTGTATTTTTTCATAAGAGACTGTTTAAATTTCATTCATTTTGATTTTTAGGGTTACCCCGAACCCTGAAGGGAGCCCTAAAAATCAAAAAAACACCCTTTAGGGCTGGGGTATTTTTTTTGATTTTGGGTGTAATTTCAAATTTTAAACAGTTTCTTCTAAATATTCTTGTCCAAATATTTGGATTATAGACAATCACTGACTAGTTTTGAATTAAATTTATTTAGTCCAAATCTGAATAAAAATTTCGAATATTAATTTTTGTCTTCTCAAATGCAATTCCTACATCGGCTCCTTGGGTAGATGGAAGGAATTAATTTCCCAATAATTAGGATAATAATTATTTATGCTGTGAAGCAATATTCTAAAATAAATGATCAGGATATTCAGGTGGGTTTCTCAATTTGATGCATTCAATAAATTATTGATCAGCTCCTTGTGTTTTTTAAGCAGCAATTCTTTCTCGCAACAATCTGATATTTCTAGAATTACAACTGAATTTCAGTTGCATCAAAAAGGAAAATTTTATATCAATTGGGGATACAACAGATCCTGGTTTAACGAGAGCGATATCCATTTTACTGGTCAGGGTCACGATTTCATCCTATATGACGTTGTTGCCAATGATCGCCCGAGTGAACTGAGCACGGATTATATAAATCCGGCAAAATGGTCGATACCCCAGTTGAACTTTCGTTTTGGTTATTTTTTTCCGATAAATACAGTATTTCATTGGGCTGGGACCACATGAAATATGTTGCGGTCGACTTCCAGACGGTAAAAATGTACGGGTACCTGGATCCTGCCATCGTTTCCGATCCATTAATGAAAACCAATATGGAAAAAATGAATGCGAAATATTCGCCTGCCGGACTTTATAATGATTTATTGGTTGAAATGACTCCCGATGATTTCATTCATTATGAACATACGGATGGATTGAACTATGTAAGCACTGATATTGAGAGGTATGATGAATTATGGCAATGTGCAAAATACGATAAATTTGGAATTTCACTGGTAACAGGAGTTGGGGCAGGTGCGATTATTCCAAGAACTGATGCTCATCTATTCGGAAGCGGGGAGAATCATTTTTGGAATTTTGCAGGCTGGGGATGCAGTGGGAAAATTGGCTTACAGATCAATTTGACAAAACTTATCTATTTGCAGTCAGATTTTAAATATGGTTCTTTACAAATGTTGAATGTTCACACTTCCAATCACTATGGAATAGATAAAGCAACGCAACATATTGTTTTTTATGAAAACTATTGGCAGATAGGATTTCGGTTTTAATTGGACATCTGCTTTCAAAGCGAACAAGCAAGATGCAGCTTCGTTCAATTATTCAGTTTCTGCATTTTCCGTAATGCTTTTTGAAAACTCTATTGGATTTCGGATAAAATGAGAGACATTGTTGTTAATTGATTAATTTTATTCAATTTCAATGGGAATAAAATATGGATTCTAATCCTTTAAATAGCTTTAACGAGATTTATTCTGCATTTTACAGAAAGTCGTACTTATATGTAAAGTCTTATGTCCATGATGATATGGTTGCAGAAGACATTGTATCTGAAGCCCTGATCAAGTTGTGGGAACTGATGAAGAGCGAAACTGTGGAACCGGTAAACCATTTTTTATTTACAATCTTAAAAAACAAATCACTGGATTATTTGAAGCATCAGGCCATCCGTCGGGGTGTCCATGAGGCCATTTTAAAAGCATTGAACCGTGAACTGGAAATACGAACAACTACACTTGAGGCAAACGATCCAAATGATATTTTCTCTACCGAGGTACAGCAAATCATTGACTCCACCCTCAATTCACTCCCGGTAAGAACAAGGGAGATATTTATAATGAGCCACTTTAGCAACAAACATTACAAAGAGATTGCAGCGTTTTTTCATATTTCCGTTAAGGGGGTGGATTATCATATCATGCAGTCAATTAAAGCGTTAAGATCTTCCCTGAAAGATTATTTGCCTTTTCTCGGAGCATTTATCATCCTGCGTTAAAAAAAGTTAAAAGGCGGGCTAGTGATTTGTTCTCCTCAATCGTTCTTTATGCAGACGTGAAAAAAATGACAACAGAACTTCTGCTTAAGTATATTGACGGGGATTGCACCGACCAGGAAAAAGTGTCCATAACCATTTGGTTGGATGCTGATCCTGAAAACATGAAGGAATTCCTTGCATTGCGCAAATTGCGCGACATCACAATCTGGCAGTCACCCCCCGTTTCCGGCATTTTGGAAAAGCCAGAAGAAAAAAAATTAATTTGGTCAGGGAAACGGATACTTATCGAAGTTCTGAAAATTGCTGCAGTATTTTTGGTTGCAATCTTTATTTCACAATACCTGTTTCAGGAACCAAAGCCCGAAAATTTGATTGTGATGCAAACCATTCATGTTCCTGCCGGACAACGTGCTGAAATTATCCTCGTTGATGGAACAAAAGTGTGGCTTAATGCCAAAACAACTTTCACTTTTCCCAATTATTTTTCAGGAAAAAGCCGCAATGTTTGCCTGAACGGTGAAGGATTTTTCGATGTCTCATCCAATAAACAAAAGCCTTTTATTGTAAAAACCGAAAAGTACGACATTAAAGTGTTTGGAACAAAACTCAATATAATGGCTTACTCGGGGAAAGGATTTTTTGAGACTTCACTTCTGGAAGGTTCTGTTGAGGTTATGAAAACGGGTGTACTAAATGGTGTGACTATCAAGCCTTATGAACTAATTTATCAGGAAAAAGATAATTTGGTTATGTCGCCCATCGATAACATGAACCACTTCCTTTGGAAAGATGGGATAATTAGCTTTAACAATGAATCATTTACCAGTATTGTAAAAAAGTTGGAGCTCTATTTTGATTTAAAAATTGAAGTGAAAAATGAAAAAATCCTGAATTACCGCTGTACCGGAAAGTTCCGCACAAAAGAGGGAGTTGAACATATCCTGAAAGTACTTCAATTATCAAATAGATTCAGTTTCAAAACAGATGACAAAAAAAATAGAATAACAATAAACTGACAGTATCCAACAAACAAATGAATTGCCTATGAAATAGAATCAAGCTGATGAACAAAAAATGAAAAAAGCCGGAAAGTGCAGGAACACTCACCGGCCAATGGTCTCTACCTGACCAGCATTACAAACAAAATCAAGTATTAACAACCAAAAAACAAATGTATGAAAAATTATTTGTCAAAGGAATTCTTTGACACGACTAACCAACTATTTCGAAAAATGAAAACAACGTGCCTATTGATTATGGTGTTTGCTTCATCTTTGTTAGCAACCAATGTAAAATCTCAGGTTGCCAAAGTGAACGTTGCTCTCAAAAATCAGAACGTTACCAAACTAATTGAAGCAATTGAAAGTCAGACGGATTACCTTTTTGTGTATAACAAAAATGAAGTCGATCTCAACCGGGATGTAAGCATTGAAGCGAAAAATAGTTCGGTGGCAGAAGTTCTAACCAATGTATTCAGCAATACTGATATAGTATATGCAATGGAGGGTACCAATATTATGCTGATGCCAAATACGGAAGCCCAGCAGCAGCAAAAAAAGGTCTCCGGTAAAATAACCGACGCATCGGGAGCTTCACTGCCTGGTGTTTCAGTTGTTGTAAAAGGTAGTACTACAGGTGTAATTACTGATAATGCAGGAAGCTATAATATAACTATTCCTGAAAATTCAACCTTGGTATTTTCGTTTGTCGGTATGCAGAATCAGGAAATTTTGGTTGGAAATAAAACCAGCATTAATGTTATACTTGCAGAGCAGACGATTGGTATTGAAGAAGTTGTGGCGATTGGCTATGGAACTAAGAGAAAGAGGGATATTACTTCCGCTGTTTCCGTTGTCAATATTGGTGACATTCCTGAAATGCCTATTTCAAATGCATCCCGCTTATTGCAGGGTCAAGCTCCGGGTGTTGTTGTAAGACAGCGTACGGGAACCCCGGGTGAGCAGATGAATGTCACAATTAGGGGCGTTGGATCTTTAGGTGCCGGTAGTGACCCATTGTACGTAATTGACGGATTTGCTGTTGGCACTTCAATTGGTCAAAACCTGAATCCTAGTGATATTCAAAGTATTACTATTTTGAAAGATGCTGCTTCTACAGCTATTTATGGTGCCAGGGGTTCCAATGGTGTTGTATTGATTACAACAAAAAATGCAAAAGAAGGCGAGTTGTCAATTACGGCAACTGCTAATTTTGGAATGCAAAACCTACCAACTTCCAGGAGGGTCAAAATGATGAATGGGGTAGAATTTGCAACATTCCTGCAGGAGAGTTGGATTGATAAGCAGAGATATTTTAATAAGCATGAACCAACAATCGATGAAATACCAGCGGGTATCAGATATCCTCAAAATACTGTATATTCGACCGATTGGTTAACCGAAATATTGCATCAAAATTCTGGTTTCCAGGATTATAATGTAACAATAGCTTCCGGGAAAGGTAAATTGAAATCGCTGGTATCTGCAGGTTATTTGAATCAGGAAGGAGCTGTTAAATATACAGGTTTCCAACGGTTTAATGTAAGGGCTAACGTAACAGGAGATTTTAATGATTATATTTCGGTGGGAATGAATACTGTCGGATCCTTCACATCAGAACGTTACGCCGGTACAAACAGCAGGGATGGTATTATTGGCAAGGCCCTGTGGGCAGATCCACGATCACCCGTATATAATCCAGATGGAACGATAAATGCATACGTTGGTGGCAAGGATGGAGTTTTCGGTTCCACAAATCCACTCATGGAACTGCAGCAGTATAAGCGGATCAAAGAGGTGACCAATCTGACAACCAACGCATTTGTACAGATCACTTTTTTAAAGGATTTCAAATTTAAATCCTCGTTCAATGCATCCATTGATAGTTGGCGAAGAAATGAATTCAGGCCTTCCACCCTGGCAGGTGGAGGATTTAATAGTCCACCGCCGCAAAATGCAACCTTAGCGGAATATTACGATCAATATATCAACCTCGCTGCAGATCAACTTTTGAGCTATAATAAAACCATTGGAAGCCATAAGATTGAAGGGCAACTCGGTTATAGTGCGCAGGACGCAAGATCGAGAAATATTACCGGCACTGGAAACAAATTTCCTAATAACGATATACAGTTTTTGCAACAGGCAGAAACAAAAGTACCAACATCCTCTGAGTCAGAATGGAGTATGCTGGCTTATTTTGCCCGATTAAATTATGATTATAAAAATAAATACTTATTAAGTGCCACATATCGTCGTGAAGGAAGTTCGAGGTTTGGTAAAAACAATCTATGGGGCGACTTCCCTTCTGTATCGCTCGGTTGGAGGCTTACTGAAGAGTCATTTATGGATGGCATTTCGTGGGTAAACGATTTGAAGTTACGCGGAAGTTTCGGAGTAACGGGAAATAACAGCATTGGAGAATACAATAATGCCGCAACGCTGGCAGCAGCCGGATATCTTTATAATGACACCTTTGCTCCGGGAGTGGTTTTAAATTCTTTTGTCAACAACAATATTGGCTGGGAACAGTCCAACCAGGTGGATATTGGACTTGATCTGGCAGCTTTTGAAAACAAGCTGACTTTTACCGCAGAATATTACGATAAGAAAACAGATAATATGCTTTTGTCTGTGAGCGTTCCTGTAATAACCGGTTTTACTTCCACGTTGACAAATGTTGGGAAAGTTCAAAACACTGGATTCGAATTTGCTGTTGGTTACAAAACAAAAATTACCAAGGATCTGAATTTCAACAGCAATTTCAATATCTCCTTTAACAGGAATAAGGTTCTTGAAATTGATGGCAAAAACAAAGAATTATGGTCAGGTAGTTTTTATGGAGTACAAAACCGTTCGGTGATTGGACGGCCAATTGGTATGATTACCGGGTTTAAGGTCATTGGCATTTTCCAAACTGATGCAGAAGTTGCTTCTTCACCCAAGCAGGATGGCGCTATTCCAGGCGTTTACAAATATTTTGATGGAGATGGGGATGGACAGATATCCTACGATACAAAGGATATGGTTGAAATTGGCAACCCTTATCCTGCTTTTAACTGGGGTTTAACTCTGGGTGCAGATTATAAGCAATGGGATATTAACTTGTTGTTTATGGGCGCTCAGCATTATGACATCATGAGAGATATTGAAAAAACTGTTATGAATATGGATGGGGTTTTCAATATCCTGCAATCAGGAGTGAACAGATTTCGGTCGGCAGCACAACCTGGTGACGGCAGAGGAGCTACCTCCAATACCTGGAAGTGGGCACGTGAATCGAATTCAAGATATGTTTATGATGCCAGTCATATGTGGATTAAGACACTTACAATTGGCTATAATTTGCCTGCTAACTCCAAGATATTAAAAAGTTCAAGGTTCTATTTTAACGTAGATAATCTTCTTTTAGTAACCAACTATCCTGGAACCAATCCTGAAATTAATACCAGTGGAGATAACAGACAGCCTGGTAGAGACGATGAGGCGTATCCTATCCCAAGAACTTTTTCAGTAGGTGCAATTATCAAATTTTAAATAACCTTACAATATAAAAGATGAAATACATAATAAAGATAGCATGCATTGCATTTGGGTTGACCTTGATGTCATGTGGAGATAGCTTTCTTGATAAAGTTAATCCGACCCAACTTACGGCAGGGACTTATTATCAAAATCAGTCCCAGGTCCAATCTGCCGTTAATGGTATATATTCTCAATTGCAGGATCTGACATCAATCCAGTGGATTTATACTGAGTATGTTTCAGACAATAGCACACTCCATTTCAATGTCGGTGACAGAGGCCAGGGGCCAAGTTTGGAGGCGATTGAATATTTCCAAATTAATTCCGGAACAAGCAATATCACGAATTGGTATAATCAATTATACCGTGGTTTGACCAACATTAATATTGTTCTTGCAAAAATTCCGGGCGCAACCATGGATAATGCTTTAAAACTTGATTTTGAAGGGCAGTGTAAATTTATGAGGGCCTATTATTATTTTCAACTGGTACAAGGTTTCGGTGATGTAATCATTGTAAAGGAACCCATTGCAACTCCTGCTGAAGCATATAATTATAAGCGGTCTCCTGTGGCTGATGTTTATGCCCTTATTGAAAGTGATCTTAAAACCGCCATTACCTCTCTTCCTGATCGTGCATCAATACCTGCAGCTCAAAAAGGAAGAATCACCAAAGGTGCCGCTTTGGGATTGTTAGGGAAAGTATATCTTACCAAGAAACAATATTCGGATGCGGTCACAACACTTAAGCAAATTACCGGATATAGTTTGATGCCGAAATACGCTGATGTATTTGATCCACAACAGAAAAATAATGCTGAGTCTGTTCTGGAAGTTCAGTATCAGGCAAATACTGATATAGGAGAATGGAGTAATTTTACTTATAATTTTTACCCCAGAGAGTCATACGGAGCAGTTATTAAATTTACAAATGCGAATGGTGGCGGATGGAACGTGCCAACGCGTGATATTATTGCTGCCTATGAAACCGGCGACCTGCGCAAAGCGGTTTCCCTGGCCGAAGGTTACACCAACAACAGCGGTGTCTGGACTGCCATTCCCTTTATTACTAAATTTTATCATGCCCATACCGTTGTAAACCGGCCCGGCGATAACTGGCCAATTTTAAGATATGCTGATGTTTTGCTGATGCTTGCTGAAGCCACCAATGAACAATCCGGTCCTTCTGCGGAAGTATATGGATTTATAAATCCAATTAGAGCCAGAGCTGGTCTAAGTCAGTTAAGCGGTCTCGATAAAGTTTCTTTCAGAACTGCTGTTCTTAAGGAAAGAAGGATTGAACTGGCATTTGAAAACCAGCGTTGGTATGATTTAAAACGGACAATGACCCCTACTGAAATGGCCACTTTCATGAATGCGCATGGTGCTTTTGAAAAAAGCAATCCTACAACACCCAGGGGTGGAATACCATTTTCTGCAGGCGATTATGTTTTTGATTCTTATGAAACATTATTCCCTATTCCAGCATCTGAAATTCTGGTTAATAAGGACCTTTCTCAAAATCCTGGCTATAAATAAATAGTAGTTTATTATGTTTGATAATCATTGCTTTTCACAAGCAATGGTTATCAAACATAATAATGCCTTTATATGATTGCAAGATAACCAACTCTTTATTAGCTATATACATATAAATACATTTTGAATCAATGGGGTAGCTCATTAGATTACAAATATATTTATTCCTTTTCTTTCGACGGAAGTTCTAATTCAAGTCCTTATTTGAGGTGAAGTTTCTTCAAAAACTACCAAACATTTTACCCCTGCCTTCCTGATCCCGGATGTGTGATAGGTGAAAACTACTGCTCTTTACAAATCACATTTACGATCAACACGATCTCAAAGTTATAATTAAGCAATATCTTCTCTTTACCTGTTCCACCGGTAATTGTTCAGGTATCTTATTAAACGATACATTGTTGTACTGTCGCATATATTAGGAATCCGTTAAAATTGCTTTCTCTTTGAAGATGCAGTGAAAACTTTGACAGATAATTGAATGGATTTAAGCTTTGATTTTAAATTAATCAATCGAGAAAAGATTATCAAATAGAACCAACACAAATGGACAGAAAAGTTATTCTAAAAACGACACGAATTGCACTGATCTGTGCAATGTCTATAATTATCAATTGTAGGCTGGAGGCTCAGAAAATCGTTAACGCTGTTGCTGTTAATTGGGATAAAACGATAACAATATCAAAAACTACTCCTACGCTACAATTGGTTGAAAACCCGATGGTGCGACCCGGTTCATCCATTCATGCGGCCACATTCAAAGCTCTGAAAGATCTGGGAGCCGATTATGTGCGATATGTTCCATGGTTTCCTTATCCAAAAATGGCAGTAGCAGAGCTTGAACCGCCCGGCAAGGACAAAACCTCATGGAATTTCAACTATCTGGACAGTACAATGCAGGTTTTTATGAAAGCAACAGAAGGACATTCCGTTGTAATCAACTTTAGTACCACCCCGGCCTGGATGTGGAAGACCGATTCAGTGGTAAAATACCCTGCAGATCCTTATAAAACCTGTTGGAATTATAATCAGGGAACCCAGTTAAGGGACACTACAATGAAGGAGGTATCCAACTACTTTGCAAGACTATTGAGTTGGTACGTTAAAGGTGGATTCACCGATGAATTGGGCAAATTTCACAAGTCAGGCCATTATTATAAGATTCCGTACTGGGAAGTCCTCAACGAACCGGACCTGGAACATAACATCTCTCCGAAGCTATACACAGAAATGTATGATGCCATTGTTACTGAAATGAAAAAGGTTTCTCCTGAAACAAAATTTATAGGTTTATCACTTGCAAACGTCCGAAATCCTGAATATTTTGAATTCTTTTTAAATCCAAATAATCATAAGAAAGGTATCTCAGTGGAAGGAATTTCCTATCACCACTATTCCTCACCTTCATTAGAGAAGCAACCACTTGAATTTTACCAATATACTTTCTTTGAAAAAGCCGATGCTTTTTTAGAAAAAGTAAGATACATTGAAAACATAAGAAAAAGGCTTGCACCGAATGCATTTACTACGATTAACGAAATAGGAGTTATCCTCCGCTCGCCGGAAGTATCTGGTCCTATTGCAGATAATTATTGGAATTTGGCAGGTGCCATGTATGCTCACATTTTTCTGGAATTGACAAAGATTGGAATTGAAGCAGCAGGCGAATCACAGCTCGTTGGTTACCCGACACAATTTCCGGATGTAAGCATGATGAACTGGGAAAATGGAAAGCCTAATGCAAGATATTGGGTATTAAAACTCCTGAAAGACAATTTCGGTCCGGGTGATATTCTGGTGAGTACGGATATAAAAACCACTGATGTAGGGGCGCAGGGATTTAAAACGAAGGATGGCCGGAAAATCTTGCTGATCAACAAAAAAAATGCAGAAATAGAAATTCAATTGCCAGCAGACGCAAAGGAGGCAAGTATTAACTATGTCGATATCATGACAAAAGAAAATCCACCATCGCAAGTGCCGCTGTCAAGCAAGATTGTTAAACTAAAACCATTTTCTGTTGCCGTAATTAAATTGAAGAACTAGATCTTCACTGGGTATTGCGATTAATTACAACCATTTTAATTACTTGATTTGTCAAAGGGATGCATAATTCTAAATATTTTTCAAGAAGAAATTTCATTAAAACATCTGCCCTTTCTGGCGGTGCTATATTGATCTCTGAAAAGGTGGCCAGCAATACCGTTGTTGAAGACAAATCAAAATTGCCAGTTCCGGTTCTGTTATCTCCTGAAAATAATTCAATTCTAAATCCGATTGATTTATCTCCGGCACGATGGATATGGTATCCGATGGAGCGTTGCCTTGCCAATACAGTGATACTTTTCAGGAAAAGCATCCTGCTAAGTAGTACACCCAAAACAGCTTTTGGGCATATTCTCGCAGACAGCCGGTATAAATTGACAATCAACGGGAAACGTGTACAATGGGGACCGGCACCTTGCGATCCAAGATGGATGGAGGCAGATTCACTGGATTTGTCAGGTTATCTTACCACCGGGGAAAATGTGGTGGCCTGCACAGTCTTATATTTTGGGCATGGAGACGGGACAATGCCAATGGGTAAACCAGGATTTATTTTTAAGCTTGACATTGAAATGCCAGATGGTTCTGTTTCTCAAATTATATCAGATCATAGCTGGCAATCGTCTCTTGCCCGTAGCTGGCGTCCCGGTAACTATAAACGATGGTTTCTGCGTTCATTTCAGGAAGAGTTCGATTCACGATTATACCCCTTCGGGTGGGATATTCCCGGATTTGTGCCTGATAAAAAATGGCTGACATCAAAAATTTATGGTTCTCGTGGTGATAAACCATCAGTGTGTAATGGCACCCCTGAATATTTGTGGGAAATTTCCGGGAACAGGGATATCTGTTCGATCCGGGAGCGTTCTGTTCCGTTAATGAAGGAAACGATCATTGATGGATTTACCTTGCGTGAATCTGCGTGGATATATTGGAAACGACCTGCTGAAGATTATTTTGAATCAATAACTCCGGATGCCTTTGAATACGAGTGGGGAAGTCCTGCTGAAGAAATTAAAAATGAGGAATGGAGGATTGGCATCAGGAAAGATTGGGCTGCAACAGTAACATTTGAATGTAAGGAACAAATGGTTGGGTGGCCGAATTTTACAATTGATGCCCCGGAAGGAACAATTGTTGAAATACTTGTTCATGAAGCTCATAAGCCTGGTGGGCCTGTATTTCTAAATTCTCATTTCAACTCATGGACACGATTTGTCTGCAGTGAGGGTGAAAATAATTTCGAGACTTTTGATTTTGAAAGTTATCGATGGATACAATTTCATTTGAGGAATTACAATCGACCGGTAATACTTAAGAACATTGCTATCAGGAGAAGAATGTACCCTTGGAAACATAACCCTGATATTTTTACCAATGACAAAATATTGCAGCGCGTTATCAATGCCTCAGTAAATACCTTGTATAACTGTGCTCAGGATACAATTGTTGATGGGATGGCCCGGGAGAGACAACAGTACAGTGGTGACGGGAGCCACCAGCTTCATGCAATTTATTATTCGTTCGGCGATACGCTTTTACCTGCTCGTTTTGTTAATACATTCGGTCAGGGGCTAGGCACAGATGGCGTTTTTATGGATAGCTGGCCTGCTTTCGACAGGCTTGCCCGGGTGATGGAAAGACAGATGCAGCTAACCGGATGGGGACCAATTGTTGATCATAGCGTAGGTTTTTGTTTCGACTCATGGTATTATTTTTTGTATACCGGCAAAACCGATGCCTTGAAGGAAACCTATCCGCGGTTGCTTACTTTTTTTAAATTTCTAAAAAAATCAGTTGGTGAGGATGGTTTGATTCCGGTGGAGAATTTGGGAATGCCGTCAGTATGGATGGACCACATCGCCTTTAAAAAACAACGGCACAAGCAATGTGCATTAAATCTATACGTGGCAGCCATGTGTCAACATGCATTGAGTCTACTTTGCAGTGAATTTGGCAACAACGACTGGAGCACCGAAGTTTCGAATTTTGGCATTCAACTTGAGAAATCGTGTGTTGAAAAGTACTGGGATTCAGTTAAAAAAGTCTTTGTATGCAATCTTCCATGGGTGCAAGAGGAGAAGGAAATACGGTATTGTGACAGGAGTTTGGCAACCTCAATAATCTATAACCAATGCCCTGGCGGCAATAGCGAGAATGCACTTAAAATTATATCTGAATGTCCGAAGGATTTAGGCCTTTCATACCCTTGCAATGCGATCTGGAGATATTGGGCTTTGGCAAAAGGTAATGCTATACAAATTGTTATAGATGACTTTAGAAAACGGTGGGGCAGCATGGATTCAGTAATTGAGAATAACACGTTGCAGGAAGACTGGGAGGTAAGGCATGACTCAGGACATCAATGGAGTCACTGTGCAGTTTCACCTCTCATTATGATGTATCATGGAATATTGGGCATTCATCC
>JANYKW010000159.1 GCA_025358025.1 Bacteroidia bacterium | reverse complement strand
TTCCTGTTCCAGCTTGAGATAGGATTCAAGGTAAGTCATTTCTTCCTGTAAGGTAATTACCCGCTTGGACGAAAGGGTAAAGGTCTGTCGGATCATACTTGAAAAATCCGCAAGTAATTGAACACCCTTCTTCGCGTCCCTTTCCAGTATATACCTTTGCAGGGAATTAAAAACGTTAAAAACGAAATGAGGGTTCATCTGGGCTTGCAGGGCTTGCATTTCCAGTTCCGCATTTTCCAGCTTTACCCTTGTCACTTCTCTTAGCCTGCGCTCACGGATATAATAGATAACTATGACGGCAATGACAAGCAGACAGCTTAAAAGAAGGTAAAACCACCACGTTTGCCAGTATGGAGCTTTGATAGTAAACTCAAACAAGGTCACGGATTGCTTTTGCAGAGTGTTCAGGTTGTAAACCCTGACCGTGAATCTGTAATTGCCCGCAGGCAGGTTCGTGTAAATGGCTTTGTTGTCTGATCCTATCTCCTTGAACGTCTTGTCAAACCCTTCAAGCTGCACGGAGAAACGATCCTTCTCTGGGTTTAGAAGGTTGATGTTATTGATGAAGAAGGTGATATTGTTCGAATGGTAAGGAAATTTCCAACTGGTCTTGCTTAATGATGATTGCCCCAATGCAAAAACATAAGTTGAATCTGTCGTTTCCAGCTTAGTCAGAATTATCTGGGTGGTGGTTTGCGGCAATGAAGTAATAACTTTCGAATCAATCTTTACCAAGTTGTTTTGAGAAGCCAGCCAGACGTTGCCTTCATCATCAAGGACGGGGCTGGTCAGGCTGAAATCTTTATATCCTTCACTGTAGGAGTAAAATCGGACGTCCCGTGCCCTTGACGAATAAACGGGCGGGTTATGTATCACCAACAGCCCTTTGTTGGTGCCAGCATAAATGTTGAACGATTTGTCGCAGATAACCCAGATGAAATTCCTGCCGTATGACTGATCCAAGGAGTCAAACTGCTTTTTTATTCTGAATTTTCCGTTTTCAACCGTTCCGATGCCAATTTCTCCCGTGTTAGTGCAGTAGACAATATTTCCGTCCTGATCTTTACATATGTCAGAAACGTTATCTAAGAGCTGTGGACAGGTTTTGTTCAGGTGGGTGAAGGTATTGCCGTCAAACAGGTAAAGTCCCCCGTAAAGGCTTGAAAACAGCATATTCTTGCCAATCGCAAGCATCTGTGATACATCCTTCGGAAGGTCTGCGTTCTTGCTGGAATATTGGTTATAATTATACGGTGGCTTCTGGGTGTTTGGTTCTGGGATAATATTAAGGGCGTTTAACCAATAACCCCAGTTATACAGGGTGCCCTGATTATCGAACTCGATATGACCGTATCGAATGTCCAATGGAATTGAAGTTAGAACCCTTGTTAAATCAGGGGATAACCTGTAAAATCCTACTGTTGTTGAAACCCAGACGTTACCTTGGGAATCCCTTGCGATGTCATTAAATTCGGGAAACCGCCAAAGCTCAGTATTCGGCATCTGGATGTTCTTATTTCGGTTAATTCTGATGTTTCTGATCATATTGCCAGCATCAGAGTTTTCGAGGATGTTGATCGGGATCACTGTTGGCAAACCTGATGGGTCGAATTTTACGATTTGATCCTTGCAAAGCAGAATGGGTGTGCCCTGATGGTAGAACAATTTCTTGTATTCGTGCTGATCCCCGCAAACATCTCTTAAAGGATAACAGGTGAAAAACTGTTTTGGTACAGCTTTCAGACCCTTCCCGTCAGTACCTATCCATAGGATACCAGCGTTTTTATCGAACCGCACGGTGTTGCATTTTACCCCTTCCAAGCCCAATTTTGCTGAATAGTCCTCGAACCTGTTCCCGTCGTATCGCAAAATGCCATACGCCTGTGAACTCCAAAGTGGCATCCAGACGTCCCCGCTGACATCCTCGCAAATGTCGAATACCAATCCAGCCTTCGGGGTCGGGATACTTATGAACCCATTTGATTTGGTGACTGCAAATTTATTCCCCCAAACAGTATCCTTTTTTGAAGTCACCAATGCGGAAGACATAGACCACCACCTGCCATTTACTGATTTTTCTCCAGTCATTTGGGATATTAAACCTGTAGACGGGTAGAATTTGAGAAGGTTATCTGAAAACGGAAACACATAGACAAATCCTTTTCCTTCAAGGAACCACATAATTTCGTGCTCTTCAGCCAGCTTGCCGTTTGACTTGCCGTAGAATGCAAACCTTTCGTCTTTCAACGTATAGAAACCGTCGTTTGCCCCGATGAACAGGGTTTTGTAGGTTCTGGAATAGTACAACCGTCGTATGAAGTTGCTGTGTAACCCGTCCTTGGTGGTGAAGCGGGTGAACCGCTTGCCGTCAAATCGGGTCAGCCCCCCGCCGAAACACGCAAACCAGAAAATCCCGTATTCATCTTGTGTAATTGCCCGAACATCATTTGATGCCAACCCATCCTTTTTATTGACGATTCTGAACTC
>JANYKW010000059.1 GCA_025358025.1 Bacteroidia bacterium | reverse complement strand
TTAACCCAACTTGCATCAAATAGATAGTCAGTAAATATACTACAAAAATAAAAGCGTTGATTACAAGGATGTTAGTAACCAGGTACAATTTATTTCCAGTATATAGATTTTGTAATCACTTGATAATCAATACCGGGTTTTCCAAAAGTGCTTTGTAGTCCCCGAAAGTGATTTGTAGAATCAGTTTGGTATGTGTATTTTTATCTCATGTTTATCAAAGCCATACCCAAAACTGATAAGACCACTGGTAAGTCGTACCATTATTACCGGTTGTGCGAAAGCTATCGTTTAGGCGATAAGGTTCGCCATCGCAACATCCTGTCTTTAGGTACTCTGGTAGAACTCATTGATAAGAAGGAATTTAAGCTACTTGCCGATCGGATCGAGCAGCTGCTGGGCGGTCAACCATCCTTATTTGTGTATCCCGCAGGGATAGAGAAGCTGGCGCAAAAGTTTTATCGCCAGATTATTGATGGTCAATTGGTTGACCGTGCAATGTTGCCGCCAACTGAAAGGAACTTGCAGACGGTTGACCTGGATAGCGTAGCCATAGAGAATGTACGAGAGATTGGGAGTGAATGGATGTGCCTTCAGGCAATGAACCAGCTGGGTCTTCGCCAATACTTTGAAAAGGCAGGGTTTACTCCTGATGATAGTAATCTGTCGCTCCTGCATATTATCAGCCGGGCAGTTTGCCCAGCCTCGGAGCATGCCACGGCCGAATGGTTGCAAGACAATACGGCACTTGGCGAACTCATGGGCATAGAGGCAGCCTCTGTAAACCACCATAAGTTATACCGGATCAGTCGTTTGCTTTATGAACATCGTGATGGAATTGAACAATATTTATCTCGCAGGACCAGTGAGCTTTTTGACCTTCAGGATAAAATCATCCTGTACGATTTGACCAATACTTATTTTGAAGGGCGCAAACAAAACAGTCAGATTGCGATGTTTGGCAACAGCAAGGAAAAGCGAAAGGATGCCAAACTGGTGACCTTGGCTTTAGTGGTGAACATAGAAGGGTTCGTTAAATACAGCAAAATATATCGTGGCAATATTGGTGAGACCACCACACTTGAGTCCATGCTGAATGAATTAAGCACTCAAACGTCTATCACCGGTCGCAAGCCTATGGTCGTGATGGATGCCGGGATAGCCACTGAGGATAATCTACAGATGCTCCGATCGAAGGGCTATGACTACTTGTGTGTAACCCGCAGTAAGCTAAAAGACTACAAGGCTGTTAAAGACCAGGGGAACCCCGTTATCATTACCGATAAGCGCAAAAGTCCCGTTGAGTTGTTGCTGGTTGAAAAGGAAGGCATAGAGGATACACTGTTGTATGTACGAAGCGAGCGCAAGGCTATAAAGGAACTCTCCATGAACGAGAGCTTTACCTCTCATTTTGTAACCGGGTTAACCCAAATATTGCAAGGCATTCAAAACAAAGGCGGCACTAAAAAGGCTGAAAAAGTATGGGAACGCATCGGCCGTTTAAAAGAAAAGTATCCCAGCGCTCACCGGTTTTTTGAAATACAGGTCAGCACCGAGAAAGGCGTTGTAAAGGACCTGACCTGGAATAGAATGATCCCGGTCTCCCGCAAGGCAGAGGGAGTTTATTTCCTCCGCACTTCGATAAAAGAAATTGATGAAGTTACCTTTTGGAATATTTACAATACAATCCGTGAAATAGAATCATCATTCCGGACTCTGAAATGTGATCTGGAAATACGTCCGGTTTTTCACCAAAGCGATGAGAATACCATGGCGCATCTTTTTCTTGCCGTTCTGGCATACCAAATGGTCAACACCATCAGGTACCAGTTGAAGGCGAAGAATATCCATCATGATTGGTCGCATATCGTGCGGATTATGAACACACAAAAAGCGGCTACCGTTACCATGCAGGACAAAGAAGACCTGAAAATATATATCCGCAAATGCAGCAAACCCGAAGCAAAAGCATCGGAAATTTATGATGCTCTGGGATATAAGCACCAGCCTTGGTTCAAGAAATCCGTGTTACCCGAAAAGCAAATCCGAAAAACCGAACCCCCTGAAAACAGGGATGATTAGCGGTCAGAGTGTGCAAGTTGGG
>JANYKW010000035.1 GCA_025358025.1 Bacteroidia bacterium | reverse complement strand
AAATGTACCGGTAAAATTCAACAAGTGATAAGCTGTACCTGGAGTACTTAAAGTTAGGAACTCTCAAAATTGTAGTTTCCTGATTCAACTAATAAACCCGTTTAAAGCGTAACTCTAAGTACTTGAAGTACTCCAAGTACTCTAAGTACTCTAAGTACTCTAAGTACTCTAAGTACATTTTTAATGGCCTCATAGTTCAAGGGATAGAACGGAAGTTTCCTAAACTTTAGATTCGCGTTCGAGTCGCGGTGAGGCTACTAGGTGCCGGACTGTATCAGTCCGGCACCTTATTAATCAATCAGTTACAAAACCAAAAGGCTTAAAAAATAGCTGATTTTGCTGCAAAATTGCTAAGAACGATAGAAAAGTTCGGAAAATGCTGCAAAAAAAATGAAGCCACAAACGACATTTGGGAAGAAAAAAAAAGAAGGATCCCACCTGTTTTATATCCAGGTGATCATCGAGCGCGAACGCGTCCAGATCAACACCAAAGTCAGTGTATTGCCTGCCGACTGGGATGAGAAGAAAGGCATCATCAAAGGGAAAGGCACCGATGTATCTGACAACAACCTGATCATTGAGAACATTCGTGCCAGGATTAACCAGATCCTGGTTAAATACAGGCTCAGCAATAAAAAACTCACTGTTCAGCTATTCAAATCAGAATTTTCCAACCCTTCCTATGAAACAGATTTCATCGCGTGGATGACCCAGGAGATCAAAGCCAAGAAAAACGAGGTCGGAAGGTTCTTTTTCAGCTTGTTGAGTTGCTTTTTTGTCACTATTTTTAGTTATTATTATTGTGCCTTATTTGTTCCCGAACGGGGTTATATTTGTTCATAAATAGTTCAGTAAATATTATACTATATTGCAATATATTGCTATTTATAACGCAATATTTTGCATTAATTTTTAATTATTTTCTATCGTGCTGAAAATAAAGGATATAAGAAATTCTAAAAACATGACTTTGGATGATTTATCATTGCGAAGCGGGGTTTCCAAGCGCATGATCTCAGCATATGAAGCAAATGAAAACGATATTACACTCTCAAAATTGCGAAATATCGCAATGGTATTAGACGTGAGTATACTTGAATTAATCGAAGATGGCTCAATGATTAAAACACCACCAGAATATTCTGTGTCGAATGTTGATCAAGAGGCGAACGTTAAGGACAAGGATGAAAGTTGTAAAAAGTGTTCTGATAATAATGCCACCATTAACTCTTTGAATGGTTATATCAGGGTTTTGGAGAAAAGAATTGAAGAATTGGGAGGTAATTTGAATTCGGACCGTCCCCTGCCCAAAACAGGTACAAGGTCGCCTTAGTAGTAGTACATCGGGCTTTTATCGTCTTAATGCTCTCCAGCCAAACCGACATCATTTAGTTTTTTAAGTAACCAAAAGTGAAGTGTGAAAAAAAGTAATACCATAATCATGAAACCTACCTTTACATTTTTCCTGCTATTCATCACAATAATTGCCTGTGCTCAGCAATTCAGTGATGTTGTTGAAGTACCTAACAAAACCTCCAAACAATTATATGCTTCAGCCAGAGAATGGTTTGCATTGACATTTAAATCTGCGACCGATGTGTTGAAGATGGATGATCCGACCGCCGGCAAACTAATTGGAAAAGGATCCTCGCACATATCCGATTCCTTTGTGATGAGCGGAGGTATTATGAATGTGCCGATTACGATGGATTGGTATCCATCATTTACGATAAGTGTTGCCGTAAAAGATGGAAAGTATAAGTGCGATATCAGTGAAATTTTCATAAGAAGTCAGGTTAAAGGAAGTACAATTGAAACTCCTGAATCTCCGTTTAGCGAGTTCCAATCTCAAAAGGAATTCTATAAAAATGGCAGGGATCCGGAATGGTATTCCAAAAATGTACCTGGAGCAGAAAAGTTTTCCAGGGGTAATATAAAAAAAGCAGCCCAAGTTTTCGAATCAAATTATAGGCTAATTACAAAGACTGAGGATGAGTTTGCAGACCTTCTCGCTGGGCTGCAAAAAAAAATGAAAGAAAATGATAATTGGTAAATGAATACAGGTCTTCCTGTAATCAGGAAGACCTGTATAAAAGTAATAATCACCTAAACCAATAAAAGATGCAAACACAATTTTTGGTTTTGACCACACCGGAAGGGGATGAAGTGTTGGTTGGAATAGCCAATATAGCGTTTATCGAAACTAATCCGGATAATCCCAATCAAACTGCAATAAGGTTAAATTTTGTGCCACACAAAGATGGGGTTCCGAGAACGATCTATGTTAAGCAGGATCTGGATTTGATAAAGTCTCTTCTCGGGATTAGGTAATTCATATTTATATGTCATTTCCCTGTTTTGCTGCAAAATTTCGGCTTTTTAAAACTTTAACAACATGATATATTGATGATTAACAAACGGTTCGTGAGTCGTGGTGAGGCTACAATGCACCTAATCCAATCGGATTAGGTGCTTGTTTTTATTCTGGATTTATATAATTTTTATCTCTTATCTCTTGCATCCCTGATCGCTTCAAATAAATATACCTCAGTAGAAACCACACAATCAAAGCACTCACAATGGCATAGAAGAATGCTGAACTGCCGAAAAGAGGTGTATCAGGCTGGTTCGGTTCAAGACCTTCCCTCGTGACAAAATATATGATCACGCCTGCAGCGTTGTTGACAAAATGGGCGATGATTGGAAGCCAAAGGTTACCAGTCCAATAAAGTAGATATCCAAATAGCGCACCAAGCAACAGTCGGGGAATAAAACCGAAAAATTGAAGATGGAGGGCACTAAAAAGAATGGCGGTAATCCATATCGCCACATGGTTGTTCCCCGACATCTTCAGAATCAATTTCTGAAGCAACCCCCGAAATAGTAGCTCCTCCCCGATGGCCGGCAACACTGCAACAATAAAAAGATTGCCCAGCAATCCACCAAAGCTTTTGGTTGAAAGAAATGCCTTAGTAATCTCAGTGGCCTGATCCTCAGAAGTATGCATCCATTTCTCCACCGTACTCATCCAGGAAGGCAACGAAAGCTGTTGGTTTACCAATGATAACCATTCAATCATTGGTCCACTAAACAAGATAACCGCACTAACTAATACCAGCATCTTCAGGTCAGGCTTTTTTGAAAGACGCAGAAATTGAAATGGCTTGTCATCCATTGAGTAAGCGATCAGCAATGGCGGCAAAACAAACATTCCTACCGTTTGCAGAATTTGGAAAAATTTCAACAAACCCAGGTTTCCGGGTT
>JANYKW010000154.1 GCA_025358025.1 Bacteroidia bacterium | reverse complement strand
TTTGGAAACTTCAAAAAAAATGCTTCTTTTTGTTAAGAATCAAACCGATTTTGATTTTAACCAAACTTCCAAACTTTAATGATTATGGATTTCAAGAAATTTATCGTAATTCCGGTTTTTATCGGATTTCTGGCTTGTACATTTGTAGCGCTGGATCAGTTTATTAGTCCGCTTTTGCCCATTCAAGGGAACAAGGGATTTGGCTGGGTGACCTTTCAGGCATGGGCCATGTATTTTATGGCAGGGTGCACACTGAAAGGCGGTGCACGTACTTTTCTGGGCTATGTGATGGGTGTGATCTCAGCCATTCTGATCATCAAACTGGCCGGATTGATAAGTGCCGCAGGATTCTGGACTGTTCCACTGGCTGTCTTTGTCATCGTGATCCCAATGTGCTCCATGGAGCGCGCACATTCACTGATTGATTTCGTTCCAGCCTTGTTTGTTTCTTCAGCAGTATTCTTTGCCTTTACGCAACTGTATCCAACCTCAACATTTGGTAATAACGCTCTGGTAATTTTGCTTTATTGCGCCATTGGAATGGTTTACGGGATCGTTACAGTTTGGCTTCGCGGGTTATACGAAAAGGCGGTGGCGAAGAAGTGAATTGCAATTGTAAAAGAAATAAGAGAATAAATTATTCTCTTATTTCTTTTACAATTGCAATTGCCTCCCTGACTTTCTGCTCTATAAATCCGTAATCTCCGGAGGCAATAACTTCGGCAGGTGTGAGTTGGGAGCCTAATCCGACGCAAGCCACGCCTGCTTTGAACCATGCCTCCAGATTCTCCCGGTCGGGGGATACTCCGCCCGAGGGCATAATGCTCGTCCATGGACACGGGGCAAGAATGGCTTTAACGAAGGATGGTCCGCCGACCTCCTTACCAGGAAAGATCTTGACAATCTCACATCCAAGCTCCTCAGCAAGATTAATTTCCGAAAGTGTACCACAACCCGGCATCCAGGCAATTTTGCGGCGGTTGCAAACTTTGGCCATGTCCGGATTCAGGCTTGGTGAGACAATAAAATTCGCTCCAAGCTGGATGTAAAGAGCTGCCGTAGCACCATCCACAACAGAACCTACACCCATAATCATCTCAGGACATTCGGCAGCACACCATTTATTCACTTCGGCAAAAACTTCATGGGCAAAATCACCCCGGTTGGTGAACTCGAAGACCCTTGCTCCGCCGGCATAACAGGCTTTCACCACATTTTTAACGATTGCTGCATCTTTGTGGTAATACAATGGAACAATGCCAGTTCCGGTAAGCGTATTCAGTACTGTTAATCTTTTGAAACGTGCCATGTGAGACAATTTGAAAATTGGGAAATTTGAAAATTTGAAAATGGTACTATTAAATAAAGTAACCAAAATATAGTAATGCCTTAAATAAACAGTTTGAGTTATAAAGATAACAAAATCAACTCAATCCTAAAAGAATCGTTCGAGATTGAGCTATTTATGATCATTTTACTTTTCATTTTTTATGCCTGGACTTATTTTTGTTAACCAAAACGATTTTTGGTTTTGGGGCACTTTCCATGTCTGTACCAAGGAAAAACCCGGTATGTGGTGGTTGATTGTATGCCACATTTTCAGAGGCAATCGCCAACCGGTACTGGGGATCATGCATTAAAGTGCAGATCCTGTGATTGGTCGGAATTGTCGTCGTATAAATCCGAAGATTTTGATTATCCGCTGTTCGGAAAATGACTTCTTCACGCCAGTCGCCAAAGAGATCTGCACTTAAGGCAGGCGTAGATTTTGAGCCGTTGTTCGATACACAACCATCAGCAGTAAACAGCCTGCCCGCCTTGTATTTATCGATGTGATTTCCATCGAGTAGCTCGCGCGATAAATCACCATCCCACCAGATCAAAAAATTAGCGGATGGGGGTGCATCACCAATTCGATCACCTTTCATATTTAAGAGACCATCACTTCCCGAAAACCACATCTCAGCTCCCGGATTGGATGGATCGATATCTTCGGCTACTCCTCGTCCAACATCCTTGTTCATAGAGCCTTTATATAAGACTTCACCGGTTTTCGCATCAAAAACAGTTGCTCCCGGACCTTCCGTTTTCGCTTCAATTTCGTGGATTCCAAACACCTGCAGTCCCTGACGGCCAGGAATGAGCTTCCCGACATGAATGGCATCACCATGACGAAACCCTGTCGAAAACAAGCCTTTGCCATTGTCGTCAACGACCATTGAACCATAAATAATCTCATCTTTCCCATCGCCATCAACATCTGCGACACTTAAATTATGATTCCCCTGTCCTGAAAAAACGTTCTCGCCATCTTTGCTGTCAAATACCCAACGTGAAGTTAATTTTTCTTTCCTCCAATCCCAGGCAGCCAGTACAGACCGTCCGTAGTAACCCCGGCACATCACAACACTTGGGTGGACACCATCCAGGTAGGCTATACAAGCCAGGAAACGATCCACACGATTTCCTGAACTATCGCCTCCTCCATTGCCACCATGGCCATTCCATCCATTCAGGGGAAGGCGGTTGGGAATGTAGTCGGTGGTTGCAAGAGCTTCACCTGTACGGCCACTGAAAATGGTGAAATATTCCGGTCCGGCCAGTATTTTGCCATAAAAAGTACCACTTGCCTTATCTAAATTCCGGTAATCTTTTGTGGAGTCGCCAATAACTTTCCCAATTCCGTCCATGGTGCCGTCGGCAGTTTTACAGGCAAATTCAGCTATGCCATCACTGTCGAGATCATAAACCATAAATTGGGTATAATGAGCCCCTTCCCGGATGTTCTTTCCCAGGTTAATTTCCCATAAAAAAGTCCCATCCATTTTATACGCCTGAAATATCGGTATTCCGGAAATACCGGTTGAAGGGTTATCGATGGCTCTTCCTGTCTGATGCAGAATTATTTCATATTCCCCGTCACCATCCAGATCACCAACGGAGGCATCATTTGGGGTATATCCAGCAGGCGTTTTAAGTGGGATATTAATGTATTGCTGAACAGGTGAATTGGCCTTTAAAGTAAAAAATTTGCTCGCTTCCTGTTCAACATTCTTTAGTAGTGCCTTGACAAACCAGGAATTATCCTGGTTGAAATCGATTTTGCCATCAACATAGTTTGTGCTCTCTTTTATGGGATTTGCATTGAGTCGGACTGGTTTTTCATTTCCCGTTTGACGATAAAGATTAAAAGCTATCACATCAGGTTCGGTTCCCAATAATCGCCAACCAATATATACTGAATCCGTAGTGCTACGAACCGCAATAACCCCGCGATCAAGATTTTCCATCTGTCGCTGGGCCTTTGCACCCAATGCGAAGATGAGAAAGGTAATTACAAAGAGCCTAATGAATTTCATTTTGTGGTGGAATTTTTGTAATCTCTATTTAGCCATGACTGAGGTACCGGAATCAAAATAAGACAAATGGCAAATACTGCAAAATAGTATTTCATCAGTATAAAAATTAACGGGACACCCGTCCGGAAGAGTCGCCTCCCATCAGTTTCTCAACTTCGGAGACGGTCACCCTGTTGTAGTCGCCGTAAATAGTATGTTTCAGACAGGATGCGGCTACCGCGAAATCCAGGGCAGCCTGAAGGTCGTCCCGGTAGGTAAGCAATCCGTAAATCAGACCGCCCATGAAAGAGTCACCTCCACCAACCCGGTCGACGATATGTGTGATTTGGTAAGTGGTGGATTTGTATAATTCCTTGCCATCGTATAAGACGCCGCTCCATGAATTGTGGCTGGCACTGACCGACCCGCGCAGGGTAGTGATCACCGCTTTGCAGCGCGGGAATTGCGCCATTACCTTTTGTGATACAGACAGATAAGCATCCGCTTCAACATGACCGGCGGTTACATCAACGCCATCCGGATGGATATTCAGTGCCATGGCTGCATCCTCTTCGTTGCCAAGGATCACATCACAACCGGCGACCAGCAATGGCATCACTTCGTGTGCCTGTTTGCCGTATTTCCAAAGATTTTTGCGGTAGTTTAGGTCAGTAGACACCATGATACCACGTTTGTTTGCAATCTTTATTGCTTCGAGGCAGACATCGGCTGCTCCTTGCGAAATGGCAGGAGTAATGCCGGTCCAGTGAAACCATGTTGCCCCTTCAAAGATTTTGTTCCAATCGATCATTCCCGGCTTGATCTCCGCAATCGATGAGCCGGAACGGTCGTAAATGACTTTGCTTGCCCTGCTTACTGCGCCGGCTTCCAGAAAATATATTCCCATACGGTCACCGCCCCGGAGAATTTCTGTTGTGTCAACACCGAATCCCCTGAGTTCCCGAATGCAAGAATCTGCTATCTCATTTTTTGGAAGCCTGGTGACAAATTTTGTTGCTATGCCGTAATTGGCCAGGGATACTGCGACATTGGCCTCACCACCGCCAAAAGTAGCACTGAGATTGCCGCTTTGTCCAAACCGCTCGAAACCCGGAGTAGCCAGGCGCAGCATGATTTCACCGAATGTGATGACTTTTTCCATAGATGAGCTTTTTATACTGTTTTAAAGGGTCAAGCAAAGATTCTTATTTGACTGCCTCAATTTTAACTATTGCGGCAATTCGTTTTCGCCTTTGACATAACCAAAGTTAGCCAAAATTCCACCATCCACATACAGCACATGTCCGTTTACGAAGTTGCTTGCTTTGGAGGCCAGGAAAAGAGCGGCATTACCAACATCTTCAGGTTCGCCCCAGCGACCGGCA
>JANYKW010000150.1 GCA_025358025.1 Bacteroidia bacterium | reverse complement strand
CATATGTGATCGGTATTTTTTCTGATAAAATTCGTATAGTTACATTTTGTCACCGCCTAATTTCCTACTTTCCTCAACTAAATTTGCGACGATTGATTGGCTAAGGATTAAAATTTCCTGTATTTGCTTTTCCAATTTTTTTCTATTTTCAATCCATCCTTTAATTTGCACAGCCATCTCTTTTGAGACCATTTTTGAACTTAGTTTTCCATCCACCTTTCTGTCCCATAAGATGTACGGGCCATGCCGAGCTTTCTTGTCAGTTTGGCAAGCGCAGTAATCCTTGCCGCATTTTGAATATATCGTCCGAAGCGTTCCCGGAGCTGCGAGGTCGAAATCTCCAATTTTTGTTTTTAGTAATTCAATCTTTTTGTCTTGGTTTATTTTTAGTGTGCCCATACTCTCTATTTAACGCTGTACACTCAATCAATGTACAGCGTTAAATTAAGGAGACGCAATGCGTTTAAAAAAATTTTTAGACCAGATGAAGAGTAGGTTTGCTCATATCTCGAATGAAGACGCCAGAGCGACGGTTGGAACTCGCGATCTTATCACCACTCTTATATTCTGCTTTTCACGGGATCGTGGAAATTTTCGCACCCTTGATTGTATTCGAAAATTTGTTCAATCAACTCTTGGTGTTTCCATCAGTCGCGGAGGCTTCTGGGAGAGACTAGCGACACAAAAGCTTCAAAAAATATTCGAGGAACTTACCGCCTCAATGGTAAACAAGTTTGCCTGCAAACTGTCGATAACCCCTCAGCTACTGAAGATCATAAATGTTAGCGCCATACTTTTGCTCGACTCCAGTTCATCAAGCCTACCGAAGTCCGCCAAAGAAAATTTTCCCGCACCCAGAAACAATGTCGCCCCAGCAGCTATAAAACTTCATCTTTGCTTTGATTTATTTCTTGGTGCCGTCAACTGGTTTAAATTGACTCCCGCAACCACTCACGACCGAAACGGGTTTCCTCCGATTAAATCCCTTAAAGGAAAACTTATTATTTTTGACCTCGGCTACTGGGATTACCAACTCATGGCGGATATAATAAAAATAGGTGGCTTCTTTTTATCCAGAGTAAAAACAAAAGCAAATATTAAAGTAATCGAAGTCATCAGCGGACTTCCAAAAACAAAATTTGAAGGCTGGGGACTTTTTGACCGAAGATTGCCTAATAAAAAAAGTAAAATCGTTGAGGTGATTGGACAATTCTCCTTAAACTCTAAGCCACTCTTCACTACGCGAATCATTGGATTCTGGAACCCCCTCAGTCAACAGTATCATTGGTACGCAACAAATCTCTTAGCTCCAGCAGAACTCATCTATCCACTGTACCGACTCAGATGGCAAATCGAGCTCGTATTTAAATCATTTAAAAGTTGTCTGCGTTTGGCTGACTTGCCTACAGCAAATCCGAAAATTATTTATGTCCTTACTTATGCATCTCTCATTGCCACTATGATTGCACATCCAATTGCAAATATTCTTGCGCTCGAATTTAAAAAAGAAAAACAGATGACGCCTTCGCTCCAGCGAGCCGGAATGATCATCGTTCACTGTGCACAGGACTTCATTCAGTTTCTTATTTCTAATTCTGCTACGGCTGCCAAGGCTTTAATTGATAAGTTGAACTTACAAAAAAAAGAAATTTTCGACCCGAACTGGAAAAAGCGCGAGACTTCGCTGGCTCAAGCTATGCAACTGGCTGAAGACTATGCTTGAAAATACCGATCACATATGCTGATCGCCTATTTTCGTGAGGAGTCAGGATTTTATCCTACCGATGGAAAGTTGAACAAAGAGCAATTGGAGCGCCGGGGTTTCAATCCAAAAAAGATTTCGCTTGAAGGATCACGAGGCTGGTTCTCTAAGCTAAGTGATAAGGCTAAACTAAGCCGAACAGAGAAGTGGTACAAACAGATACGCGATGCGCTAAAGATGAACTGCCGGGTCGAAACGCAACACGATTCCAAAAAAGGTCGAGCCGTTATTTGGTTTTTCCCAGACATAAAAGACTTCAAACATATTTTGCATCAGATCGGACTCGCTAAGAATCCAAACTCAAAGATTATCATCACCGACGCAACTTCGGACTTAATGGAGATCATCGCAAGGTTTCAGGTTTCTTCCGAAGACGAAATCCACCTGAGCTATCACCCGTTGAAAGATGGATTTATAGTTCCAAAGGGCAAGCTCTACCAAGTGGTCGACAACGTTTCAAAAACTAAGGCATTCGATTGGCCTAGCGGAAACATCAAGGTAGCTGAGATTAAAAATCTGCTGAACGCAGCAAGAGCCGTATGCGATGACCTACAGTTTTCAAAGAACGAAACTTGGATCATTCCGTTTCAGGATTTCGCTCGGAACAAAGTTTTTAGAGAAATAGCCGCAGGTCTTGGGTTCAAGGTGAATGAGGAGTTCTATCACGGAGCAATGCGCGGTCTTAATGAATTGAAGGACAAAGATATAATTATTCTTGGTTCCAATTTTCCTCGTGATGAGGAAATGAAAAAGCAGCAGCGAATCGATCTTTCAACCGAGGTTGTGTATACACATTGTGATGACTTTC
>JANYKW010000147.1 GCA_025358025.1 Bacteroidia bacterium | reverse complement strand
TGTAAATACCGGGTGAAAATTGCACAGGTCCACCGGTTGAAAAGTGAACAGCTGAGTGATGTAAAAATACCTTTTCCTTTGATCTACGCAAGTTAACTTTTGCCGGGGAAGAGAAGAGGAGGCCGGAGGCCGAAGCAGCTCTTCCCCGGCAAAAGAGCAAACCAATCCTGTGCCTGTTGTTTGTTATTGCTCGTTCCATTTCCTGGTCTCCTTTGCTCGATATGATTTACCATTCATGTTGATTAAATATGCCCGATGTGTGAGTCTGTCTACCATGGCAGCAGTGAGCGTAGGGTCTCCAAAAATCTCAGGCCAGCGATCAAAGGAGAGGTTGGTTGTGATAATTGTGGATTTGCTGCCAGCTCTTAGAGAAAGGTGATTAAACAATAGTTCCGCCCCTTCCTTGTCGTAGGAGATATATCCGAACTCATCACAGATTACCAGGTCATATTTTTCAAAACGATGTTCAAGAAGGGTCAGTGCTTTTTTTGAGCGACTTTCCCGGATTTGGGTCAGCATTCGTGGGACAGTGGTGAACAAAACGCGGTAGCCTTCTGAGCAGGCTTTGATACCCAGTCCTATGGCTAAATGAGTTTTGCCTGTTCCCGGATTACCAGCCAATATCAGATTACGTCCGGTGCCAATAAATTCAAGTCGTTCAAGTACAGGCAAGCGTTCCTGGGCTTCTTTGGGGAGATCCTCACGAGACAGATCCTGAAGGTATTTCAGCTGAGGAAAGCCCGCCTGACGGATCTGCGCTTTTCTGCGGTTTTCGGACCGTGCTTCACACTCCAACAACAATAAACCATGAAGGTATTTCTCAAAGGAGAGTCTCTCGCGGGCAGCCTCAATGGCAGCGGGTTCGTAGTTCCTGCGGAAGGTGGGAAGCCGGAGTTCCTTGGTATAGACAATTATGTCCTGTTCGAGATTCTTTTCCATAGTTAATTTGTATGAAGTATCTCGTTAATCTCCGTCAAAAGGTCCATGGCATGTCGGGTGATTTCTGTATCAGGATAGGTGATGACCGACTCGTGAGGATTATTACCTAACAATGCTTTGAACTTGTCTACACTAATATCAGAAGGACATTTGACCAGTAATTGCTCATAGACCCTCCACAAGCGTTCATAGGAGATGTTGTGTGTTTTACAGTACTGGAGGATCTCGACAAAATCCCGTGCATTCTCTCTGAAAACCGACTCGTAGATTAGCCTTACTTGCCAGGGAGCTTGTTTAAGGGCTGCTGAACCATGAAGGGCACCAGGTTTCCTCTCCAGGGTACGCAGGTAATGTTCTAACTTTATGATCCATCGTGCGGTCCCGTAATCACGCTCGTGCGTGAAAAGAACTTTCTCCTGGTGGTAGATTTTCAACTGATTGGCATAAATTTTAATATCTACCTTCTGTCCAACCAGGTAATCAGGAACCGAGTAATGGTTCGACCACAGAGTAAAGGTAGAATACTTGTCGATACTGGCCTGTTGAAGAAGAAAGCACTCCATGCGTCCGGGATGTGGCAGCAAAAGGTCTTTTTCTCCTGCCATCAGTTCACCAATAGTGAATGTACTGCCAGTGAGCCTCTTGTTGTTTAAATCATTGCATACAGCCTCCAGATAGTTTTGCGCTGAGATGATCGTGTCGAACATGTCTTTTCTGGCAAACGCTTTGCGGCGGACATACTCGACACTCCGTTCCACATGGCCCTTTTCGTGACCACAAAGAATATTACAAAACCGATATGAAAAACCGTAAAATGTCGACAGCTGTAGCAAGGCAACCGTAGCTTTCTTTTCGTGAAGTCCGACAAACTCTGCTATGGCAACGCGCATATTATCGTAGTTCATCCTCAGTGGAACTCCGCCAATGGCGTCAAAGAAGGCGATGTGTGCCTCCATAAAAGCCAGTGTATCCTGGCGATGGAAGATCATCCCGAAGCGGTAATTGCTCTTGCACATGGTGAATAGAGCCATATACAACCTTCTCTCGGTTCCGCCAATTGTCAGTTTGATATCACACCAGTCAAACTCGCAGTTTTCACCCGGTACATACTCCTGACGGATAAAAGCTTCGTGATTGCCTGACTTTTTCTGAAGTATATAATCACAAACAACCGTATATCCGATGTCCTGTCCTGAGTTCTGTAACAGCTCCCAAATATCAATGTTCTTTAGGATCTGTTTGGCCTTACCTGTCCGGCACTTCTCTGCATTTTCCTGAAGATATCCGTTAATTGTATCTGCGATCTCTGCATTCAACTTTCTTTTGCCCCGGTTAGTAGTGTTGTACTTCGGGATTGTTAGCAGAAAATCCGAGAGGACCGGAGCAGGCAGTCCGGTCACCTGACTCTGATCCAAGGCACGCCGAAACGACTTCACATATCGTCGAACCGTGTTGCGGCTTATCCCGAGAATCGAGGCAATTTCAACCTCCGATTTTTTCTCGACATGCCAGTACTGAATAATTTTTTGTTTGTTTACCATGCTTATCATTTTTGGTGCCTTGTTTGTGTGTAAGGCAAGTTAAAATTATTTGATAAGCTGTGCAGTTTTCAACCGAAATGCTGTGCAGTTTTCAAACGGTAGTTACACATAATGCCTTACTGCCAAGAACACATAAAACATCAACATCCGTGCAAACATGACCCTTTTTCGTAATAATCTTCACAGATTTATATGTGCGTTCTTTCCCAAAAACGTTTGATAAGAATTCATAAGAAATATCTTCGCCAGTCTTTCCTCTGTGCTCAGCAAGTTGGTCTTTATACTCTTTATCTTTTAACATCCAATAAAGGGGACTTTCATAACAAGCCTCATATAAACAATAGGTTACTGGAATGAAAAATCTATCCCTATCTAATCGAAGAATTGGCTGGGCATTAAACAGATTAAAATCTCCCAATTGCTTAAATTCTGAATTAAGATTGACTGTTTTTATAGGTAATGAAAAATTATTTAGGAATGCATCAATATTTCTGCTACCATCAAAATCATCTTTTCGAATAACAAATAGTTCAATTAAGTTTTTATAAAATATCTCACATTCATCAGCTGGTATGTGATTTAAAAATACCCATGGATTGTCCTTGGGTATATCTGAAAAAAGATTGGCATACTGAGACAACACAAAGGCAGGAATTACCTCCTGAATATGTCCATCCCAATCCCCTAAAGGGTTTTCTTCATTGAACTTTTCTACTACCTCTGGAAATTTTACTTTATACTCTGTAATCGTTTCTTTTAAATTTAATAAATTGACTTTCTTAGATTTAGCTTCAATTACTTTAATAATCTCATTCAAAATGACCTTTGTTTCTTCAATATCAAAATCTCTTCTCTCTCTTAGCCACTGTTTATCATATATTTAAGTTTCGCATCTCCTTCAAGCCGCATTTAGCGCGGCCCTCATTTTGATGAGTTTTGTAATCGACTGATTATCATCAGCTATTTTATTCAAAATTTCTTCAATATCTATTTCGAAAATATCGGCAATCAAGGCTATAAGTTCTAGCAGATAGCCCCATATTTTTTCAACGACAGTTAACTCTAAAGTCTCTGTACCAGCTTGTTTGAACAGCTCTCCCATACTTTCATAATCCAGTAATCTTTTGGCAAGTGATAGTATGTTGTACTGCATCAAACAGATTGTTGTATCGGCCATCTGGGCATCATAATCCTGCGATTGGCATTTGCCCAGTCTCAAATGGGTCTTGCTCTCTTTGAAGAAAACTTCAACACTCCACCGAGTTGAATAAATCCGATAAGCTTCTTCAAATTCCAGACTCTTGTTGGTGGTCAGCAGGACATTCCAATTG
>JANYKW010000127.1 GCA_025358025.1 Bacteroidia bacterium | reverse complement strand
AATTAGCATTCGTCGTTACAGTACTTGCATTTCCTGTTACATTTCCTGTAAGATTTGCTGTGATCATGCCTGCTGTAAAATTGCCACTCGCATCCCTCTTAACTATCGTACTCGGTGTACTAAGTGCAGTTGCTGCATTGGCCAAATTTGCACCAGATGCTACATTCGCTGCCGTTGTTCCCCCTACAGTGGATACTACTGTTGATCCCTGCGTACCCGTTACATCTCCAACCAAAGATCCTGTAAAACTACCCGATGTGGTGGCTGTAGAAGCGTTACCATTTAATGCTGCTGAGATTGTCCCTGCCGAAAAATTACCACTCGCATCTCTCTTTACTATTGCACTTGCTGTATTAAGATTAGTTGAAGCGTTTGCCAATAGTTCAGCTGTATGCAAATCCGATGCTGCCGAAGTACCTACAGTCAGTACACTGGTCGCTCCCAGATCATTTATAGAGACATCTCCTGTCATATCCACAATCTGTGGATCACTGCCTGTCTTCCCAACAAGAACCTGACCATCAGTCATTGGTACGGTTCCGGCTTCTACAATTTTGCCTCCCTTGGAAATCATAACCCTGCCATTGGTCAAAGCCGTACTTGAATTTGTTCCTCCATTGGCTATCGGTAAAACTCCTGTAACCTTATTTACCAGATCTATAGTACCATCTGTTATATCAGCATTTACTATTTGTCCCCATGACGGATTCCCTGCTGCATTTCCATGAAGTATGCTCGTCGTTCCTCCCTGGTTGGCATAATCTGCAGATGCAAGTACCGCAGAAGTTCCTCCCGTGACCAACCCTTTTGTATCGTAGGATATCTTTGTATTGGTTCCTGCCGCTATTGCACCATTCGGAGCAACATAATCTGTCCCTGCTGATGCTGCGGATATGGAAGTCCCATCTCCTTTTAAAAGACCTGCTACTGTAGTCGTTAATGTAATTGCCGGTGTGGTTGTCGGATTTGATACCGTTCCTGATAATCCATTGGCAGTTACTACTGATACATTTGTTACTGTTCCGGTAGTCGGTGTTGTCCATGTAGGTGCGCCAGCTCCTCCCGAGGTTAATACCTGGCCTGAAGTTCCTGCTGCCAGCATAGCTGTCGTGTTTGCTGCTGACTGATATGGGATTGTGCCTGCTCCGCCTAAAGAAAGATTTGATGCTGTGGTAGATGTTGTTGCATTTCCTGATAATGCTGCCGTAATTGTGCCTGCTGTAAAATTACCGCTACCATCTCTCTTGACTATTGTACTTACAGTATTGAGATTGGTGGCTGCATTGGCCAAAACTGTTGCTGCATTCACATTAGTTGCTGTGGATCCTCCTACCAGTGAAACTACTGTTGCTCCCTGTGTGCCCGTTACATCTCCAACCAAAGATCCTGTAAAACTACCTGCTGTTGTGGCTGTTGTGGCATTTCCATTTAAAGCTGCAGTAATTGTTCCGGCTGTAAAATTGCCACTCGCGTCTCTCTTGACTATTGTACTAACTGTATTGAGATTGGTGGCTGCATTGGCCAGTAATTCAGCTGAATGAACATTGGCTGCTGTTGAGGTCCCAACTGTTGATACTACGGTTGCTCCCTGAGTACCCGTTACATCACCAACTAAAGATCCTGTAAAACTACCTGCTGTTGTAGCTGTAGTGGCATTTCCTAATAAATTCGCCGTTATGTTTGTTGCTGCAAAATCTCCGCTGGCATTTCGTCTTACTATTGTACTTGCTGTATTAAGATTAGTTGATGCGTTGGCCAATAGTTCAGCTGTATGCAAATCCACTGCTGCCGAAGTACCTACAGTCAGTACATTGGTCGCTCCCAGATCATTTATAGAGACATCTCCTGTCATATCCACAATCTGCGGATCACTGCCTGTCTTCCCAACAAGTACCTGACCATCTGTCATTGGCACAGTTCCAGCCTCTATTATTTTACCACCTTTGGAAATCATTACCCGACCGTTAGTCAATACTGTATTAGAGTTCGTACCACCATTTACTATCGGAAGTATTCCGCTTACATCTGCTGTGAGACTAACAGATCCATAACTTGGCAACCCCGATGGATTTCCATGTAAAACTGTTGTCGTCGTTCCCTTTGCGCCCTGTAGTATTGATGTCCCGTCTGAAACTATAATCGAGGAGCCTACTAGTGCTGCACCTGAATTTGT